>QCSJ01000021.1 GCA_003211535.1 Synechococcus sp. AG-670-A05 | reverse complement strand
TCCAATGGGGGGCTGAGTGCAGTCGATTTCGTAGGCTGCTGAGATCCGCACTTATCTCAGCGGCCTGAACGCGTGGTGTTAAAAGGGAATGTTGAGGCTGATGAGATCAGTCAGCTTTGCCTTGGCTTGGCGTCTCTGGCTGCGTTGACTCAGCGTTAGGCAAGACTTATGTTCTCGCCGTTGCTGGCGGCGAAAACAATTGGGTCTGGAGGCATGGCAAGGAATGGGATGCGGGAAGTTGAGAAGATCCTGTAGTCACCAGCGCTACTTCACAAGAACGCAAGCGAAGGTGGGTTGTTGACCTCAAAGTAACCCTTAGATAATCAAACGATTTTCAGCTTCGTGAGCCCAGTGCTTGTAAATGGTCGAGCTAGTTTTCAAGGGAAATTAAGGGCGCTATTCGTAGTGCTTAATTTCTCTAGCTGGCTTTTCGTAACGACAGCCTATCCCAGCTTCGCCCTCCGTTTAATTATTCGTAAGCTGCTTGCGCGTTAATATGTATTAGCGCGAAATATCGAGTGCTGCAAAAATTCGTTTGCCGTAAGATTAGGTAGCTTATGATTCCAATTTCTATAAGCAGGATTGGAATTTGCTGCAGCTTTTATCGCCTCCTCAATATGGCACTGATACTACATATTGCCTCTTGATAAGGGCATTGAGGAAAAAAGGAGATCCATGTTGCCTAGAGTGTATTCTGGTAAGATTGAAGTATGAATTCCTCGTTTTCTGTGAAATGCATGCGGCTATTCCGTTCAGTATCTGATCTTACCAAAAGATTTATCTTAGGTGTAGTTTTTTTGTATTTTCACTCTACTCCTGTTTTCGCTGATAATGCTTCATATCCTCAATGGACTATTGCAGTAGCAAATGAAAAATGTAAGCTCTGGGACGAGTACGGATATGACTATTACGAGGTTAGGAAGTATATGAATGTTCAATGGAGCCCTGAATTCGAGAAGGAATTTTCGCTTCTTCCATACCAAGAAGCTATAGACTTATCGCGCGATGTAACTGGATCTATTTGTGAGGATTTGCAAGACGAGGCTTGGGAAAGATTTCGGGATAAGCAGGCTGATTCAGATGTAAGAGACGATTTGAAGGAATAAAGGTCTTTTTTTTAACTTTTAGCGAGAAAGATCAACTCTGAGCTGTTTAGATTTGATGTATCGATTGATATTTGTGCGTGATCTCGGGCCTGTGTTGGAATTATTCAGTAAGATTTTATGCCATCACTCGTCTATGGCCTTATATTTATGGTGTGGAGCGCTACAACTGCATTGTCTGTATTAAAAGTATTAATTCTAACCTCTTTGCTTGTTTACCCTTGCGGAGTTACGGCCTATGCAGGACGTATTCAGAGAAATAAGCGGGATGGCATGCAGAGTGCATCGTCTTTCTGTCACGCAGTTGTTGGACTGAGTTGGTCTTATTCTAGACTAGAAAAAGGCTCAAATAAGAAACCAGATGGTACTAGTTTCGTAAGAGCGGCTAATAAAATAGGCTTGCAGTTAAGTAATCTTTACGGTAAGAATGCTCCCAAAAAATACTCCAATCTTTTTATGGACGGCTGGAACATAGGAATGAGAAATTGTTATAAAAGTCTTTAGTCCACTGATTTAGTTTTTGATATGCTGCGCCAATAGGCTCGAATATATTTTAAGCACACTTGTGAAATTACCATTTACTATTTGACTAGATATCAATAGCGTGAGCCTGAAATGGTTGCTTACTGTCAGTCGGTCTTTAGAAACCGCGCCCTCCTCTCCCCCATCGGTGTAGTTAAAGCCTCTGCAAACCAGATCTAATGTGGAATTTCTTAGTCGTAACTATGGGGCGCTCTTGACATCCTTATCAGATTCCTAAGGCTTGAGTTGAGGTTGCTCCTCTGGCAGGACTCGTTTCTGTGAACATCGACAGGAATCCTGGCCCTCCCCCCTCAACTGAGATTGTGGGCGAATCCATCTTGGGTGGGGTTCTGGTCTATGCCACCTATCAAGCTTTCTTAACTGGTCTCCGCACCGAAGCAATGCGTAAGCGTGGAGCACTGGATCGCCAAACTCAAATTCACTTAGTGGTTGAGTCTGCATGTGCTTCTACGAAAGATGGTTCTGCTATGAGCGCTGCGCCTGGAGTGATTCTTGTAATGTTCTCCTGGATAGCATTTCCTTTATCGGTACTGGGTGTCTTTGGTGCAGCTAAAGCCACTATGGATTTGGTTGACGCGTGTTGGGATGGTATTACAGAAGAGCAACAACGTGAAGTTTGATCTTTAGCCTATAAGGCCAGCGTGAATTTCAATCAGATCTTTCAGCGACGTCCTGCTTGATCTATCAGATCTAGAGGACTTCTCTTTTTTTTGTTCGCCTTTTAAGTCTCGCAAGACATGTTTGACCTCTCAGATGCCATGTTCTCTCTTTGATTCAACAAGTCTGACATTGTGGATTGTTTTGGTATAAGTCTGAGGAACTCTCGGTTTTGTTTCAGATATATGAACCTAGAATTAATTAGTGTTATCTATTTAGTTCTGTGAGCAGTAGTCTCGTCAGCATAAAAAATCATTAAACTATCTGATTGTGCGGATCGATCATTTGTAGGTAGAAGTCTATCCTCTTGTTCAATCACGATCACCGGATCGCTTTATACCCTTGAAGGAGATGACTTGCCATTTGAATTCTTGTCGTGACTGGTTGTTCTCCCAGATCAAGACAGGAGTTCTACGTCCTGGGATTGAATGCATGGCTCGTACGTCCACGGCATCATTACGTGAGCTTTACTTGGTTGAGTCTGTTTCAGCATTGAGCTAAATTAATGGTATTCAGCTTGTTTCTGTTAAAATCAAAAGCAGGGCTAATCTTTTTGATTTGCGTTTTATTTCTCGGGATCTTTAGTTTAAATTCCACATCCCATCCACTGATTAGGAGCTGTGTCAGCTCTGGCTGTGTTGTGACCAATGCATTATAAATTTTTTACTAATGCTTAAAAAGTCCTGGTCTGAAGGTACTATTGCTTTGAATAGTTTTCATCTTCACCTTGAAGCGGTTGTTAGCCGTGATGCCTGAATTGCAGATACTCTTGGCAGGTTTGGTTTATGAATCGTTTAGCATGCCTGCCAGATTTACCTGACCGGAACTGGTTCGTCTGTCTACTCTGCGACGCTAGGGTATTAGTGAGCCTGCAGGGAGAAGCTATATTTTGGGCGTAGTGTTTCTCGTTCGCTAGCGGTAGGAAAAGGTTTTTGTCTGCCTAAGTTAGACTCACTAGTTATAATTATATTGATTGACCTGCCCGATCAATTTCTCTCTGATATCGATACCAATATCTCTATTGTGGCGAGCATGTGCTGGGAACTCTGTGTACATACTAGTAAATTCAAAGGATTTCCTTCTGATCGGTGATTTTGGCTTCTTTGATGCGCTATTTATTCTGTCTATGCTTTGATAAATGAGGTTGGTCTCCAGTTGAAATATTTAGGTTATTAGATTGGCTACCTGTGTTGTGGTTTTGTATGGTCGTTTTCGCTATAATTAATGAAAGCATTTTCTTGCCTTCATATGGCTCTGGCTTTGGCTGCTGTATCGGAGAGTGATGCTGGTTTGGCAGGCAGTGTTTTTGATGCAGCTCTTTGGTCATTTGTTGCAATGGTTCCGGTGCTGATTTCTGCATGGGTAGGCTTGAAATTTTCCCCAGGGAAGAGGATTACTTCTCTCTTGTTGGCTCTCAGCTCTGGTCTGTTAATTGCTCTTCTCTCGTATGATTTGGTAGATGTCGCTTTTCGACTTGGAGGAATAGCCCCATCCCTTGGCGGTTTTGCAATGGGTATTATTGTGTATATTGTCGCGAATCGTGTTATATCTGAGGGTGGTATCGGCAGAAGGAATTCTAGAGATTGCGGTGGTCTTGGTGATTTATCTGAGGATCAACTATCTGAACGTAATGCATCTATTGCACTTGTTATTGGTGCGGCACTTGACGGTATCCCTGAGTCAATGAGTATTGGAATATCATTCCTCGATAATACTTTAGTAAGTGCTTCAGTTGTACTTGCCGTTGCTGTTGCAAATATTCCAGAGGGTCTTGCAAGTGGTGTTGGTCTCAAGCGGAGTGGCTTCAGTGAAAAGAAAGTACTTTTAATATGGTCCGCGGTGGTTTTGGCATGTGTTGTTGCCTCTACGATTGCCTATATAGCTATGAGTGATGTTAGCCTTTCTGCAAAAGCCGCTCTAACTGCTTTTGCAGGTGGGGGTGTTTTAGCAATGACTTTCAACACGATTGTGCCTGAGGCGTATGAAGAAACTCATGATTCAATAAGTATTTTAGGTGGCATTGGATTTGCGATAGCATTTGTTGTCTCACACATTTTCTCTCATTAACTTCCCTTGCAATGTTTTCTAATTTTCATGCCAATTTTTGCTCATGAACTTCTCTGAGATCTTTACGGCGCCTTTTTTCGGTGATGTGATGTCCGATTCGACTTATAATATTCTGTCGCCATTGCATTTAATGGATGGCACGGCAGAACCTTGTACTCCAAAAGTAGCAGGGTCAATATTTGATGCTGGCATTTGGTCCTTTGTCGCAATGATTCCGGTTCTGATATCTGCAATGTTGGGGCTCAAATTTTCCCCTGGGAAGAGATTAACTTCTATCTTTCTTGCCTTAAGTGCAGGAATGTTGATCGCACTTTTGTCGTATGATCTATTAGAGGTTGCTTTTGATATTGGCGGTATCTATTTCTCAATGCTTGGCTTTTTCTTAGGGATTAGTATATACGTTTTTGTCAATCGTTTAATATCTAGCGGTGGAATCAGACGTAGGAATTCTGCTGAATGTGGTGGTTTAGGTGCTCTATCTCCTGAGGAACAGGCTGAAAAGCAGGCTTCGATGGCATTAATAGTTGGTGCTGTTCTTGATGGTATTCCTGAGTCCATGAGTATAGGCATATCTTTTCTTGACAATAAATTAGTTACTATATCTGTAATTGTGGCAGTTGCAGTCGCAAATATTCCAGAGGGCCTAGCAAGCGGTGTGGGCTTGAAAAGAAGCGGCTATTCATCCCGGAATATTCTTTTGACTTGGTCAATTGTTGTCATATCGTGTGTAATTGCCTCTATGTTGGCCTTCGCGACGATGAGAGAAGCGCCTCTCGGATTAAAAGCGGTAACGACGGCTCTGGCAGCAGGTGGGGTTTTAGCGATGACTCTTCAAACCGTTATTCCCGAAGCGTATGAGGAAACACATGACGCAGTTTCTCTGTTGGCAGGATTGGGATTTTCGGTTGCCTTCTTCATGTCACACATGTGGCATTGATGAATATCTGTACAGTTCCTTTTGGATTTCTGTTTATTTATATTCTAAAGAGTAATTATCTCTTTTATGAAAAAGTGTTTGGAGCAATAGCTCTCTTTTTCGCTTTATGTAAAGGCTTTTGCGAGGACGATTCTCATCTTTGCTTTTTTGCGATGTCTATATGCGGCCCATATTTTCTGATTTATCATCAGAATTACTTCTTAAATGTCAATTCTCAAATGCCTGCTTAGGCGATAATTATAATGAGAAGGAAATGAATTTATATGGCTTTTCCTTCTTAGGCTAATTGAGAATTTGAGATTTTGCTTCGAAATGATTATCTTTAAGTAGGTTAAATGTTTGCTAGCTAATGACGTTTTTATGTTGAATTTACACGCTTGCATTGAATTATTGATTAAGATACTTCTGGCCAGTTATCTAGGTAACTTGAAGCTATATTTCCTGGCAAGTTTATGATAATGCTGCATTTTTAGTGTAGATAGTGTGTATGTATCATTTGGCTATATGATTTCAAAATACTACATGGCTTTCAGATTCTCTGGCTTTCAATAATGATCAATTAATCGAATTGAGCTCAGTTTGTCGCGGTTTCATCGGAGAGTTGGCCGTGAAATGTATTCTGGCCAGAATGACTAAGGAGTGCGCTGTAGGATGAGAAGTCTTTCGCAATATTCTAATCGCTTTTTTCTGCAAGATTGTTCCTCATCGCTCACTCGTCTAGCGTTGAATAATTCGTGTGTGCCTTCAATGGCTGAGTCTTGATGATTGATTCTTTTGATCAGCATGATGCTTCTCCCTGTTCTTTAGGTGATTCGTTGTTGTCTTTTGTTCGATTAGATACTCGACGAGGTAGGTTTCTTTTCGCTCTTTTCCCTAACTAGATTCGTGCTTTTGAATTAATTAATTGATCGGCCAGGGATATAAGGACGTTAACTGCCTCTAATGGTCAGGTGTTTAGGGTTACTGCTGTATTAGTAGTGTGCGCCGCTGCGCCGTTGATGTACGGAAGTGCTCCCCCTCGGGTCGAAAAGACCTCCCTGGTCGACTTCGGCATAGATCAGCCAATGGTCACCGCACTCCATACGTTGGGTCACCTTGCAGTCAAGCCATGCCAGAGCTTCCGGCAGTAGCGGCTGATCTGAAGGACTACTTTCCAGTTCAAGGCCGGCAAAGCGGTCAGCACCGGGTGCAAAGGGTTGCAGGAACTGTTTCATCGGGCCAGTTTCACGGCCTTCTGCCAGCACGTTCAGCGCGAAGCGATCCCCCTTGTGAAGGAGTGCTTCCACGGCCCTGTCCTTGGCCACGGCTACGGTAATCCCCGGTGGGGTGAAGCTGGCCTGGCTCACCCAGCTCGCGACCATGGCGCCGCTGAGGTCTCCCTTACGGGTTGTCAACACACAAAGGGAACCGATCAACCGGCCGAGGGCCAAAATGGCAGGATCACTTCGGCTCTCGCTGAGTCCGCCAGCGCTGCGTCGCTGTGACTTTTTATGAGCTTGCAGCAGTTGCCGACCAAAGCGGGTGCCGATTTCCTCGAGCTCCTTCACCTTCGTGGCGTCGGGGCTGAATTTCACTCGGATTGGCTCGAATCCGAAGCTGAAGCCACCGTCGCGCAGCTTGGTCTCCAAAAGGTCTACAGCTTCACCACTCCAGCCGAAACTGCCGAACACGCCAACCGGTTTACTGCGATCTCCTTCCGCCAGCAGGGTGCCGAGGGCCGAGACGATCGGGGTGGGGGCATGGCCACCCAAGGTGGGTGATCCGATCAGAACCGCGTCTGCCTGCTGGATAGTTCCGATCAGCTCGTCCGCCGGTGTGAATTCACAGTTGAGGCTGTTCACCCGGATGCCGGTGCGGCTCACACCCTGGGCCAGGGCATCGGCAATGGCTGCCGTGTTGCCATAGGCGCTGGCAAATATCAGGGCCACTGAAAGACTGGCATTCTGCTGGCCTTCCCCCCAGCGCCGGTAGTCACTCAGCAGGCTGCGCCAGCTGGCTTCTATCGCAGGGCCGTGGCCCGGGGCAATCGTGCGGATGTCCAGCTCCTCAAGTCGTTCCACCACGGCTTCCACCTGACGGGCCATAGGTGCCATTAAGCAGTCGTAGAAGTGCCGGCGCTCCTCCTCCGTGCTGGTGCGGTTGGTTTCAGCCCAGTCTTCCGTACACAGGTGGGCGCTGAAAAACTTGTCGCTCATCAGCAGACCCAGGCTTTGCTCAAAAGCGATCAGTCCGCCAGGCCAGCGGGGTGTTGGTGTGGCGATCAGTTGCAGGCTGCGCCCCTGGGCCGTGGCCAGGAACTGTTCGTGGCGAATCACCCGCAGCGGCGGCAGATCCGGCAGCGGCGGTTGCTCCTGCTGCTCTCTTGGAGGGGAGGGCTTCCGTTGCGTCCACAGTTCTTCCAGCAATTTGGCCCCTGCGTTGGAGGTGATCAGCTCCAGACCTGTGTAGGTCTCAGCGAGGCTGCGCAGCAGCGCGACCCGGTTGGGATTGACGTGACCTACAACTACCAGCAGAGGTTGGCACGCGTCTGGTAAGAGCTCCGCTAGCACTGGCAGGAAGGCAGCGCTGTAGGCCGCTCCGGGGGGGTGGACTAGCACCGCGGGTTGATCTTCTCCGGCCGCGAACAGAACACTGTTGGCAGTGCTACCCCGCTCCAGGGCGTATTCCAGCTCAAAGCGATGACGCTGGGGGCTGAGCCCCCGCAGAGCTACCACACCGTCGTCGATCGAAAGTTGAAGTGTGCGCCGCTCGGTGATGGTGCTGGTCACGCTCATCAGTAGTGGATGATCACTTTCTGCACCTGTTCCCAGATCCCTTCTGTTGCAAGGGAAGTTAGGGGAGCTAGACCCAGGATTTGGATCTTTAACTGATCTTTCACTGCTGTCCTGGTGTTGTGGGGAAGGTGAAATGTCCCTCTTTAGACCATTATCCCAAGGCCAGCTGGGTCCTGTGAAGGGGTTTCCACTACCTGCTCCATATGCCTGGAACAGAAGTAGTGGGGCCACTAGTGCAGCCTTTTAACTCTGAGCCTGCCAATCTCATCATTGAGCCCTAGTACTGGTTCAGTTGGTGGCAGGGATGGACCTCTAGGGGTCCTGTTCTTGATTGGGTGCCAGTCATCCTTTCTCCACTGCTTCCTTCTGGCCTTATGCCACTTGGTTCTGGTCTGAGTGGGGGCCAACCTCATGACCAGCTCATCAAGAGTCAGAGAACCAAGAGTGCAATGCCCATTGTTCTTAGGGACATTTGGACAGATCAGCTTGTAAGTATCCCTATCTCTTGCAGTGACTAGTGCTACTTGCTTGCATCCACATTGTGGGCACTTGACAGTGTAGGCATGGGATCCATTGATTTTCTTCTTTGACTTAGTACCCCTAAGTATGGATACAATTTCAATAAAGAATGGCTCTTGCTCTAATAATTTCATTTTTTAGTACTTTGTGTTGATTTGTTGACCATTACTCATGTTATGTTAGTATCTTTTATAGATAGAGTATGGAAGATAATTTGGGTTTAGTAAGGATTTAGGGTAAAGGTGTGAGTACAATCTGCTTACACTGGATCTATTTATATGAACAATGTGAGATCTTATGTTCCCGGAAACATGGTTGAGATGTTGATCTAAGCCTGACTTCTAAGAGAATGCTATTATAAATACCAATGAAGTAATACTAATGCAATAAGAATAAGATGGCAATGTTCTCAAAAGAAGATAGTGAAAGGCAAATAGTCAAAGGTATTTCATGTGCAGGGTATGAAAGAAATGTCCTTCAGATGGAAGATATTTTGATGAAGAAGTATGGGTACAACAGAAGCCAGCTCCATAAGAGCCTTGTGAGAGAAAAGTACAGACAAGAAATGGTTGCATTATGAAAAATCTTAAAGTAAAACCAGTGGTCTTTCAGATGGCACAAGAGCTAGCAAGAGACCTCAGACTGAGAAATGCTGATGAAGTGGCAACCCATCTGATTGAGAAAATGTATAAGGAGTCAAGGCTATGACTTCTCTACAGCTTGCTCCAGCTTTCCAGATTGCTGATTGACTGAACACCTAATAAATTCTTTGATCCTGGCTTTGTCCAGGTTGGAATAGTCTTGATTTCTGCTTCACTGCACTGCTTCACTTGTAAAGGATATCTGTCTGGCATACCACATTCCACATAATTAAGTTTTCTCCCTGCTTGCTTCCCAAAGAGTCTTATTTGTTCTTTGCAGGCTGGACACCAGTGAGCACCAAACATCTTTGCACCAGCCTTGCTTAGCTGATCTGCAAGTTTGATTGTTTGTGGTGTGGATTCTGAGATGGGCTCTGGAATTGGTTTGTTCCAGGGTTCTGCTGCCACCTTCACACCTAAACCCAATGTGAGAGATGACACCAATACTAAAAAATTGACTCCTTTTAGATTGCCCATGGTCTTCAGGTCTGCTCAGACATATGTTTAATACTAAGGGGTATTGTTGAAATTAATTGGTGGAGTTGGAAATTGTTGATTTCTATCTTTAAAGGTGCATGAAATCAGGAAATAAGCAACTCCTGTGGAGGCAATTGTAGTGCAGAAGAGATAGAGAGCCATAATCAAAAAATAGCTGATAGAGTCAGGCAATTCCTGTATCAAGAATTACAAAACTTAATAACACCTACATCTTACTGCTTCTGCATGTTCTTCAGGGCCTCATCCAGTTCTCTCCTGAGGTCCAAAATTTTTTTAGTGCCTTTCTCTGCCTCAACTGGGCATAGTTTTGCCCACTGCATAAATGGGTTTCCATGAACAGTTTGGTATTTTGGTTCCCCATAATTTTCACCTTCTCTGTAATAGACATCTTGATAGGAAGCATTCACCATATGGGGGTTGTCTGCAGTGGCAAAGACCTCTGTTGAGCAGTTTGCATATAACCATGAAATCCTCTTATGCTTAGTTCCTCTCCAATTTGGAGGTCCATCTTCTGGTCTCTGTGTCTCTTCATTCCATATCTGAATCCAAGTAGTTTTCTCTACTTTGACTTTCCTCCAGCCATTATCAAAATCCTCTACAGTTGAGAGCTGCTCAACTTCTATTCTGCATCCTGCACCACACCCATAGACAGATAGGACATCATCTTGGGGAACCATCAGTTGAACAGCTCCTCCTGTTGCTGCCAGAAAAATGAATATGAGGTTACTCATCATTCCATAATTTTCTTCAGTCCTCTTCATCTTCATGGTCTTTAGGATTTCTATATCTCAAATAAGAATCTTCAGTCCACTTCTTTCCATCCCATTCCCATTCTTTTCTGTTATTACTAAGGGCATATGCTCTTGGTGTATCTCCACCTCCAGTAAGACAACCTTTATGAGGCAAGTCCCTGTCAATAATCTCCTCCACTTCATCATCTTTCAAGTGGAAGTATGAGTTCTTTTCATAGAGGGAATGCCTTGCCCAGTATCTTTCAATTGTGTGTTCCTTTATAAGTTTCTCTTCACTCTCTTTTGTATTGTCAGGATTCTCTACATCTATCTCCTCTGTGATGGGGAAATTATCTGATTCTTCCTTCAACCATCTACACCAAAAATATGCCTCTTTGATTTTTCTTTGGATCCCAATCTCTTTTATGAAATCCTCTATATCAGATATACCTTTGCACTCACCCCATTCAGGAGTAAACCAGATTCCATCATCTTCATACTTGTCCCCATAATCCCTCTTGGTGTTTCCATCTAAGAACCAACCATCTTTCATCCCTTCCAGAGTTTTCCATCCTTCCAATTGTGCAGCAATATCATCCTTGAAATTAAGTTGGACACTTCCATATTCATCAACTTCAAGAATTACATTTCCTAAATCTTTGTTGTATCTTCTTGATCCTTTCAATGATTCCTTCTCTTCCTTGATTCTCTTGACTACTCCCATATTGCCTAAGTCCTTCCATAAATCCTCCGCAAAATAAAAGGTATTGATGGATGGTCTCTTTTTATCTCCACTTCTCATCTTATCAATATCTATATCTCTATTGTAGTATTCCTCCCATTGTGATGCATATATATCAACCCCATTATTGACACTATTGATCCTCACCTTAATCTCTTTTTGCATTGCCTCTGGAATAATTCTTTGGGCTTGTTGAATTAACCCTAAGAGTTCCCTCTTCAATCCAAAATATCTCCTATCCCAAATCCAATCCTTGAGTTGATTGGAACCCCAATGTTGCTCATCTTGATCCTTATCCCAAAGAGAATCCCATTCATCATCAAGGTCTTTCACATTCATGTTAAACTTTGATTTTCCTTTCCAATAAAGGTCAGGTATTTCTTCCCCATTAATTATACTTGACCCACCATCACCAATGATGATTCCCCACAGAGTTCTTCTGATTAGGGAATCACAAAAGTCCTTGGCAAAATCTTCTCCAAAGTTATCTACCATATCCCAACTCCTATAGACAGAATCTTCTATAAACTTCTCCCTCTTCTTTGCATTCATTAACTCAATACCATAAATTATTGATTGGACAATATCATTGATCTTCTTGGTCATCTGAACAACTGAAGGATGATATTCTGATATGAAACCCTCTAATTCAGATTCACTGCCTCCGTCTGGGTTCCATTTCTCCCATATCTTTAAAACTCTCTTTTCATATTTTCCCATTTAATACTGAAGGGTGGTATTGACATATTAACTTGTTTCATCATGTTTGTCTGATTCACTTGAGGATTTTTTGGTATTAGTGACTACATTGCCATTTTCCTGTCTCTTGCCTTGGCACCAGGTTCCTGGCATCTTCCCTGACCCTTGCCAGTGCCCTCTTCCCCTAGCATCACAACAGGATTTTCCTGTTGATGACTTTGGCACCAGGTTTTCTTGCCAGTGCCACCTTCTTGGCATCATCAAGCTTGGAGACAACCACGTCCTCTGTGTAAGTGTTTCCAGCTATCCACAGACTGACTCTGACTTACATTACTTGTCTTGCTGCTCCAGCTTCTTAATGAAGCCAATGCCTTTGGTTAGTTCCTCAGTGCTCTTGGCAGTCTCCACATGGCTGTAGGTGGACTCCATTTAGGTCACTGAAGATCCAATGTTCCTGCACAGCATGTGGATATTAACTCCATGCTCCAGTCTCCAGGTGACATAAGCATGTCTTGCTGAATAGAGAACAACTTTCTTGTTCTGCTTGTCCAGTTCTTCTTGGATGCCAGACCATTTGAGAATGTTCTCCAGTCTTTGAGTGAATGTATGGTCTCCAAATAGTGTGTTCTTCTCTCTTCTTGCAGGAGTTGGATTTCTGAAGAGGAAGTGGTGAGCTTCACATTCCATGCCCAGGGATTCATAGGCCTTCTTCAGTCTCTCCAAGTAGATGGCAACAGGAGCATTGATGGTCCTGGACATTCCAGTCTTAGAGGTTGCTGCTCTGACCTTCAGGAGTCTGTGGGTCTTTTGTTGCTCTTTACTATCCATCTGGTTGATGGTGACATCTCCCCAGGTCATCTTCAGCAGCTCTCCTGGTCTGTTGCCAGTGGAGTAATTGATAAGCATGAAACATCTAAAAATCTGTCTTTTGGTTTGTTCCAGGGGTGTAATGGGTCTTGCCACCCTCTCTTCATATCCTTTCTCCTTCTTTAGTCTCTTGTTCTTCCTGTGATCACAGTGCTTCCTCATCTCCAGCTCCTTGCCATCTAGGGAGACCCTGGTTCCTTTGAGATACCTGTTGGACCTCATGTAGGCAGTGAGTCTGTTCCACTGGTCAGTGGTCAGAATGTCTCTCTTGTGGGCTCTGTCTTTTGGAACTCTGACAGTCTGGAACTTGGGGACATACTCATTGGAGAGGTAGCCCTCCTCAACAGCAAACTTGAAATACATCCTCTTGACTTCACAGACACAAGAGTTGATGTAATCAGGTGAGAAAGGCTTGTCTTGATACCCCTTCTTTTCTTGTTCTTGGAACCAGACTGGAAATTCTTTTCCTACATCTCTATTGACCTGCTCAATTTTTTTCTTTGCTAGTTTTTTGTGTTTGATATATGCCTGCTATATTTTCAGATAATTCTTCTTTTGTGCAAAGGTTTCTGGAACAATTCCTGCCTTTGGTATTTCAGTGAGATGCTTAGATTCATTGTCTGGATATTTTTTGATCAGTTCACCAGTGATCAGTGAAACTCTTCTCTCCCCTCTCTGCACCTTGCCTTTGACCTCTTGGTAGAGCATCTGTCCAGCAACAATTGCTTGCTCTCTGCTGTTGACATCTCTGCCAAGGCCTTTGACAAATGGAGGTTGTCCTGGGGTTTTGAACCTCAGATACCAGGATCTGCTCTTGGTCTGGCCATTCCTGTAGATCCAGGCATCAGTCATTCCTGGATAGAGGAGCTCCTTGTGCTGGAAGACCTTTCTGCCCATCTCATCCTTGTCAGGGCCAGGGACCTTGCCTGCTGCTTTTTTGGCAGCAGCAAGCATCTGGATGGCATCCACTAGGTCTCCAGCATCCAGCCCCTTGCTGTTCAGCAGGGAGGTCAGAACCTCAACCTGATCTTTAACTGGATCAGATGGTGCAACAAGGTGGGCACTGGCTTCTTTAACCATCTTTAACTGCCCAATGCTAGAGAAAAACCCAGTCATAGACAAGGGTTTTGCTGTTTTTACTCATCAGTAGTGGTTTCCTACTTTGCGGTGGTGTACGGCGGTGCTGGCTTCCGCATCAGCAATATTGCCCTGCTCCACCACGGCGTAAATGATCCAGTGGTCGGGCCCCTCCATTCGCTGTTCCACCCGGCAGCCGAGGTAGGCGAGGGCATCGGTCAACACGGGGCCACCATCAGCAACCCCCTCAAGCACGTTCACGCCGGCGAAGCGATCAGCACCGGGCGGAAAGCGCTTGAGGAAGTGGCGCAGTAGCGGCTGGTGGTTGTCCTGCCGGAGCACATTGAGCACAAACCGGTCTCCCACCTGCATCAGAGCTTCGATGGCCCTGTCTTTGGCGACAGCCACCGTGAGGCCTGGCGGGGAGAAGCTGGCCTGGCTCACCCAGCTCGCCACCATGGCGCTGCGGCGTTGCGATTTTCCGTCGCCCTGGCTTGCGGTCACCACATACAAACCGCCACTGATCCTTCCCAGAGCCTTGTCCAGATCCCCATCCAGGCTTTTCATAGCTGCAATGGCTTTCTCTTTGGTCAGCAGCTGGCCGAGGTCGGTGCCGGATTCCTCACAGCGCTGATAGTCGCTGCCCTGTGGCAGCTGACGGATGCGGAGCGGTGCGAAGGCCTGCTTCTGGCCCTGGCTGCGCAGTTGATCGGCGACGGCGTCGATTGGCTCATCGTTGCCGCCAAAAGCGTCAAACACCCCAACGAGCTGCTTGGGATGCAGGGCAGCCAGCAGAGTACCGATCGACGCCTGCAGCTCACCGTCCGGTTCCGCCGGCCAGGTGGGCACCACAACAGCCTTGGCATCGCCGATCAGGGCAGTGATTTCCTGGGGGTCGGTGGCCCGCAGATCCACCAGCTGCACCTGGGCCTCGGCCTTGCCGATGCCATGGGCAATGGCCTGGCTGATCCGATCGGAGAAGCCGTACTGGCTCATGTAGCAAACAGCTGCATAGCTCTCGCTCTTGCTGCGCTGGCCGCTCCACTCGCGGTAGTCGCTGATCCAGTGGCTGAGGTGATACCGCAACAGCGGCCCATGTCCCACGGCGATGGTGTTGATCTCAGGCAGGCCATCCATGCGCTTGAGGGCCTGCAACACGCTGCGGGCGTTGGGGCCCATCAGGCAGTCGTAGTAAAAGCGGAAATCTGGGGCGATGGCGCCGGGATCCCGGTCGAACACATCGTCGGAGCAGTAGTGGAGGCCGAAGGCGTCGCAGGTGTAGAGGGTGCCTGTGCCGTGATCGAAGGAAAAGATCGTGTCCGGCCAGTGCAGGTTCGGTGCGCTCAGAAATTCGATGCGGTGCTGGGTGCCGCTCTCCGGGTTGCTGCCCAGATCAAGTTCCTCGCCGGATTTCACGGCGCGGGACTTGAACGGTCGGTGCACCTGGTCCTTAAGGAACTGGAGCGCCACCTTCGATCCCACGATTTCGATCTCGGGATTGAGATCGATCAGGTCGCCGATCAGGCCGGAATGATCCGGTTCGGTGTGGCTCACGATTAACACATCAATCGCGTTCGGATCAATTTGCTGCTTGAGTAGCTGGATCCAGGTGTCGCGGAACTTGGCGTGGCTGGTGTCGATCAGTGCGGTGCGTTCTCCCCGCACAAGAAAAGCGTTGTAAGTGGTGCCGTTGCGCAGGCCGAATTCAATGTCGAAGCGGCTGCGTTCCCAGTCGAGGGAACGAATCGTAGTGGTGTCGGTGGCGATGGCCTCGCACTGCAGCGAGAGCTTGGGAGCAGCGGTAGCAACGACCATGAAACCGACCATGACGGATATGGACTTTAAGAAGATTCAGTGGGGGCAGGCGGCGGAGACTGGTAAAAACTGCAACCTTGTGATGGCGTCATCCACGCTGAGACGCAGCATTGGGCCGGGGATCCTCTTGGCCGGTGCCTGCATCGGTGGATCCCATTTGATGTCGTCCACAACGGCGGGAGCCCGTTTCGGCTTTGCGCTGGTGGGCCTGATCCTGCTCATCAATCTGATCAAGTACCCCTTCCTCCGCGTGGGCACCCGCTTCACAGCAGCCACCGGATTGTCGTTGCTTGAGGGTTTCCAGAAGCGCAATCGCCTTTACTTGCCGTTGTATTTAGTGGTGAGCCTGGTGACGGGGACCTTCACCATCGCGGCGGTGAGTTTTGTGGCGGGGCTCCTGCTCGCCAACATTCCGCTGCTAGGAGGGCTGGACCCTTATGGACTGTCCATCGCCGTGCTGGTGGTAAGTGGCCTTGTGCTGCTGCTGGGGCACTACCGGGCGCTGGACCGTCTCTCCAAACTGTTGGTGATGCTGCTCACCCTGCTCACGGGCATCGCGGCCGCATCGCTGCTTTTCCGTGGCCCTGTCGGGGATGTGGCGGCGAGTTGGGTCAACACGGATCCCAGTCCCTGGACCCTGGCCAACCTGGCCTTCCTGATTCCCCTGATGGGCTGGATGCCCGGACCGGTGGAAATGTGCGTGTGGCCATCGTTGTGGATGTTCTCCCGTGCGCGCGACACCGACCACACCGCAACTCCGAAGGAGGCCCAGTTCGATTTCAACCTCGGCTATGCCGTCACCGTCGTGACGGCGATGTTCTTCGTGATCCTGGGTGCTTACACGATGTACGGCAGCGGTGACGGAATGCTGGCCGGAAGTGGTGTGTCCTTCGCCCAGAAGCTGATCAAGCTCTACACCGCCGCCATGGGCGGTTGGGCGGCCTGGGTGATTATTCCGGCGGCCTTTTCTGCCATGTTCAGCACCACACTCACCTGCCTCGATGCTTACCCACGAAGCATTGCGGCGATCCAGGGCTTGCTGCGTCATCACGACAGTGGAGATTCGGCACCGGGGCCGATGCAGCGTCGCTTCGATATTTGGGTGATTGTGCATTTCCTGGCCGCTGTGCTGGCACTGGTGGTGGCCAAGAGCGGCGGGATCGGGGTGAAGGATTTCGTTTTCGGCGCGATGACCGGCAGTTTCCTCACCGCGCCTCTGTTCGCCTGGATGGCGATGGACACCATAAACAGCCCCTTGGTTCCGGTAGAGCAGCGTTATGGACGGCTCACCCAGGCCTTCTGCTGGTTTGGCCTGGTGTTTTTCAGTGGCTTCAGCCTGTTGTTCATCGGCCGCTTCTTCCTTGGCCTTGGCGCGGCCTGAGCCCTTTCTTTTCGAAGAAAAACCCCCGCCGTAGTGGGGGTTTCGGTGTCCGTTCGTCGTGATCTGTCTGCCGAGACTTGAATGCGTCCTTCAGTCCTCCAGCTGAACAGTGACGCTGGTGTGGGTCACCGCTTTTCCTGCCGTTATCTCGAGGATGCCATCGCGGAAGTTGGCGGTTAGGTCCTCGCGGTTGAGGCTGTGGGGGAAACGGAAGCTGCGGCTCCAGGTGCCGCTGCGGAACTCGCTCATCAGAACGGTTGCCGCATCACTGGTCGGGGTGCGCTCTGCGCTGATCACCAGATTTCGATCGGTGGCTTTGATGTTGATGGAGTCCCGCTGAACACCGGGTAGCTCCAGACGTACGAGGTAGCTGTTCTCGGTTTCAACGATTTCCGCGTTGGGCACCCGCTCAGCGGTGGCGATTTGTTGCTCGAGACGCTCGAATAGATCGAAGGGGGATTGGCGCAGGGTCAGCATGGTTGTTGCTCCGAAGAATGAACATCTGCGGACTGGGTTAATCGCCCGCCATCACAATCTGCGGGGTCTGGATAAGAACCAGAAGGTTGAGAACCGCCCATTTTGATTCGGTCTGTACCCCTAGGTTCGGTTGGTAAGACTGGTTTGGTGTGCCAACCGAACATATTCAGATCCACCACCAATCACTGAAGCAAGCCGCCTGGCCGCAGCTGCGTTGTTCTTCGTCCCACAAGGTCCAGATCTGGGCATTGCGGATCATGAAACGTCGCCCATCGCCATCGATGCGCATACCGCCGTAGTTGCGGGTCAAGGCCTCGCTTAGCGCCTTTTGCAGCGCCTCTCGCCGCTCTGATCGCACGTCATCCGGAGCCGTGAGTCGCGACGGCATGCCGACCATGTCCGCCCAGCGCCGCCCCCAGAGTTGGAGCGCAGCGGCATTGGCATAAACCAACAAAGGGTCTGTGCCGATACCGTGGGCCAACACCGGAAAGCCACTGCTGAAAAGCTCCTGACAGCTCAGGCGCGTCGAGTGTCCTGGCCGGGCGGCCGCTATCAGCGGTCGCTTGAAGGCCCGCTGATGGGAGCTCAGGAGGAGGGTGGCCAGGCCACGCTTCTCTGCGCTCAGCCAGGGTGCTTCGTCAATCAATGACTTAGCTGCCTGCTGTCATGGCTTGAACTATGGCGCTCTGGGCACTGGCCTGGCCGTGGGCCCGCAGGTTGGCGAGGAAGGTGTCCCGTGCTTCTGGAAAGCGTGGATCTTCGGCGAGAGGGAGTTCACCGGCTGCATCCAGTCCAGTGTCCCCTTCCAGCGCTGCTGTAATCACCACCAGATCGCCATCTAGGCTGCGCTCGTAGTTCCACCAGAGGGCCGGATCAAGTACGGCGGGATGGGGTGGTAGAGCTGTGGTGTCTCCTTTTGGGGCGTCGTCGCCATCAGCGCTCGCCTGCTCTGCCAGTTTTGACAGAAGCTGTTGGCGACGTTCCGCCAGGTCTTTTAGCAGCTTTGCGCGGTTGCGCCCCCGCAGCTGGAAAAGCACGAAGGGGTCTTCGCTGAAGCGATCCCCCATCAGGAAGTACACGGCACTGATGTGTTTGCAGGGATTGGCCTTGTCCGGGCAGGTGCATTCGCTGCGCACCTCCTGCAACTTGAACGGGAACAGGCGCTTACCACTGGCGGCGAAGGCCCGTTCGATGTCCGACGGCATGATCCCCGCCAGCAGCTGGGCGGACCAGCGGGCCTTCTGGGCTAGGGCTTCCAACACGTAGCCCCAGTCTTCGTCATTGAGCACGTCCAGCCATAGTTTCACCTTGTATGGGTCTTCTCCCGTGCCCTGCACACGGGCATGCACCCGGCGGCCTTCGAAACGGATCGAGGTCACATGGCCTTCGCGGGCGTACCCCCAGGCCCGCTCTAGCCGTTTCTTGAAGCGGTATCCGTTGATTAGCTCCATCCACTGCTCCACCCACCAAGGCTGCTGGCCAAGTCCCTCATCGCCGATGGCGGTGATGCCGCTGGTGTTGTTGTTGCTGAGGGTCATGGTCAGGTGTCCTCCAATGAGACGAGATCGCGCAGTTGATCGCCGCCGAGGCTTCCCAGCCAATCCTCCCCGGAGCCGATCACATCTTCGGCAAGGCGTGATTTCTCCCGGATCATCCGGTCGATTTTTTCCTCCACTGAGCCGCTGGTGATGAATTTGTGCACCATCACCCGGTTGGTCTGGCCGATCCGATAAGCCCGGTCGGTGGCCTGGTTCTCCACAGCTGGGTTCCACCAGCGATCGATATGGAACACATGGCTGGCTCGGGTCAGGTTGAGACCTACGCCGCCGGCCTTGAGTGAGAGCAAGAACAGTTGCGGACCGCGCGGGTCCTCCTGGAAGCGGTCTACCATTTCCTGTCGTTCACTCTTGCGGGTGCCGCCATGAAGGAAAGGCACATCTGCTTTCCAACGTTTTTGCATCCATGATTGCAGCAGATGCCCCCATTCGGCGAACTGGGTGAACAGCAGGGCCCGATCGCCCGCTTCGATCACCTCATCGAGGATTTCCTCGAGGCGTTGCAACTTGGCGGAGCGCCCTAGAAAGCCGTCATACACGGCGTTTTCACTGAGAGCCAGAGCCGGGTGGTTGCAGATCTGCTTCAGGCGGGTGAGCAGTCCCAGCACCTGACCGTGGCGCTGACCACGGGGCGCCCGGGCGATGGCATCCAGGGTGTCTTCCACTGTTTTGCTATACAGCGATTTCTGTTCCTTGCTCAACCCCACCCATTCGCTGAGTTCCACCTTCTCGGGCAGATCGGAAATGATGGTTTTGTCGGTTTTTAGTCGGCGCAGGATGAAGGGGCCAACCCGCGCCTTCAAGTCCCGAAGTGATGCCATGTCGCCGTAGCGCTCGATGGGCATGCGGTAGCGCTGGCGGAAGAAGTCCTCTTCCCCCAGCACCTTGGGGTTGAGGAAATCCATCAGGGCCCAGAGCTCGCTTACCCGGTTTTCCACAGGGGTGCCGGTGAGGGCGATGCGGAAACGGTTGCCCTTGGCTGGTCTGGCGAGGTCCCGGGCGGCCTGGCTCTGCTTGGCATTGGGATTCTTGATCGCCTGGGCTTCATCGATCACAACGCCCTGCCAATCCTGGGACTCCAGCAATTCACTGTCCCGTTGCAGCAGTCCGTAACTGGTGAGCACCAAGTCGATGTCTTTTAAGGCTTTCTTCAATGCAGCCTGGGTTGAAGGACGCCGCGGTCCGTAGTGCTCGCAGACCGCCAGTTCGGGGGTGAAGGCCTCCGCCTCCCGCCGCCAGTTGGTGAGCACGGATGTGGGCGCCACCAACAGCACCGGGCGCTTCAGTTCCTGCTCTGCTTTGAGGTGCTGCAGAAACGCCAGCAGCTGGATGGTTTTGCCCAGCCCCATGTCGTCCGCCAGGCAGGCCCCCTGGTCGAAGCGGTTGAGGAAGGCCAGCCACCCCAGGCCCCTTTCTTGGTAGGGCCGCAGTTGCCCACAGAACCCGTCCGGAGCCGGCAGCGGATCAGGGGCCTTCTGCTGGTGGTATTGCTCCAGCACCGCCTGAAGCCTGGGGCCGGCGTTAAAGCGATGCACCGGTAGTCGCATCAGCAGATCGCCTTCGGTGGCGGTGATCCGCAGCGCATCGTCCAGGCTGAGCTCAGGTTTGGCACCGCAGAAGCGTTCGGCGTTTTTCAGGTCGTTCGGTCGCAGTTCGATCCAGGCCCCCTTGTGGCGCACGAGGGGGCTGCGTTTACCGCTCAGCCGTTCCAGTTCACGCAGAGTGAGAGTCACCCCGCCGATCATCAGATCCCAGCTCCAGTTGAGGCATTCGCCGAGGCTGAAGCCGCTGGACCGCTCCGGCAGCTCTGCTTTGATCGCCAGCCCCAGGCGGCTGGCCAGGCCGCCCGAAAGACTTGGGGGCAGCTCCACCCCCACGCCCGCATCACGCAGTTGCCGCGCCGCGGTGCGCACCAGCACGAAGGCCTCGGCAGGGGTGAGCTGCATGCTCTCCGGAGTGGCGCTCTCTAGGCCTCTCTCAATCGCCGGAAACACGCCGAGGGCGCGTCCCAGGCCTTCCAGCAGCACTTCGCCAGGCTGTTCCACTGTCACGTCTCCAAGCTGGAGTTGGTGGGCTCCTGAGGCCCAGGCAGCGGAGGCGGGAAGCTTCAAGCTGGGATCTGACTCCGCCTGCAGCCCGAATCGCAGTTCCCAGAGCTCTTCCCCCTCAGCCGGGGTCTGCAGCTCGAGGCAGGTGCGTGCTGCTGCGAAATCTCCGGCGATTCCCTCTCGCCAGTGGACGCTGGCGCTGGCCAGACGTTCGGCCTCTTCATCACCAATATCGATCACACCTGTTTCGGAGCCCAAGGCGTCTTGCCAGAGGGTCAACAGGGGATCGAGCGCTTCCGTGCTGGGTTGAAATGTGTTGCGCAGCTGCGCGTCCACCAGATCCTCCAGCAGCGTTGCAACCCGCAGGCGGCCACTACGGGGTCGGCAGCAGGCCACCGGGTTGGCGGCACGCATGGCCTCCGGCCGCAGCCGTGTCATGCGGTTGCTGCGTCGCCCCAGCGGTTCCCGCCAGGGGAGGGCACAGGTGGCCACGAGGGGCAGGCTGGCGGCCAGATCCTCTAGACGTCGCCGATCTTCCTCCCGGTTGAGCAGGGGGACCCAGCGGGCCCGGTGGGGATATCCCTCGCCCTTGCTCAGTTCCATCTGAGGAATCCAGCGGCCCCGGGCCACCAGACTGAGGGCCCAGCGTTGCAGATGACTCCACCAGCGCAGCTCATCGGCCAGGTCTGGATGACGTCCAGACAGCGGCAGGCGTGAGAGCCATTCCGTGGCGGCTGAGGGCTCCACGGCAAGGCCCTGGACCTGCCACGGCCACCATTCGGTCTGCCTAGGGATCGGCTCTCCGGCCTGCATCGGTAGGCCGGTCCAGTTGGGCTCTT
This sequence comes from Synechococcus sp. AG-670-A05, assembly GCA_003211535.1. Taxonomy (GTDB): domain Bacteria; phylum Cyanobacteriota; class Cyanobacteriia; order PCC-6307; family Cyanobiaceae; genus Parasynechococcus. Next base: position 3,716 of record QCSJ01000021.1, on the reverse strand, counting down.
CCGGTGCTGGTTCGGCCGCTTTGGTTCGGTTCTTGCGCGGTTTCACCGTGCGGCTTGGCAGGGTGAGGCATGCGGTGGCATCGATACTTCCTCCCGGCAATAGGTCGCGTTCCTGCAACCAGGCCTTGAGGTCGTCGGGCTCCAGAGTGAAGGGGTGCAACGCCGGGGTGAGTCCTGGGCCTTCCGGTGTCGCCACCCGCCAGGTGTCAGCCCAAATGAGCAGTGCCGGTTGACCGGAACTGCCAGAGGTACGGATGGCTGGAAGCCAGGTGGCGTGCAGCAGGCTCATGGCCGCGACGCGGGCAGGAAGCGGTGGGTGCCTTGGAGCAGGACTGCACTCCCGATCAACGGCAGCCAAGCCTGGAGAAGCTCCAGTACTAATAATGCCAGAGCGTCTGCCTGCCAGTTGTTAAGCGTTAGTGGCAGGCCGAGGCTCCGCACACCGCAGATCGCACCCACCAGGCCTGCCTGCAGGTGGCTGTCATCGGGATCGACGCGTTGCAGGTGAAACGCCAGTAGTCCATAGAACAGGCCACAGCCCCCTGAGCGGATGGCGTCCTCTAGGCCCCAGGCCAGGCCGAGCAGAGCAGCGCCGAAGCCAGCAAGCAGGGCCCATCCGATCGACTGCAGCCGCAGTCGGGCGCGGACATCGGCGTCATCGGGCTGGGCAGGCAAGGGTGCCGGCGGCTCTCAGGCGATCATGACTGCTGGATCCCCGTTTCCTTCAATGGCCGCCGCCGAATCGTCGTCTTCTGCAGCGTCAGCTCCCCGCAGCGGGGAGGACATCCGTGAAGCGTTCCTGCGGTTTTACGAGGAGCGAGGGCACCGGCGAATGGCGAGCGCTTCGTTGATTCCTGAGGACCCGACGGTTCTGCTCACTATCGCCGGCATGTTGCAATTCAAGCCGGTGTTTCTAGGCCAGCAGGAGCGACCCGCGCCCCGGGCCACCAGTTCGCAGAAGTGCATCCGGACCAACGACATCGAGAACGTGGGGCGCACGGCCCGGCACCACACATTCTTCGAGATGCTCGGCAATTTCTCGTTTGGTGACTATTTCAAACAGCAGGCAATCGAATGGGCCTGGGAATTGAGCACCGAGGTGTACGGCATTGATCCCAGGAACCTAGTGGTGAGCGTCTTCCGCGAGGATGACGAAGCGGAGCAGATCTGGCGCGATGTGGTGGGGGTGCACCCCAAACGAATCATCCGAATGGATGAGGCCGACAACTTTTGGGCCTCAGGGCCCACCGGCCCTTGTGGCCCCTGCTCGGAGATCTACTACGACTTCAAACCCGAGCTCGGGGATGAGGGCATCGATCTCGAGGACGACGACCGTTTCATCGAGTTCTACAACCTGGTGTTCATGCAGTACAACCGCGACGCTGAGTGCATTCTCACGCCGCTGGCCAACCGCAACATTGACACCGGCATGGGCCTCGAGAGGATGGCTCAGATCTTGCAGAAGGTTCCCAATAACTACGAAACCGATCTGATCTTTCCGCTGATCCAAGCGGCCGCCGATCAGGCGGGGGTTGACTACTTCAAGCTCGACGACAAGGGCAAGACGTCGTTGAAGGTGATCGGCGACCACAGCCGTGCGGTGACGCAGCTGATCTGCGATGGCGTCACCGCCAGCAACCTGGGCCGCGGCTACATCCTGCGGCGTCTGCTGCGCCGGGTGGTGCGCCATGGCCGCCTTCTCGGCATTGACAAGCCGTTCCTCGTCACCATGGGCAAGGCGGCGATTGCTCTGTTGAAGGGGGCTCACCCCAGCGTGATCGAGCGCCAGGAGGTGATCATGGCCGAACTCCAGCGGGAGGAAGCCCGCTTCCTCGAGACCCTTGAGCGCGGCGAGAAGCTGCTCGCGGAGGTGCTGGCCTCCAAGCCCACGCTGATCAGTGGTGCCCAGGCCTTTGAGCTGTACGACACCTATGGCTTCCCGCTTGAGCTCACCCAGGAAATCGCGGAGGAGCAGGGCTTGGCCGTCGACCTCGACGGCTTCCAGGTGGCGATGGAGGAACAGCGTCAGCGAGCCAAGGCGGCCGCGGTGAGCATTGATCTAACGCTGCAGGATGCGATCGATCAGGTGGTGGCGGATCAGTCAGCCACCTGTTTTCAGGGGTATGAAGCCCTCGATCACGTCTCCTGCGTGCAGGCATTGGTCGTGAACGGCGAGCCAGCCATCACCGCCATGGCGGGTGATGCGGTTCAGGTGGTGCTCGACACCACGCCGTTCTATGGAGAAGGCGGCGGTCAGGTGGGCGATCGCGGGGTGCTCGCGGGCAGTGACTTGATCGTTCTGATCGAGTCGGTGAGCCGCAGCCGCGATGTCTTCGTTCATGCCGGGCGGGTGGAACGCGGGGAGCTCGCCTTGGGCGACACCGTCAAGGCTCAGGTGGATCGAGCTTGCCGGCGTCGGGCCCAGGCCAATCACACCGCCACCCACCTACTGCAGGCTGCACTTAAGCAGGTGGTGGAACCAGGGATCGGCCAGGCCGGATCACTGGTGGATTTCGATCGCCTGCGCTTTGACTTCCACTGCCGTACGGCGGTGACGGCGGATCAGTTGCAGCAGGTTGAGACTCTGATTAATGGCTGGATCAATGAGGCCTATGCGCTGCAGGTGCAGGAGATGGCGATCGATCAAGCCAAGGCGGCCGGTGCTGTGGCGATGTTCGGCGAGAAATACTCCGATGTGGTGCGTGTGGTCAACGTGCCCGGAGTGTCGATGGAGCTCTGCGGCGGCACCCACGTGGCCAACACCGCTGAGATCGGCCTGTTCAAGATCGTGGCGGAAAGTGGTGTCGCTGCCGGCATTCGCCGGATTGAAGCAGTCGCTGGCCCTGCCGTACTCGCCTATCTGAACGAGCGTGATGTGGTGGTGAAGCGGCTGGGGGAACGTCTCAAGGCTCAGCCGTCGGAGATTGTTGATCGTGTGGCGGCTCTCCAGGACGAGCTCAAGACCATCGGCAAGGCGCTGGCGGCGGCGCAGGCCGAGCTGGCGGTGGCGAAGGCCAGTGATCTGGCGGCGAAGTCAAAGCCAGTGGGCAATTTCCACTTACTCGTGGAGCGCCTTGATGGTGTGGATGGTGCAGGCCTGCAAGGTGCGGCTAAGAGCCTGGTGGATCAGCTGGGGGATGGTGCGGCCGTGGTGATCGGCGGTCTGCCGGATCCTGCAGACCTGGGCAAGGTAATTCTGGTGGCGGCCTTCGGCAAAATGGTGATTTCGGCCAAGCTCCAGGCCGGCAAGTTCATTGGCGGCATCGCCAAGCAGTGCGGTGGCGGTGGTGGTGGCCGACCAAATCTTGCCCAGGCCGGGGGTCGCGATGGTGCTGCTTTGGATGAGGCGCTTGGTACGGCATCGAATCAGCTGGAGGAGACGCTGCTGAAGAGTTGATAGTCAGGTTGATTTCGGTGCCAGAAAAGTCACGATGGTTATTCATCGTGGTTTCGATGCATGTCAACAGGCCTCCTTCCCGTCGATAAACCTCTGGATCTGTTAATTCTGCTGATTCTGGGTCATTTCTTGGCTGACTACCCGTTGCAGGGGGACAAGATGGCTGTTGAGAAATGTCCTGGAAAGGATGTGACCTTGGATTGGCGCTGGTGGCTTTCCGCCCATGCCGGGACCCACGGTTTTGTGGTGACCTTGATCACCGGGATGCCTTTGTTAGGCGTTGCCGAAATGGCTGTCCACAGCCTCATTGACTTTGGTA
>QCSJ01000020.1 GCA_003211535.1 Synechococcus sp. AG-670-A05 | reverse complement strand
GGCAACACCATGATGTAAACCGCCGGGTGGGAATAGAACCAGAACAGGTGTTGGTAAACAACAACATTGCCCCCAAGTGCTGGGTTGAAGAAGCCGGTGTGGGCAACGATGTCAAAGCTCAGCAACACCAAGGTTCCCGCTAGAACCGGCGTTGAAAGAACTACCAGGATGCTGGTGCCCAGCATTGCCCAGCAATACATCGGTAATTGCATCAACTTCAACCCCGGCCGACGCAATTTGAGAATCGTCGCAATGAAATTGATGCCGCCGAAGATGGAACTTCCCCCCAGCAGAAGAACGCTGAGGATCCAGATGATCTGACCCGTGGCAGGAGTGGTGATGCTCAACGGGGGATAGGCTGTCCATCCTGACTGAGCGGCGCCGGTGAGGAAATAGCTGGTGATCAGCATCAGGCCCGCTGGTGGAATCAGCCAGAACGCCACCGCGTTCAACCGTGGGAATGCCATGTCCCGTGCACCCACATAAAAGGGAATCAGGTAGTTGCCGAAGGCTCCATTCACAACCGGCACGATCCATAGAAAGATCATTACCGTCCCGTGCAGGGTAAGGACCTGGTTGTAGACGTCTCTGGCCATGAAGTCCGAGACCGGACTGGCGAGTTCCGTGCGGATCGCTCCGGCGAGGGCACCTCCGATCAGATAGAAGAGAAATCCGCAGACCAGGTACTGCAGGCCGATCACCTTGTGGTCGACGCTGAAGCTGAAGTACCGAAGCCAGCCGGTGGGTTGAAGCCGTTGGCTGGACCCGGTGGACTGGGGTGGGATGGCAACAGTCATCTCATCAGGTTGTGGTGTTGTTTTCCGTTTTGGCGTTGCTGCTGAACCAGGCTTCCCATTCGTCCGGTTCGTCGACAACAATCGTGGATCGCATGCCGCCGTGATAAGGACCACATAGCTCTGCGCAGACGATTGGGTATCGACCTGGTCGCGTGGCCGTGAAGCTCAGCTGGGTTGGCTGCCCTGGGATCACGTCCTGCTTGAGACGAAATTCAGGTACCCAGAAGGCATGAATCACATCCTTCGCTTCCATGTGGAGGGTGACCGGCCGATTGGCCGGCACATGCAGCTCTCCTGCTGTGATGTCGCCCTCGGGGTAATGAAAGAGAAAGGCAAATTGCATCGCGGTTACATCGATGGGCAGTGCGATTGCTGCGGTGCTGTCCGTCAGCGTTGAGCCGGAGCTGATGCCTCCCCAGATGCGCTCTTCATGGGCCCCCGCCATATGGTCATGAGCTAGTGGCACCATTCCACCCATGCGGTCGTAAATGTCGTAGCTATAGAGGCCAACGAACAGCACAACGATCGCCGGAATCGCTGTCCAGAAAATCTCCAGAGGGAGATTGCCTTCGATGGCGATTCCATCGCCCAATTGATCGCTTCGGCGACGAAAACGGATCAGGCTGTACACCAGAAGCCCAACGATGCCGACGAAAAGGATAGTTCCGATTGTGAATAGAACCTGAAAGAGCTCGTCGTAAATCGGCGCATTCACGCTGGCATCAACCGGAAGAAGATTGATGTTCTGGCCGACCCAAAGCCCCCCCAGGGCGAGGAGCATTCCGATTACAAGAGTGACGATGGCTGATGGGATTTGCATGGCTCCAACCCCCAACTCTTTGCAGCGTATGGAGCCAGTTCCGCTTCTCCATGAATTGTTTCTTAAGGCGCTGCTTGTGTCAGCAAAGGTGCACCTTCGGAGGGCTGAGGGTGTTGCAGACGTCCACACAAGGTGACGTTTAAACAGCCATCGCTACGTTCCGATCAGACCTGCGCAAGCCCTCGAGACGGACGGTCGATGACGCTCTCTTACACATCCTCTATGCGGCGCCGTCTTGGCCGTCTCGCGGCACACCTTGTTGTTGCTGTGATCGCGCTTGTGGTGATCGGAGGGGCCACCCGTGTGATGGAGGCTGGTCTGGCCTGTCCGGATTGGCCCCTTTGCTACGGGACGTTCCTGCCTGGTCGTCAGATGAACCTTCAGGTCTTTCTGGAGTGGTTTCATCGCCTTGACGCCTTCGTTCTTGGCGTCGCTTTGACGATTATGTCCATGGTCTCGATTGTTCGGAGGCGATCGCTTCCCCATTGGCTCCCCTGGATGAGCGGATTGTTGGTGCTGCTGGTTGCTCTGCAGGGAGGTCTTGGGGCGCTGACGGTGCTGCAGCTGCTTCCGTCAGCAGTCGTCACGGCCCATCTAGCTTTGGCGCTGACGCTTCTGGCCCTGCTCAGCGGACTCGCGCAGCGTTTATTGCAGTCCGGCGAAGGTCAGCCCCCCTGGTGGTGGCGTCCATTGTCGGCCCTTGCCCTCTGTGGGGTGGTGATTCAATGCCTCCTCGGAGCTCGCATGGCCACCTCCTGGGCTGCTCAGCGCTGCCTTGCCGGTGGTGAGGCCTGCCGCTGGCTGCTTTTGCATCGCTCTGCGGCAACCCCTGTCGCCGGTGTGGTGCTTCTGTTCGTGGTTGTGGCTTTGCTGGCCGGTGGGTGGAGCCGCCGCCAGTGGCCGTTGCTGCTTGCAGCAGTGGTGCTTGTGGCCATGCAGGTCAGCCTAGGCATCACCACGCTCCAGCTCGGTCTGGATCAGCCGCTTGTCACGGTTGCCCATCAACTGGTGGCGGCGCTGCTGGTGGGTGTTCTGGCGGCTTTGTTGGTGCGCTGCCCCGCCTCTGTTGCTGTCCCCTGTCCTGTCGTCCTCGACGATTCTTCTCTGGAGCCCTGTCATGGCTGAAGCCATCTCCGCTGCCCTACCCACGCGCGATCAGGTAGTTCCCTCGAGGAAGCGCGTCAAGCTTCCTCCCTGGCTTGAAGTGGCCAAGCCAAGGCTGATTCCTCTGCTCCTGGCCACCACCCTTGGCGGAATGGCGCTCACCGAAGGTTGGCCCCTGTCATCCCCCCGTCTTGTCTGCACCCTGGGTGGCGGGGCACTAGCTTCCGCCGCGGCTGGAGTGTTGAATTGTTTATGGGAGCAGGATCTTGATAGCCGCATGGCCCGTACCAGCGGCCGAGCTCTTCCATCTGGACGGCTTTCCCCTACAAGCGCTTTCATCGGCGCCATCGCCTGCACCCTGGCGGCGGCCATGCTGTTAGTGAGCGGTGTGAATTGCCTGGCCGCTGGCTTGTCTCTGCTCGGGCTCTGTAGCTATGTGCTGCTCTACACCGCCTTACTGAAACCCCGGACAACGCAGAACATCGTCATCGGTGGCGTTGCAGGGGCCATTCCTCCGCTTGTGGGAGCTGCTGCGGCAACTGGTCATGTGGGCCTGGGTGGATGGTGGCTGTTCGCGCTTGTCATGGTCTGGACACCCGCTCATTTCTGGGCGCTGGCGCTGTTGCTCCGGGAGGACTACCGAGCTGTCGGTATCCCGATGCTGCCGGTGGTCAAGGGCCCCGTGGTCACGGCAAGGGCGATCCGTCGCTATGGCTGGGCCACGGTGCTGCTGAGCGGGTTCGGTGTTTTGGCCCTGCCCACGGGGGGTGTGTTCTACGGAATGATGCTGCTTCCATTCAACGGACGACTGATTCAGATGGTGCAGCGCTTGTCGGTGGATCCAGACAGCCTGACGGCTGCTAAGGGGCTGTTTCGATGGTCGATTCTCTACCTGTTCGGGATCTGTCTGTTGCTGATCCTCAGCCGCACGGATCTCGCTTCAGGCTTTGATCAACATGTGATGTTCGGTCTGCAGCAGCTGCCGCTTGTCTGATCGGTTCTTAGATTTTGTCTCTGGCTTGGCTGTGCAATGCCCCTGATTGAACTCCGGCACCTGCACAAGGCTTACGACTCTGTTGTAGCGCTCGAAGACCTCAACCTTGATGTGCCTGAGGCCTGCCTCTATGGCTTGCTTGGTCCGAACGGCGCCGGTAAGACCTCGACACTTCGCATCTTGGCCACCCTGCTGGAACCCGACTCAGGATCCGTACAGGTGGCCGGTATCGACGCCTTGAAGGATCCCAGAGCAGTACGCCGGCAACTTGGCTACGTGGCCCAGGAGGTGGCCATCGACAAAATTCTCACAGGCCGTGAGTTGCTTCAGCTTCAGGGAGATCTATATCACTTGCCACGAAGCGCTCGTGATCAGCGGATGGCGGAACTTATAAAGCGGTTGGCTATGGAGGCCTGGGTGGATCGACGCTGCGGGACCTATTCCGGTGGCATGCGTCGCCGGCTTGATCTGGCGGCAGGTCTATTGCATCGTCCGCGCCTTCTTCTACTGGATGAGCCGACCGTCGGCCTTGATATCGAGAGCCGCTCTGCCATCTGGGATGTGTTGCGCCAGCTCGTCAGCCAGGGCACCAGTGTGCTTCTCAGCAGCCACTACCTCGAGGAGGTCGAGGCACTGGCTGATCGCATGGCGATCATCGATTCAGGGCGTGTGATAGCAGAAGGCACTCCAGACGGACTGAAACAGCAGCTCGGTGGCGATCGCGTCACACTGCGCGTACGGGAATTCAGTGATGCCTCTGAAGCCGATCGGGTCTGTCGATTGCTGCAACTGGTGGAGGGAGTCCGTCAGGTGGTGGTGAACCGGGCCCAGGGGTTCTCGCTCAATCTCGTGATTGATGAGGAAGCCGTGATTCATCGATTGCGGCAATGTCTAGATCATGAAGGGCTGCCGGTTTTTGCCCTTGCGCAAAGCCGACCCAGCCTTGATGACGTCTACCTTCAGGCCACAGGCCGAACCCTGATGGATGCGGAGCTGGCACTAGCCGGTAAGCGCGACATTAAGCAGGAAAAGCGTCAGTCCATGCGTTGAATTAGTCAATTTTTATGACTTCGTCTGCCCTGCCTTCCCTCGCCAACGACCGCGGAGCTTTTGCCGAGCTGATTCAGGAGACCTTGGCACTGACGCGTAGGCTTTTTCTGCAGTTGATGCGTCGTCCCTCCACGCTGATAGCTGGCATCCTTCAACCGCTGATCTGGTTGATCCTCTTCGGTGCTCTGTTCGCCAATGCACCGGAGGGCCTATTGCCTGGGGGCATGAGCTATGAGAAATTCCTCGGAGCTGGGGTGATCGTCTTCACCGCATTCAGCGGTGCCTTGAATGCCGGATTGCCCGTGATGTTCGATCGGGAGTTCGGTTTTCTCAATCGGCTGCTGGTGGCCCCCTTGCGTAGTCGCAGTTCAATTGTGCTGGCCTCGGTTATCTACATCACCGCCCTTAGCCTGCTGCAGAGCCTGGCCATCATGCTTACGGCTGCAGCCCTGGGCTACGGCTGGCCTGGAGGCGCTGGTCTCGCCCTGGTGCTGGTGACCCTGCTGCTGCTGGTGTTCGCTGTCACCGCCCTGAGCCTCGGTTTGGCCTTCGCACTGCCGGGGCACATCGAGCTGATCGCTGTCATCTTCGTGGCCAATCTGCCGCTGTTGTTCGCCAGCACAGCCCTGGCTCCGCTGTCTTTCATGCCGTCCTGGCTGGGCTGGCTTGCGTCTCTGAATCCCCTTACCTTCGCGATTGAACCCATTCGTGCCGCCTATCGCGGTCCACTGGATCTTTCATCCGTTCTTTTGGAGGCCCCCTACGGCGATGTGACCGGTTTCGGTTGTCTCAGCATCCTGGTCGCCCTCACCGTTGGACTCTTCCTTCTGATTCGCCCTTTGCTCAACCGCAAGCTGTCCTGACCCGTGCTCACCTCCCCATTCCAGTCTCCGTTCCAGCGTCAGACCCTTCTCGCCGGCCAGATGAAGGCCGCCCATGCTGCTGATGATCAGAGTCGATTGCTACTTTTACGCAGCCAGTGGGTTCATCGGTTCGGTGTGGACTCGCTGCCGGAGTTTTCGCATGTCGATTCGGTTGAGGAGGCCAAGCCTGTACTCGATCAACCCGGTCGATTCGTGCGGTTGACCCATGGACTGCGCCAATCATTCAGTGAGGTGAGCCGAGCTCTCGACGATCCGACCACCTCCGTCGTCGACCCAGCTGACGAATCTCAGGAGCTCAAGGCGCCGCCCCTAAGCACGCCCCGATCGCTGCGGCGGTGGCTGGTGACCGGTGATGAAAGCCTCCCGAAGGCCTCCTGATCGCAGATGATCCCAACGACTGAGCGACTTGATCAGGGACTGATTGTTTCGGTGCAGGCACCCCAAGGCTCCCCCATGCGTGATCCTCAAGTGATCGTCGCCATGGCTGAGGCGTCGTTGCGCTGCGGAGCTGTAGGGGTTCGTTTGGAAAGTCCGGAACACATCGGAGCCGTGCGACGCCGCTGCCCTGATGCACTGATCATCGGACTGTGGAAATGTACTTTTCCTGACAGCTCCGTCTACATCACACCGGGATGGAGAGAGGTTCAAGCTGTGTGGTCTGCTGGCGCCGACATGATCGCCCTGGATGCCACCCAGCGTCATCGGCCGGATGGACAACGGCTGGAGGAGCTTATCCAGCGTTGCCGATCCGAGCTGCGGGCACCGCTGATGGCGGATGTGGACAGCGTTTCTAATGGACTCAACGCCGCCGAGCTGGGCTGCGATTGGGTCAGCACCACGCTGTATGGCTACACCGAAAAGACGGCTGGCCAGCCACCGCCAGGCCTTTCCTTGCTGCCCGAGCTTCGGCAGGAGCTGAAAACGTCGGTTCGGTTGATCTGTGAAGGGGGAATCGCCTCACCGTCAGCAGCCCGCGCCGCCCTTGAGGCCGGCGCGGACAACGTGGTGGTTGGAACGGCCATCACCGGCGTGGACCTGCAGGTGAAGGCCTACTGCCAAGGGATGAAGGGCTGATCACATCATCCCGGGCATGCCCATGCCGCCCATGCCGCCCATTCCAGGCATGCCCATGCCGCCCATGCCGCCCATGCCGCCCATGCCGCCCATGCCGCCCATGCCGCCCATGGGATCGGCTCCGGCGTCGGGAGCCGGGGCTTCCGGTTCAGGCTTGTCAGCGATCACCACTTCCGTGGTGATCAGCAAAGAAGCGATCGAAACAGCATCCTGAACGGCAAGGCGCACAACCTTCGCGGCGTCGACGATGCCGGCGGCTATCAGATCCTCGTAGTTGCCTGTGAGGGCATTGAAGCCCTGGCCGTTTTTGCGCATGGCTTCGATCACCACGTCGCCGTTATGACCGGCGTTGGTGGCGATGTGATGCACAGGTGCCACCAGGGCACGCTGCAGAATTTCGACGCCCGTGCGCTGATCACCCTCCAACTTCTCAACCAGGCCGTTCAGACCATCGGCCAGCTGCAGGAGTGTTGTTCCACCGCCGGGAACGATGCCTTCTTCAATCGCTGCCCTGGTGGCGTTCAGGGCATCCTCGATCCGTAGCTTGCGGTTCTTGAGCTCCGTTTCCGTGGGAGCACCGACCTTGATAACTGCGACGCCGCCGGCGAGCTTGGCGATGCGCTCGTTTAGCTTCTCGCGGTCGTAGTCGGAGTCGGTGGCATCGAGTTCCCGCTTGATCGATGCGACGCGGTCGGTCACGGCAGCACGGTGATCATCCGTGGCCACGACCGTAGTGTTCTCCTTGCTGATGGTGACGCGACGTGCCTTGCCGAGGTCAGACAGCTGGACCTTGTCCAAGGTCATCGCCCGGTCCTCACTGATTAATACTCCGCCGGTGAGGATGGCAATGTCGGCAAGTGCAGCCTTGCGACGTTCACCGAAGGATGGGGCCCGGACAGCAGCCACTTGCAACACGCCGCGGTTGCGGTTCACCACGAGGGTTGCAAGGGCTTCGCCATCCACTTCCTCTGCCAGGATCAGTAGCGGTGAGCCGCTTTTCTGGACCGCCTCGAGCACAGGAACCAGATCGGCGATGGCGCTGATCTTGCGGTCGGTAATAAGGATAAGGGGATTCTCGAACTCGCAGATCTGGCGATCGACGTCGGTGACGAAATATGGAGAGCTGTAGCCGCGATCGAAGGCCATGCCTTCGGTCACCTCAAGTTCCGTCGCCAGGGACTTGGATTCCTCAACGGTGATCACCCCATCGGCGCTGACGCGTTCCATGGCTTCAGAGATCATCCGCCCAACTTCTTCGTCACCACCGGAGCTGACGGTGGCCACCTGACGGATGGCATCCCCCGCCACCGGCTGGCTGCGCTGCTGAAGGCCGTTAACCACCTGTGCCACGGCCTTCTCCATGCCACGGCGCAGCTCCACCGGGCTGGCGCCTGCAGCCGTGTTGCGCAGACCCTCCCTCACCATCGCCTGGGCCAGCACCGTGGCCGTGGTCGTGCCGTCGCCGGCCTTGTCCTTGGTGCGGGAGGCCACCTGCTGGATCAGCTTGGCCCCGAGGTTCTCAAAGGGATCATCCAGTTCGATCTCTCGGGCAATGGTGTCGCCGTCATTGACGATGTCGGGGGCACCAAATTTCTTTTCCAGCACCACATTGCGGCCGCGCGGGCCGATGGTGACGCGCACGGCGTCCGCCAGGGCATCGACGCCCCGTTCCAGGGCGCTGCGGGATTCGTCGGAGAATGAAAGAAGTTTGGCCATGATCTCGGGTCCGCCGTCGGCCACTGTCCCACAGCGTTTGAGGACTTCAACAGGGGGGCAACGGTGGGGAAAGCCGAATCGGAGGGCCTCAGCTCCTGTCGCCCTCACGCACTGTGATTAAGGTCCGTTCATGGGTGATAACGGCACGTTGTTCTTCGTCCTGATGGCTGGTTTGGCCGGCTCCATGGCCCTCGTTTATGTGCCGCTGCGGATTTTTCTCACGGCGACGGAACGAAGCCGGCGATTGCGCCTGCTTCAACGCATCCGACGCTTGCGGGAGGAGCTGGCTCAGCCGCTCGATTCCTGACCGATCAGGCCATCACCATGCCGCCATCAACCTGCAGCACCTGACCGGTGATGTATGCGGCAGCTGGATCTGCCGCAAGAAAGCGGACGGCTCCTGCCACCTGCTCCTGGGTACCAAACTGCCCCAGGGGAATGTCCTTGAGGATGGCGTCGGCATCGAGATCCTTGGTCATGTCCGTGGCGATGAAGCCAGGGGCTACAGCATTAACGGTAATGCCACGGCTGGCCAGTTCCTTGGCGGTGCTTTTGGTAAGGCCGATCACACCGGCCTTGGCTGCGGAGTAATTGGCCTGCCCGGCGTTCCCCATCAGCCCAACCACGGAGGTGATGTTGATGATGCGGCCGCTTTTCTGCTTCAACATTGGACGCGCCACGGCGCGGCTGCACAGAAACACTCCAGTGAGGTTTAGGTCGATCACCGCCTGCCAGTCGCTGGTTTTCATCCGCATCAGCAAGCCGTCCCGGGTGATCCCGGCGTTGTTGACCAGTACGTCCAGGCGTCCGCTGCGCTCCAGAACGGCCTTGATCAGTCCGTCCACCTCCGCCTCGATGGACACGTTGGCCTTCAGGGCATAGGCCTTTCCACCGGCAGCGGTGATGGTGGCCACCACCGCGTCGGCGGCGCCGGCGGAATTGGCGTAGTTCACGACCACTTCAGCACCGGCTTCGGCGAGGGCCAGGGCGATGGCTTTACCGATGCCACGTCCGCCTCCTGTCACCAATGCGGTCTGACCGTTGAGGGAGGTGGAGCTGAGCATGGCGACTGCTGTGATCGAAGGATCGTAGGGATGCGCCTGGAGCCGGGTTAACCCGGCATGGTTTCGATGCTGTCAACCGCATCGCCCAGGAGGCTTTGAAAACGCTTTAGTTGGGGCTTGCTGCCCAGAACGATCAGCAGTTGGCCAGGTGCCAACTGGGTTTCTCCGCCTGGGTTGGCGACGAGGTCACTCCCGTCCCGGATCGCAAGCACGAGGGCTCCGCTGCGACGGCCCAGCTCCAGTTCCGCCAGGCTCCTGCCCTGAATCGCTCTCAGATGAAGCGGGTCGCGGCTGAGCTGGCATTCCTCTATTTCGAAGTCCGACCCGGCCAGAAGGTCCATGAAATTCAGGGCCAGGGGACGCAGTGCGGAGGCCGCCATCACACGCCCACCAGCCACATACGGGCTTACCACGACAGTGGCGCCGGCGAGTCGCAGCTTTGTTGCAGCTTCATCGCTATTGGCTCGGGCAATCAGTCGGCAGGTTGGTTTCAACCCCCGGGCGCTGAGAATCACATATAGATTCGATGCATCGCCAGGGAGTGCCGCCACCAGGCTTTGACAGCTTTCCAGGCCAGCGTCCAGAAGTGTTTCGTCCATGGTTGCGTCGGCCTGAAGAACCTGCAGTCCATTGGCTTCCGCCACATCCCGACGATCCGGGTCGGTCTCAATCACCACGAGCGGAATCCGATCGCGCTGCAGCTGGGCTGCGATCTCTTGACCAATGCGCCCGTAGCCGCAGAGGATGACATGGTTGTGCAGGCTTTCCAGCATGCGGTGGACGCGGAACTCCTGCAGTCTGCGGAAATAACCCGCGTCCTTCAGTCCCAGCACCCGCTGAATCGCCAGTTGAACGACGATTAGTCCTCCAACAACGATTAGCACAGTTACCAGCCGTCCTGCGGGAGAGAGGGTTTCCACCTCTCCGTAGCCGATGGTGCTTATGGTGATTAGAACCATCCAGAGACAGTCCCCCCAATCCCAGCCTTCCGTGAGGCGGTAGCCGACCGCACCTATCAAGATCACGGCCGATAGGGCGCTGAAGAGACCGCGCCAAGGAGCTGCCAGCAACTTGAGCTGGCGTCGGCTCTTCCGGAATCGGGAGCCCTGGGCCATAAGCGGTAGTCAGAACCCGAGGGCCTGCAGCACCTCGACGTCAGCCAGGGCACTGAGATCACCAGGGGCGCCAAGGCAGCGAATCTCCTGCCGGTCGGGAAGGTCCTGTGGCTGAGCTCCCAGTGCCACCAGTGGAATCCCGCTGTACACCGCCAATCGCTGCGTTGCCGGACAGCTGCTGAGCACCACGTCGGCACTGGCAACAACCGCCGCACGACGATTCAGGGGCAGATCAGGAGACAGGTGCAATGTGCGCAGTCCCTCGAGGCACTGCGCAATGGACCCGGGTAGTGCCCTCCAGCACTGTTCCGGCCAATCTCCAGTTGAGCCAGCAGGAGCAAGCAGCAGCATCGGACCTTCGCCGGCGGGTTGTTCGGCGCGGGCGGCATCGAGATCTTTGCTGGATAGGGACAGTCGGAACCGATCCGCATCCATTCCGCATCCTAGTGGTTTCAGGACGCTGTCCAGTCGCTGGGCACACCAGCCCTCGCCGGGGGAAACGATCTCGGTACTGGAGAAGCCGCTGCTAGCGATACGCGTGGGGATGTGACTCATCGACAGCATCAGGTTCACTTGCTGTCCTTCAGCGAAGTTGAGGCAAACCTGAAAATCAGGCTCGCGCACGCAGCCCAACAAGTTGGCCCAGTCCGCCAGAGTGGGAGCTGCCTCGAAATCGAAGGGGAGGATCTTCTCCACCTGGGGAATCAGGTCCCAGGCCCCGCGACAAGCTGGAGCACATGCCACCTGCAGAGTGGCTCCAAGCTGCTCACACAGGCTCACTAGAGCTGGCAGTCGATCGAGTTGCAGTGTCAGCGGGCCTGGGCTGAGAGCAAGAACACGCATGGACTCGCCTCAGGGTGTGGTACGAGCTGATTGTATGGAGGCCGTTTCAGCCTGCTTGCGGCAGGAGTCGCTTGTGCATCTGTTGATCGCCGCAGCTGGCAGTGGTCGCCGTATGGGCGCGGATCGCAACAAGCTTCTGTTGCCATTGGCCGGGAAGCCTGTGATCGCCTGGACGCTGAAGGCGGCGTTAGCCGCTGAATGCATTAAGTGGATCGGTGTGGTAGGTCAAGAGATCGATCGAGAACCGATTCTTGACCTCGTGCGTGATGCCTATAAGCCAATAATATGGATTCAGGGCGGCAGCACGCGGCAGGAGTCAGTGTTGCGCGGGCTGGCGGGGCTGCCTGAGGCTGCTGAGCAGGTGCTGATCCATGATGGCGCCCGCTGCCTGGCGGAACCGGCACTGTTCGATCGCTGCGCGCTGGCCCTGGCATCGGGGCAAGCGCTGATCGCTGCAACCCCCGTCACTGACACGATCAAGCGGGTGGACGCCAATGGTGTGATCAAAGGGACGCCAGAGCGATCGAAGCTCTGGGCGGCTCAGACGCCTCAGGGTTTTCAGGTGGAACAACTGCGCCAGGGGCATGCCCAGGCTGAAGCCAAGGGTTGGGCTGTCACCGACGACGCCTCGCTTTATGAACGCCTGGGCTGGCCTGTGCAGGTGTTGGACGCTGGGCCGTCCAACATCAAGGTGACCACACCTTTTGATTTGACCGTGGCCGAAGCCGTGCTGGCTCTCAGGCAACAAGGCTGAGATGGCCGAGGTTGCCGTCGAGGTAGGCCAACTGCCCCATCGGCAAGGCGGCATTGCCGCAGACGTGGCCAACCGGAAGGTTCTTCACAACGGGAATGTTCAGGTCGGCGGTCCGCTCGTTGAGCACCGCTGCGAGCGTTGTGGTCCATGGGTCATCCGGGCTGCTGTCGCATCCTTCGAACTGACCGAAGCCGATGCCGCCGAGCTGTTGAAGTGCACCGCACAGTCTCCAGTGGGTGAGCATCCGGTCGATCCGGTATGGCGCCTCGCCGACATCTTCAAGAATCAAAATGGCCCCCTGAAGATTTGGCATCAGGCTCGAACCGAGCAAATGGCTGGCCACGGTGAGGTTGGCCGCCAGCAACGGACCTGTGGCCTGACCCCCTCCCCGCGGCTCCCCCTCAAGGGCCGGGAGCATCTCTCCAAACAGCAGTTGGCGCAAACGTTCCTGGCTCCACGCCGGTTCCGCTGCAAGGGTGGTGAGGAGCGGGCCATGGATGCCACCAGCGAACCCTGCGCTCAGCCTTGCCCAGAGCAGGGATGTGACATCGGAGAAGCCCAGCAGCCAGCCCGGCTGCCAGGCAATGGGGCGCTCCAGCAGCCGTGCCGAACCCCAGCCGCCGCGGACACAGGCCAGCAACGGAGCCTCCTGGGTCAAATCGCTCAAGCGCTCTTCATCGGTTCCAGCCAGATGCCCCCAACGACGGGCGCTCACGTTCTGCTCCAAGGGGCAAAGCTCCCAACCCCTGAGTACCGCCAGACCCTCCTGCAGGCGTTGGTCGTCTTCCAGGGCAGAGCTCGGTGCCACGGTGGCCATGGTGTCTCCCGGGCGGAGAGGGATGGCTGCCTGCAACGCTCTCATCCAGTCAGGCCTCGGCTCACGATTAGTCCCAGCAGCAGCAAGCTGCCGAGCTGGACCTGACGGCGGAAGTGCAGACCAAAGCTGGCCATGGTGGCGTTGCGCTGATTCAAGGATCGACAACTGATCTGCATCAGCAGGGAGGCTCCGAGCCAGAACAGCCAAAACAGTGGGTGAATGCCTGTGCTGGCGGCTGCCGCCCCGAGTGCAACCACGGTGAGCACGTAACAGGCTCTGACGGTGAGGACGGCATGGCTCGCCAGGCTCAAGGCACTGCTTTTCAGACCAATCACAGCATCATCACGGCGGTCCGCCATGGCATAAACGGTGTCGAAGCCAAAGGTCCAGAGAACCGTGGCCAGCCAGCAGCCGATCAGGGCCGGCTGTGGCGTCAGGCTCCGTTCCGCCGCGGCCCATGGGATCAGCACTGCAAAACCCCAGCAGAAGGCGAGCACCGCCTGGGGGTAGGCGAACCAGCGCTTGGCGGAGGGGTACAGCAGGATTGCGGGTAATGCGCTGATGGAAAGCAGCAGACACAACTTCCGGCTCGCTTCTTCAAGGCTGAGAACTATGGCGAGGCTTAGGGCTAGCAGGACGATCAGCAACAAAAGTGCTGATGTTGGCCGGATCGCACCTTGGGCCAGCGGCCGTTGTCGGGTGCGTTCCACGCGGCTGTCGAAGCGGCGGTCCCAGAGATCGTTGACGATGCAGCCGGCACCACTCACAGCCAAGCCTCCGACCGCGATCTGAAGCAGCAGACGCAGGCCCGGAGGTGCAGATGGCGTCAACCAAAGGCTCCAGCCGGCGGGAATAAGCAGGATCAGACGACCGGTCGGCTTTGTCCAGCGCAGCAGTTCCAGCCAGGAGCCAAGGCGTTCACGAATGCTGTCCACGGAGCCTGAAAATTTGAAGAACCCTAGTCAGGGCCAAGCGAGAACGACCATGGGTGGCAAAGTGAAACGACTTCTGGGCAGAGCCGACGATGCTGGACGCTGTGTCTGAATCAACGTCGCCGGCAGGGTCACAACCCACGCGATCGTCGCCTCAGACCCGCAGGGTGGCAGCTATCGATATTGGCACCAACTCCACCCACCTTCTGGTGGCTTCCGTGGACACCACCCTCGGCACCTTCAGCATCGAACAGGCGGAGAAGTCGACAACTCGACTTGGCGAACGGGATTCGGACAGCGGTGAGCTGACCTCGGAAGGCATGCAGCGCGGATACGAAACGCTGCGTCGCTTCCAGGACCTGGCGATGAGTCATGAGGTGGAGCAGATCGTGACCGCTGCCACAAGCGCCGTGCGGGAGGCTCCCAATGGCCGTGAGTTTCTCCAGAGCATCCAGGACGGCCTCGGTATCGATGTGGATTTGGTCAGTGGCCCGGAGGAGGCACGACTGATCTATCTCGGGGTGCTTTCAGGGATGTCCTTCGGCGATCGTCCTCACCTGCTTCTGGACATCGGTGGCGGATCGACGGAGCTGATCCTTGCTGATGGACGCGATGCCCGTGCACTCACCAGCACGCGGGTGGGTGCGGTGCGGTTGCAACGGGATTTCGTAAAGGATGATCCGATCCCCCCTCATCGCCGCTCGTTCCTGCAGGCCTTCATCCAGGGATCCCTGGAGCCTGCCGTAGACAAGGTGCACCGGCGTATTAAGCCAGGGGAAATTCCCGTTCTCGTGGCCACCAGCGGCACGGCCATAGCCATTGGCGCCCTGGCGGCCAGTGAGGACGGACGTCCTCTGCTGAAACTGCACGGTTACCGGGTGTCCCGCCAGAGGCTGGATCGTGTCGTCGAGAAGCTGGTGACGATGACCCCGGATCAACGACGCGACCTTTCACCCATCAACGACCGCAGGGCCGAGATCATCGTGCCTGGGGCACTGATCTTGCAGACCACGATGCAGATGCTTGGCGTCGATGAATTTGTTCTCAGCGAACGGGCCCTGCGGGAGGGACTCATCGTTGATTGGATGCTCCGCCATGGTCTGCTCGAGGATCGCTTCAGCTTTCAGAGCAGCATTCGACAGCGCACCGTGATTCACCAGGTGCAGCGTTTCGCGGTGAATCAGCGGCGCGCCGAGCGGGTGGCGACCCATGCCCTGAGCCTGTACGACGCCACGGAGGGGTTGATGCATCAGGACGATGGCCAGGGGCGTGAGCTGCTCTGGGCTGCCGCGATGCTTCATGCCTGCGGACAGCACATCAACCTCAGCGCTTATCACAAGCACTCCTGGTACTTGATTCGTCACGGAGAGCTTCTGGGCTATTCCGAGGCGGAGCATCTGATGGTGGCGGCAATCGCCCGTTATCACCGCCGCAGTCTTCCCAAGAAACGGCATGAGTCATGGCAGGCGCTGGTTACTCGTGACAACCGACGTCGCGTCGGTGAAATGGCTCTGTTGCTTCGCCTTGCAGCAGCCCTTGACCGGCGCCCTGAGCCGGTGGTGGCGTCATTGCGGGTAAAAAAGACACCCGATGTGCTCGATCTTGTTCTTGTTCCTGAGCGTCTAAACCAGAACCTAAGCCTAGAGCAGTGGAGTCTGGAGAGCTGCGCGGAGGTGGTGCGTGAAGCTTCTGGGGTAAACCTCCGGGTCAGCGTTCAGGGTTGAGCGGATACCAGCGCAGGTCGTTGACGCTGCCGAGGGTGATCGGTTCGTCACCAGCTCGAAGTAGTGAAACCAAATCAGGACGACCGGGATAGATCTCAACGCCCTCCGGGTTCTCCACTGTTCTGGGCGTATCCAGAGTCCCCTCAAATTCAATAGTTCCATTGCGCCGTAGGGCGATCCAGCATGGTTCGCTGCTGATGAGGGTGATAGAAGCGCTGGTTAATTCAGCAGGGATCGTCTGGATCGACTCTCCAGGCAGTTCAGCAGCTGGCTGGATCTCCGTTTCCGCAAGGTCGTTGTTGATTTGCCGTTGTCTGATGGCAGGACTGGTGTGTGTAGGGAGCAGAAGACGTGCCCAGCTGCCGATTCCGATGAACGCCATCAGTAACAACAAAATGGCAATCCACGGTTTCCCCGAGGCCTTACCGCCGATTGATTCTGGTGGCTGAGTCGTCTTGGTGGTCGACGTATGGATCGAAACAGTCCCTAGTTGTGCCACCAGAGCATCCGCGTCAAGTTTTAGATGACTTGCCAACCGTCGCACCATTGCCTTGACGAATACAGGTTCTGGCAAGCGGTGGCTATCTCCTTGTTCCAGTGCTTCCAGTTGTTCACAGCCCATGTGCAATCGCTGAGCCAGAACCTCGCGACTTATAGAAAGGGATTCACGCCCACTACGGATTGCTGTACCTACAGCCTCAATCCCTAATGACTGGGTGGAATTTGAGTTGAGTTCGCTTCCGCTCATTCGGAAGACTCGCATTACAGCACTCGGAAGTTAGGTCGATTATTTGGACTTGACATGCATGAGTCACTCAGCGCAGGATCCGTGGTGATTTCAAGACAAATATGGGCGATACTGGATTCGAACCAGTGACCCCTTCCGTGTGAAGGAAGTGCGCTACCACTGTGCTAATCGCCCGCTCAAATCGATCTTAAACCACCACCCTCAGTGGCTTGGGCGGAATAGGTGGTCGTGATCCGGTGAATACAAACGCGATCGTTTCCGCCCTCCGTTGAGTGCTGGACTGATGATGTAGAGGGTTGTTCGAATCAGCTGGCGCTCCTGACTGGCCGTAGCCATCTGCGACAGAGGCACCACAGATATCAATTCATCGGGCCAGCTCACCCTGTAGGCAATTGCTACCGGAGTGTCGTCGGGGTAGTGGTGTTGAAGTGTGGTCTGGACCTCGTCGATATGGCGGGCGCTGAGATAGAGGCAAAGGCTGGCCCCCAGTGCGGCCAGTCGATCAAGCTCTTCTGAAGGGGGAACCCCCGTACGGCCCCCGGCGCGGCCGAGGACAATGGTCTGGACGACTCCAGGGATGGTGAGTTCGCTCGAGAGGCTCGCTGCTGCAGCTTGATAGGCGCTGACCCCGGGCACCACTTCCACCGGGATGTCTGCGTCATTCAAAGCACAGATCTGCTCGTTGATGGCGCTATATAAGGCGGTATCCCCGTCGTGCAGACGCACGACCTTGGCCCCCTGACGTTGTCGATTTATCAACAAGGGGAGCATCTCTTCCAGGGTCAGAGTGCTGGTGCGGATCCTTTCGCAATGATCAGGAGCCAGAGTTGTGATCCTGGGGCACACCAGGGAGTCTGTCCAGATCAGAACATCGGCATGGCGCAAACGATCTGCTGCACGGAGAGTGAGCAGGTCCTCCGCTCCCGGACCTGCTCCGACGAAGCAGACGGGGTGGCTCAACTTTGGGTTGGAGTCGGAAGCTGTCGTTGTCGTCGCTTCAACCACCACAGACCCAGTGCACCCAGAACCATCAACACGGCACTCATCAACTGGGCGATGCGAATGCCCCCCTCACAGGCTGGAGGCAGAGCTCCCACACAAAGGGGATCAATGCGGAGACCTTCGATCCAGATGCGCCCCAGGCTGTAAACGATCAGATAGACGCAGCTGAGAGCGCCTTCGGGGAGGCCATCTCGATCTCGACTTCCCCAGCGGAAGAGAGCAATCAGCAGAACAAACAGCAGCAGATTCCAGATCGATTCGTAGAGGAAGGTTGGATGAAAAAACTCAGCGTCGGCGTAGATCACTGGCCGATTCGCATAAGGGATGAACAATTTCCAGGGATGATCAGTCGGAACACCGAAGGCCTCGGAGTTGAAGAAGTTGCCCCAGCGGCCGATGGCCTGACCCAGCGCGAGAGAAGGAACTAGCACATCCAGAACGTCCAGGAAGGGCTGACGACGCCAACGACAGAACAGCAATAGAGTGAGGGTTCCTGCGATCAGGGCGCCATGAATGGCGATTCCTCCCTCCCAGATCGCCAGAGCTTTAATCGGCCGATTGGTGTAGTTATGCCATTCGAAAGCGACGTAATAAAGCCTCGCTCCGATCACGGAGAACAGCACCAGCAATGGCAGCAGATCGCTGATCAAACCATTCTCCAACTTGCGGGACTGGGCCAGACGATTGGAGAGATTCAAGCCGATCAGGACGGATGTGGCGATCAGCAGTCCATACCAGCGAAGGGTAAGGGGCCCGAACTGAAACAGGACGGGCCCGGGCGATGTGAACATCTGGATCAGAAGTTACCTTCAGCAGCCTGTACCTTTTCCACTTGCTTCTTCTTCAGCACCAGCATGATCTGGGCGAAGGCAACAGCCGCGAAGAAGGCGAGCAGTCCATAGATGCGAACGGGATTCTGCAGAACGATCTCGGAGTCCACCTGACCGAAGCCTCCTACGTTGGGATCGTTAGTCAGTGCAGAACCTGCTTCAACGCTGTCGCCGACGTTGACGAGAAGCTGGGGACCGACCGGAATAGTTTCGGTGACGGCCTCGCCATCCGCCGTGTTGATGGTGAGGATGCTGGAACCGTTGTCTCCACCCTCAATCGCAGCAACGGAGCCTGAAGCTGGGGCTGTGTAGATGGTGTTGTTGCTCTTTTCACCGGTGGGGTACACCTGGCCGCGGCCGCGATTGCCTCCAACGTGAAGCTGATATTTACCGAAGTGGATATTGCTGTCTGTGGCCGGGTTGGGGGAGAGCAGCGGAAAGACCACTTCCTGGTGCTGATCGCCGGGAATCGGACCCACTAGGAGGATGTTGGGTTGGTCTTCGCTGTACTGGGAGAAGTAGACGCCTTCTGTCTCCTCCTTCATTTCGTCTGTCCAGCGATCCTGGGGGGCAAGTGTGAAGCCATCTGGAAGCATTACAACAGCGCCCACTTGCAGGCCCACGTCGCTGCCATCAGCGCCAATCTCCTGAAGTCCGTCCTCGTATGGGATCTTCACGCTGGCGGTGAAGACCGTATCAGGGAGCACTGACTGGGGGACTTCAGCCTGGGTCAGTTTCTTGGCCAGGTGGCAGTTGGCGCAAACAATCTTGCCGGTTGCTTCCCGTGGGCTGTCGTAGTTCTGTTGAGCCCAGAAGGGGTAGGCCCAGCTTGCGGCAGGGGCGATCAGCAGGCTCAGGCCGAGCACCAGCGATCCGAGTAAAAGGTTGAGGTGGCGACGCATGGAAACGGTGAGGGAAGGAGGGAACGCGAAGGTGTGAAGGATCAGGCCCACCAGGGCTTATCGCCTGTGCGGAAATCGGTCTCAGTCCACTGGCTCACAAAGACGTTGTCGTTCTCGACACTCACGTTCGCCAGAGCGAGGGAGAGGGGGGCTGGCCCGCGAACAACCTTGCCGGTGGCGTCGTACTGACTTCCGTGGCAGGGGCACATGAACTTGTTGGCCCCGCTGTTCCAGGGCACAACACAACCCAGGTGGGTGCAGATGGCGTTGATGCCGTAGCTGCCAATGGCATCGGGACCTTCCACGATCAGATATGTGGGGTCACCCTTCAGGCCTTGCACCAGGCTGCGATCACCTTCAGGGTGGGAGGACAGCCAGCCGGTGGCGGTAATGGCATCCCCGAGTTCATCTTTGGCAGTGGTGCCACCGCCGGCTCCAGCGGCACGGGGTGGGATGAAGTAGTTGACGACGGGATAGAGCGCACCCAGGGCAACCCCGGTGACGGAACCGAAGGTCAGCAGATTCATGAACTGCCGACGACCCATTCCGGGCACATCGCTCGAGGAAAGTTGGGTCATGACGGACGGTCATCCAGCACGGAATTACCATCATTATGGACGCTTAAGTTCCTGTCACGCTTTGCAACGACTGGCCTTTTCACGTCCATCGCAACGCCGTCCCTGTGCTTGATATCACCACCGAGATGCCTTCCGACCCCCTCGGTGTCGAGGAGCTGATTGGCTGCTTACGCCAGCGCTGGCGGGCGACTTACGACCTTCAGTTGGTGGTTCGCCGGCAGCGTTTGTACCTGCAGGTGATGTGGGCATATCTGGAACAACAGTCGTTCCCGATGGATGAAGTCGCTTATCGGGAGCATCTGGCGGAAGTGCTGGATGTTGTGAATCGTCTTGGTTTGGCCGCTGAAGTGCGCCAATGGATCACCACAACGCGTGATAAGCCGCGTCTTGGCAAGGCCCTGAGCCTGCAGCTTCTCGCTGAAGGACCTGCCGCACAAAGCCTGCTCAGGGAGTTTCTGGTATGAGGCTTTCGGTGAGCGCCACCAGCCCCACGCCGATCAGGAAGAGAGCGGTGATGGCCCCCCCCAGCAACAACATAGTGATCGGGTCGGTTGATGGGGTCAGTACGGCTCCGGCGAGGGCAGAGCCCAGCACCACCCAACGCCAAGCTCCCAGCATGACCCTCCAGCGCACCAGTCCGAGCACGCCGAGCAACAGCTGAAGCACCGGCAACTGAAAGGCCAGGCCTGTGGCCAGCATCAACAGCAGTACAAAATCTAGATATCGCTCGATCGACCACAGCGGCTCAACAACGTCGGCGCCGTAGCTCACCAGAAAGCGCAGGGCCGCGGGGACCAGTGCCCACCAGGAAAAGGCAATCCCCGCCAGAAACAACACCGCTGATCCGGCCACAGCCGGTGCGATCAGCCGACGTTCCCGAAGCGTCAGTCCGGGGAGCACAAATGCCAGCAGCTGAAATAGGACGTAGGGGAGGGCGAGCGTGAGGCCGGCATAGCCGGCTACCTTCAGTGAAACGAACAGGAATTCTCCTGGGGCCAGCTGCAGGAAATGGATTCCTTGGGCCGGAGCCTCCAGTAGCCGCACCAACGGCTTCACCGCCAACAGACAGACCAGGGCTGAGCCGACCACTGCCAGCAGGCTGCGCAGCACCCGCTGACGCAGTTCCTCCAGGTGATCGACTAATGGCATCTCCACCTCGTTGGGCAATTCACTCGGGTCGTTGCCACCGCTGATGCGGATCGGTGGCGGTGGCTTGAGAACTGGGCCGTCGGAACTGTCGGGCACGGAGGGGATGGCTGGTCTGGCCGACACGTCAGCCTTTAATAAGGTTCAGGCTAGAAGCCTTGAGGCTGCTGAGATAGGTTTCGACCATGTGCGGGTCTCCCCAGCGCACCTCACCGCCACTGTGGCGAACGGTTCCAGGTCCGGCATCGGCAATCCGTTGCAGATGGTCTGTCGGCACCATCACCACAGCCACTCGTACATTCCCGCGGGCACGGCTGAAATACGACGCGAGGTCGCAGGCCATCTGTAGATCGTCGTCATCCGCCAGACCCGCCGAGCTTTTCAGCACCACATGGCTGCCGGGACATTCCTGGGCGTGAAACCAGAGGTCACCACTGCGGGCCTTGCGCAGGCTGATCCAGTCGTTCTGGCGATGGTTGCGGCCCACCTGCAGAACCAGACCACTGGGGCTGATGAGTTCCAGGGGTTGGGGTGTGCCCTGCTGCTGTCGCTGCCTCCGCTCCTGGCGTCCCAACGGATTGAGCAGATCGTCCAGCTCCCGTCGTAGATCGCTGAGGGCGTCCAGGCGTGCCGCCATCGGTTGCCAGGCCGCAGCCTCCAGATCATCGATGAAGGCCTCGCTGCCGTTGATCAGCTGCAGCCGGCTCTCGTGGTGAAGGATGCGCTCTTCCAGAACGGTGGTGGATCGCCGCAGCTTGCGGGCCCGTCTGTAGAGCTTCTGAGCCCGATCCACCTCGTCACGATTCGGTGAAGGCAGACAGAGCAGGGCATCCGCTTGCTGCTGCAGATCCGTGCTGTCAGCGCAGGCTGTCAGTCGCCTGCGCTGATCTTCGAGAGCCTGGTCTTCCTTGGATCGCCAGCGGCTCAGACGCTGCCGCAGCTCGTCGCAGGCTCGCTGTAAGTCGCGCTCATCTATCCGGGTTCGATACCAGTGTCCGAGAGCGAGGGCCAGATCCCCGTCTTTGCGTTCAGTGTCGCCGGATCTATCAGGTTGGCTGGACCAGACCTGATAGCCCTCGTTACCCATGAAATCAAGTTGGAATTGCTCCGTTTCGAGGCAGGTCAGCCAGGCCTGCCAATGGCGATGCAGCTCACACCAGGCGTCCGGTTCAAGCTGATCCACCGAGGTGGTCAGCCGTTCTCCGGCCAGTTGCCTGGCCAAGGGTGGACTGATGCCTTGGTAAGCCTGCTGCAGAGCTTTGCGTAATGGGATGGGCAGGAGGAGGAGCCGCTCGCGCCAGCGCTCAAAGTCCTCCGTGGAACTGGGGGCCTGTCCTTGCAGGGGCGGGGGCGGTAGGTAAGCATCTCCGGTCCCGATGGGACGAACCCGTGACTGGTGGTCGCGCACCTGACGGCCCAAGGCAACCACCTGCCGCTGCTCGTCCAGCAGCAGCAGGTTGCTGTGGCGGCCCATCAGTTCCAGCACCAGCACACGTTCAATGGCATCGCCGGGTCTCGGCGCCATCCGGAACTCCACCACCCGTTCGAACCCTGCCTGAGTCAGCTCCGTCAGCGCCATCTGGCGAAGGCTGTGCAGGATCTGTTGCGAGAGGGTGCTGCCAGCTCCCTGTCGCGGCGGCGGTGGAATCTGCACCAAGCGCGGCGCATCCGCCTGCCAGCTCAGCTCCAGCCAGAGCATTCCCTGCAGGGTGCGGAACCCGAGCTGAAGGGTGGCTGGATCGGGCTGTTGGGCCTTCTCAAAACGGCTGGGCAGCAGCTTTGGTCGCAGATCGCTCAGCACCGCCCGAAGGGTGCTGAGGTCCATGAGCTGAAGCCTTGCCGTGCTGGTCACCCGTCGTTCAGGGGGGTTCCTACTCTGCTGGGCCACGACGAAGCAGTGATGTCAGACGGCATGGGCACCCTCACGGTGATCGCCGGGCCGAGCGGCGTCGGGAAGGGAACGCTGGTGCAACGCCTCCTGGAGCGGCATCCGAGAATCTGGGTGTCGGTATCGGCCACCACGCGAGCGCCTCGCGAGGGAGAGCGCGAGGGGGAGAGTTACTTCTTTCACAGTCGGGATCGCTTCGATTCCCTTGTGCAAGAGGGCGGTTTGTTGGAGTGGGCTGAATTCGCCGGTAACTGTTACGGAACCCCACGGGCTCCTGTGGAGCAGCGGTTGCAGGAGGGTCGTCCCGTGCTGTTGGAAATTGAACTGGAGGGAGCCAGGCAGGTGCGTGGCAGCTTCCCTCAGGCCCAGCAGATCTTTCTGGCGCCCCCCAGCTTCGAGGAACTCGAGCGTCGCATCCGTGACCGTGGCACAGATGCAGAGGATGCAATACAGCGGCGATTGATGCGGGCTCGAGAGGAGTTAAGTGCTGAGGGTGAATTCGATGCTGTGGTGGTCAACAATGATCTCGAGCAGACCCTGCTGAAGCTGGAAGGGCTGATGGGATTGACTTGATCGAACAAAAAAAAGGGCCAAAGGCCCCCTTTTTTTGTGTTGGCCAAGACCGATCACATGGGGTGGAAAAGCAGGTCGGGGAAGAAACGGTTCCACTCGATGAGGATTCCGGCGGTCAGGGTGAACCAGATGGCGGCAACCACAGGAGCGGTGGTGAGAAATTTCTGCATGGGTTGTGTAAGGAGTGCTTGTTATGTAGATCAGCGAGGGGAGACGGTCACTTTGCTGTCGTCCTCCAGAAGCTTTCCACTGGTGAACTCACCGAAGGCTGCCAGCGGCCAGGTGGCTGCGGCCAGAAGACTCTTGAAGGCGATGCCGAGGTCGATCTGGATTTCATTCATCGCAGCGTTTTTGCCACGGGTTGCCTTCAGGTATTCACGCCCAGCCCAGCCGATGCAACCGGCCACATAGAGGAACATGATCCCGGGATAGACAAAATCACCGGCATGGCTCCAGCGGCCATCAACGATCAGGTGGGGCAGTCCGTCATCACCGCAGGAGGCCTGGCTGTACATCTCGAAACGAGCCTTGGCCTGTGGTGTTGTGGCGGCAGCAGCGCGCTGCTGGTAGCGGGCGCTTTCGGAGCAGGGGGTCAGGCCAGCCACGTCAGCCTTGGCGACGGGACCGAAACCGAACACCAGGAGGGCCGAGAGCAGGGCGGCGAAGAGACGACGCATCGGAACGATTCCTGTTTGTAAGCTGCCCATGAACGGGCAAGATGTCACTTGCGGACAGTAGGGGAGGGCCCCCACTCCGATGCCATCAGTCTTAGCCCTCGAAACAAGTTGTGACGAGTCTGCCGCTGCTCTGGTCTGCCGTCGAGCGGATGGCCGACTCGAGGTCCAGTCCGCGCGAATTGCCTCCCAGGTTGAGGAGCACGCACGCTGGGGAGGTGTTGTGCCGGAGATCGCATCGCGTCGTCACGTGGAAGCGTTGCCGGACCTGATCGATCAGGTCCTTTCGGAATCGCGGGCGATGCTTGAGGAGGTGGATGCAATCGCCGCGACGGTGGCGCCGGGGCTGGCAGGGGCATTGATGGTGGCGTCTGTGACTGGACGCACCCTATCGGCGTTGCATGATCGCCCCTTCCTGGCGGTGCACCATCTCGAAGGACATCTGGCGTCAGTTCATCTGGCGGAGCATCGACCCCAACCGCCCTATCTAGTGCTATTGGTGAGCGGTGGGCACACAGAACTGATCCGCGTCGCGGTTGATGGGGCGATGAAGCGGCTTGGCCGCAGCCATGACGATGCAGCGGGGGAGGCCTTCGACAAGGTGGCGCGCCTGCTTGGCCTAGGCTACCCGGGTGGGCCAGCCATTCAGGCCGCGGCGGAGAGTGGTGATGGCCGTCGGTTCAAATTGCCGAAGGGACGGATCTCCCTTCCTGAGGGAGGCTTTCATCCCTATGACTTCTCCTTTAGCGGTCTGAAAACCGCCATGCTTCGCACCGTTGAGGCCCAGTCCAACCCCCTGCCGACGGCGGATCTTGCGGCCAGTTTTGAGCAGGTGGTTGTCGATGTTTTGGTGGATCGCAGCTTGCGTTGTGCCATGGACCACGGGCTTGAGGAGCTGGTGATGGTGGGTGGTGTGGCTGCCAACTGCAGGTTGCGGTGCACCCTCCAAAAGCGCTCCGACGCCATGGGTGTTCGGGTCTCTGTGGCACCTCTGGCGTATTGCACAGACAACGCAGCCATGATTGGGGCAGCAGCCCTGTTGCGCTGGGAGAGTGGCGCCAGGGGCTGTTCCTGGCGAACCGGGGTGTCGGCCCGTTGGTCCTTGGCTCAGGCTGATCGGCTTTACAACGAACAGCCGGCCTTCTGAAATCATTCGTAGGGTGTTGGAGCACGGCACTAAGGGCATGCCTAAGCAACTCGAACAGACCGGAGGCGTCTCTGAGCCCGTTGGGTCGGATGAACTAAACGCCTGGAAACGAGGATTCACTCCTCAAGCTGAGATTTGGAACGGACGTCTGGCAATGATCGGCCTGTCCGCGGGGCTGGCGGTTGTCCTTCTTGTTCGGCTGTTTGCCGGGAGCTGATCAGCTTTGGCTCCGCAGTGCCTGAGCTAGCTCGTTGGGTTTGAGACTCACGGCTACAGCGTTTTCAGGCTCCACACGCTCTGCTTCGACAATTGCCTGCAGGGATTGATTGGAGGTGACCATGCCATCAAAAATGCTGAGCTCCATTACTACCTCTACCTCATCCAATGCTTCTCGCTGGATGTCGTCCTTGCATGCGTCTGTGTTGACGAGGGTGTCGTGGAAGGCGGCCCTTCCCCCTTCAGTGGTGCGAATCAGGCCCTGGGCGATCACTCCCAGCAGAGATTCCGACATCGAACGCCGCACACGCTCCTGCCCCTAGGGGGAAAACATCTCCAGAACCCGCTCGACGGTTTTTACGGCCGAGTTGGTGTTAAGGGTGTCGAACACCAGGTGACCCGTCTGGGCGGCTTTAAGAGTTGTGGAAAGGTTTTCCCGTTTGCGGACTCCCCACAAGGATCACGTCAGGGTCCTCCCGCAGCGCGTCACGCCAGGCATTGCGGAACTTGAGGGTGTGAATGCCCGCCTCGCGATGTCGGATCAGGGATCGCTTGCTCTCGTGCATGAATTCCACCGAGTTTTCAAGCGTGAGGATCTGGCGGGTTTCGTTGCGACTGATGCCAGTCGATTTCAGCGGCGAGGGCGGTGCTTTTGCCTGAACCGGTGGGGCCTGTCACCAGGATCAGTCCTAAGGGGCGACCGGCCAGTTCCGCCAGGACCTCAGGCAGTTTCAGCTGCTTCATCGTGAGGATGGTCTGCGGGATCAGCCGCAACACCATCGCCAGGCCACACAGCGAATCGAGCAGGTTGATCCGGATGCGCACTAAGGGAGAGGAATGGGAGCCGTCGAACTCCTTCTCGCGGGAGAACACATCAATCTGTTGCGGTGGCAGGATCTTGCCAAGCTATCCCTGAAAGGTGGGGAGGTCCGTGGCGGGCAATTTCGTGATCTGCATCTCGCCGCGGGCGCGATAAGCGGCACTTCGCCGAAGCCAAGATGAACATCGGAGTGGCCTTCCTCGTGGGCAATCTTGACGATGGCCTCCAAGTTGAGAGCGCCAGGTTCGGTGCGGCAGGCGCGGTTGGAGCGGCGGCTCCTGGTGATGGTGTGCTCGGCCGTGGCGGAAAGCTTGAGGGAAAGACCGGCTGGGTCACGATGCGTCTTAATGCTCCCTAAGGGATTGTTCCGATGGCTGGGCTGGCAAGGCCTTGTTGAAGATCAGCCGTAGGATTTCCAGAACGCCTCGATGGTGATGACGGAGCAGCCCCGGGTCACGATCGTCCTGGGCACTAGACCGGAGGCGATCAAACTTGCACCGGTGATTCGGGTGTTCCAGAACGCCTCCGCCGTTCGCACCCGGGTGGTGCTGACCGGGCAGCACCGCGAGATGGTGGCTCAGGTCATGGATCTGTTCCAGCTCAAGGCCGATCGGGACCTCAACCTGATGGCCCCGCGTCAGACCCTGACCCACGTGACCTGCGCAGCCCTGGAGGGTCTGCGGGAGGATTTTCAGGCCTACCCACCGCAACTGGTGCTGGTGCAAGGCGACACCACTACAGCCTTCGCGGCTGGACTTGCGGCGTTCTACGAGCAGATCCCGGTTGGTCATATT
>QCSJ01000019.1 GCA_003211535.1 Synechococcus sp. AG-670-A05 | reverse complement strand
CCGGGCTCTCGCGCTCAACCCTGAGGTGATGCTGTTTGATGAACCCACCAGTGCCCTAGATCCGGAGCGGGTGAAGGAAGTGCTGGATGCGATGCGTCAGCTGGCCAGCGGCGGGATGACCATGGTGGTGGTGACCCATGAGATCGGCTTTGCCCGCGATGTGGCGGATCGGGTGATGTTCATGGATCAGGGCCAGGTGGTTGAAACCTCGGATCCAACAACGTTTTTTACGGCGGCCCGTGAAGAACGCAGTCGCCGCTTTCTCAGTCAGATGGCCTGATGTCTTATCACTTCGGCAACCTGTTTCCTCAACTCCCGCGGGATTCGTTCGAGGATCTGATGGTCGTGCTTCTGATCATCGGGCTGTTGGTTGCACCGTTCGTGATCCACGACCAGCTCCGCGGGCGTCGGGTCAGGCGATTCATGGCCCGGATCAAGTAGCAGGAGGGTGATTCAGCGCAACGATGACTTAAACGATCCGATCGTCATCAGAACAGCAGAGGTGGCCTTAGTAACGCTTTAACTACTCGTAGGCAATCTCGTAACTGTTGTACGACTGGGCGCATCAGACAGTCACTTGTCCTTCGCTGCGGACGATGCTTTGGGTTGTTTTGCTTAAGCGTGTTCCCGGTCTCCCTCAGACATCTGCGAGGGGAAGTCGTGCCAGGGCGCGCTCGGCTGCCACCAGTTCTCGTTCGGTGTTCATCCAGCTCTCGTTGCCGAGAGGGAGATTTTGGACCTGGTCTGCAAGCAGCAGCATCAACTGCTCGCAGCGTTCTCGGAGCTCCTGACGCAGCATGATGAGCCTGGTGGACAGATGCCAGTCTGGCACATCACCGGTCTCTGTCTAGCTTTGATGTTGGCCTGGCTAGATGATGCTGCATTTTCTGCTAGAGCTTCTTCCTGCCCTTCTTCTCGGTTTCTGGGCCGGACGTTCTCATCCCAGTTTGTCGGGTCGTCTCGCAATGCCCCTGGTGCGTTTCGGTGTGCCCATCAGCGTGATGGGTCTGCTGTTGAGAGGTGGCCTGGGGGGCGAGATGGTCGTAGCCGCAGCCCTGGCCGTTCTCGCCATCGCTGTTGTGCTGCTGCTGGCCCAGCGCCTGCCGGGTTTCAAAGGTCTGCGTCGCCCCTCTCTGCGGCTCGGCAGTTGCGTCGGTAACACCGCCTATGTGGGGATCCCACTAGCCCTGGCCTTCCTTCCGACGGAGGCGTTGCCAATCAGTATCGGCTACGACCTCGGTGCAACGTTGCTCACCTGGAGTCTTGGCCCGCTTTTCATCGGTGCTCGCCAAGGGCGGTCGTCCGTCTGGAGCGGCTGGTTGCTCAGTCTCGGCAACAGCCCTGCGACGCACGGCCTGATGGGAGCGCTTCTGCTGCAGTGGACCCCCTGGCGTTCTGTTGTGGCCGAGGCGCTCTGGTGGCCGTCTCGGCTCGTCATCGCTGGGGCCCTCGTGGTGGTTGGCATGCGGCTGGGAAGCCTGTCGCACAACGCAGTGTCGTGGTCGCCGACGTGCCAGGGATTGGTGCCGCCCCTGTTGGTCAAGCTTGGCTTGTATCCAGTGCTGTTGTTGGTGCTGGGACTTGTGTTGCGGCTTGATCCGTTGATGATTCAGGCCATCGCCTTGCAGGGCGCAGCCCCAACAGCGATTTCCTTGTTGTTAATCGCCGAGTCGGTTGGTGTTGATCAAGAGAGAGCAGCTGGCCTTGTGTTCTGGAGCACCGTTTTGTCGTTAATCACGGCTCCGGCATGGGGACTCCTTCTCGTAAAGCTGGTACCAACTTGAAGGTGAATGGACTTCCCCATTGCCCTTCGAAGGGCTGACGGGAGAAACAGGTTCTGCTGTGAATACGTTTTGTGAAGAGGTGGGAATCCGCCTGGGCTGAACCCTTGTGACGGTCTGTCAACCGTCAGTACATTGGCCGGGTAGGGATCGGAGAATTGAAATGCAGCAGGTGGATTTAGTTGGATCGCTGGGGCTAATTTTGTTGATTGCTGCTTTGACTGTGCTGGGATATCGCAACAATCACGTTGTTTGAGAACCTGGGGTATTTGTGCATCAATTAGAGAATATTGATGGTGGTTTTTGTGTTGCTCGGAGTGGCCTAAAATGTCGAAATGTGAGATTGATTCTTGATTCCTTCACACGTTTGCGCTGGGGCACTGCATGCAGCCAATCCTGTTGACATCCGGGGTGCATCACGAGCAGATCGCCGCTGGTCAAGGTCAAGGTGTGACGCTGCTGCCGTTGATGGCGGTGGCGTAACTGGAAGTCCCGGCTGGATCCCAGAGACAGTGAAGCGATCGGTTGGCTTTGATCGATTTCTGCCTCGTCATCGACGTGCCAGCCCATCCGGTCTTCACCGTTGCGGTAGAGGTTGAGCAGGCAGCCATTGAAGCGACAATCGCATGCAGTGTTGATCTGATCCAGTAACGGCAAGAACCACTTTGGCCAACCTTCGCCGCAGTGTCGGGTGCCGCTGTAACGATAGGTCACTTCCTGTTCGGCTAGAAACATCGTCAGTCGTGGTACCGGGTGATGGCGGCCATAGACCTGCACGATCGGTTGCTGCCACTGAAGCCCGTCCATCAAAGTCGACCACCAATGGTCGGCGTTCACCGGCGCAAGCCAACCGCGGCGAAGGGTCCAGGGCAGTGAGGATTGCTCAGAATGACTTTGTGACGGGTCGTAGCCCATGACATCAATGTTGTTGATCCTTGGAGCCAGCCTGATGGATGCCTGCAATGTGTCGCGAGCCACGGATGGTCTGGTACTTGGGGTTAGGGAGCAGATCGCAATTGAAATGGGTGGTGATCCAGTGGATGTCCAGTTGTTCCCTCTTCAGGATCCCCCCCGTCCAGAGCCGGCTCAGCTTCACAACTATGTCCAAGGGGGAGCTCAGTTAGGTCGTGAGCCCATGCTTGAAGACGAAGTGAGCACCTTCCACATCGGGTTCAAACAACAGTTGCGGGCCGTTCGTCGACAGGCTGACTTTTATCAATCGCTGAGCGATGTCGATCTGTTGATCTCTGCTGGAGCAAATGACGTTCTCGATAAAATGGAGCACAGCGCGGAGTTCTTGGACGTGCTCGATACGGACGACCGACGTGATGATTGTTGGTAGATACGCCCCATGCCAAAGAAATCGCTTGCAATCTTCGGCGTGGGGTTGATCGGTTGACCGGTCTTATGCATGAGGTCGTGGTGATCGGATCCTTTCCGTTGTCATCGACACCGGAAATTCGGTCGATGGCGGATGGGCTCGATTCTGGAGCGTTCGACCGCCTGATCGAGATCGCGGATGTCATCGGTCCCGAGGTTCAACGCAAGCTCGAACGTCACTTTGTGTCGGATGGCTCGGTTGTGGTCCAAAATCTCAAAGCGGCATGGGACAGGCTCGAGGCCTCTTCTTTTGTGGATGCGGTGCAACCCAGCAGCTAGACGAGTCGTCAGCTGGCGGAACTGATCGTTCCTAATCTGATCGACCAGCTGAACAGCTTTGGCTTTGCGGAACGATGACGTCCCGTGAAGGGACTGAGGGGCACCATGACTTTTCCCATAAATTGATACGTATGGGAGCTCGAATCACACAGGACGAATTTCTCAAGCGCGCTAGGCAGCGCTTTGGTGACCAGTTCGATTACAGCCAGATCCTCTGGAGAAGCTTCAAGAGTCCTGTAAAGATCCGCTGTACGCATCACCCGGTTCAGGAGATCACGATCACCCCTGAGAAGCATCTGCAAACTCTCGGCGGCTGCAGGCATTGCCTGCGGGAGAGGCGCATCGTTTCTTTGGAACGGGAGCTCAACCGCAGGTCAGCGCCGGAGCGGTCTCTTGCAAAGGAGCCTGAAGCTCAGGCGGTCAAGCTCACCCTCTGATAGCAGAACCACAGCCACTGCTGGAACAGCAGGTTTCGATGGGAACGCCAGGAGGTTTGGGGTTCGTCGGCATCGAAGTTCTCCGGTGGCGGCACATCACCCCGGGCCCGATCCCGTTCCATTTCACCCAGTATCCGCCCCACGTTGTATTCCGGGTGACCGAGGTGCATCAGCTGACGTTGATCCGGTGTTTCGAAGATCGTGTAGCCAACGTCTTCTCCATAGGCCAGCAGTCTCAGTCGGCCCTGGCGCTGGGCTGATTCCATGGCAGCATCGGGCAGGCCGGCGTGACGGCTCTGAGGACAGAGAAACCGGTCGTCCTGGGTCCCCATTAATGGATGCCCTGGAATCAGACTTCGCATCGGATAAATGCCGAACAGCTTGCGTTCGAACGGAACCTTGTCCACGCCAGCTAGATAAGCAAGGGCAAAGCCAGCCCAACACAGCCCCAGCGTGCTGGCGCAGCTGTGGCGGGCCTCTTCGATTAGTTCCACCAGTTCCTTCCAGTAGTTGACCTGCTCGAATGGCAGATGTTCCACCGGTGCGCCGGTGATGATCAGCCCGTCCAGGGGGCCCTGGGCCAGTGCTTGCTTCCAGCTGACGTACAGATCCTTAAGGTGCTCCTGGTCCCAGCTTTTGTAGGCGTGGGAGGCGAGTCGGATCCAGACCGGTTCAATCTGTAGAACAGACAGTCCAAGGGGGTGCAGCAGGTTGAATTCGTACTGTTTGCCAAGGGGCATAATGTTCAGAATTCCAATCCGCAGGGGCCGGATGTCCTGTAGTTCCGCCTGGGCGGGTTCGATCCAGGAGATCCGGTTGCGTTCGACGGCACCGATCTTGTGGTAGTCGTGGGGAAGGATCAGTGCCATGGGCTGGTCAGCGTCGTCAATCAGGCGAGGGCCTGTTCGAAGTCAGCCTTGATGTCGTAGATGTGTTCAAGCCCCACGGAGACGCGAACCATGGTGGGGGTCACGCCAGCTGACGCCTGCTCCTCTTCACTGAGCTGCTGGTGGGTTGTCGAAGCCGGGTGGATCACCAGGGTTTTAGCATCCCCCACGTTGGCGAGATGACTGGCCAGTTGCAGGCTGTTGATGAAGCGCACAGCATCGTCATAGCCGCCCTTGAGGGAGAACATCAGCATGCATCCCATGCCCCGACCGGTTAAGTATTTCCGGGCTGCTGCGTTGTAGGGGTCACCGGCCAGGCCGGGATAACTGACATGGGCCACCTTGGGGTGCTCATGGAGCCAGGTAGCCAGGGCCATCGCGTTCTCGGTGTGGCGTTCCACCCGCAGGCTGAGAGTTTCCAGCCCTTGAAGCAGCAGAAAACTGTTGAAGGGGCTGACCGCTGGACCCCAGTCCCGCAGACCCTCAACCCGGGCGCGCAGGGCAAAGGCGACGTTGCGGTTGTCGGGGACGCCGAGCATTTTGCAGATGTCACTGCTGAAGCCGAAGGCATCCCAGTGCACCAGGCCGTGGTAAGCCGCGCTGGGTTGGCTCATCAGCGGGAATTTACCGTTGCCCCAGTCAAAGGTGCCTGCATCAACGATCACGCCTCCGAGGCTGGTGCCGTGGCCACCGATCCACTTGGTGGCGCTTTCAACGACCACATCAGCACCGTGCTCGATCGGTCGCATCAGGGCGCCACAGGCCCCAAGGGTGTTGTCCACGATCAACGGGATGCCGCGTTCCTTGGCCAGGGCTGAGAGGCCATCGAAATCGGGAATGTTGAAGCGGGGATTGCCCATCGCTTCGACGTAGAGACCTTTGGTGTTGTCGTCAATCTGAGCGGCGAAGCTGTCCACGTCGTCGCCATCGGCGAACCGCACGTCGATGCCCAGCCGGGGGAACTGCACCTTGAACTGGTTGTAAGTGCCGCCATAGAGAAATGACGTAGAGACAAAGTTGTCGCCTGCCTGCATGCAGTTCGTGATCGCCAGGAACTGAGCTGACTGACCGGACGCCGTCGCCAGTGCAGCCATCCCCCCTTCCAGGGCCGCTACCCGTTTCTCGAATACATCCGTCGTCGGGTTCATCAGACGGGTGTAGATGTTTCCGAATTCCTTCAGCCCAAACAGGTTGGCGCCGTGCTCAGCGTCGTTGAAGACGTAGGAGCTGGTCTGGTAGATCGGCACCGCCCTGGCATTAGTGGCCTCATCCGGGGACTGACCGGCATGCAGCTGGAGGGTTTCGAAACGCTGAGACATCGGGCCGGAAGTGAGCGGCTATCCCTCTGTTCTAGTCATGGGAAAGCTCAGGCTTGTCGGTTTCCGTCAGCGAAGGAAACGTGCACCTGATCAGAGTGTGAATGGCTGCGTGGGCTTCGGCATGGAATCCCCCTCGGCCCTCTGCGCTGAGGATTGGGTAGGTGCGGTCGCTGCCATCGCCATCACGAAGGTGTTTCCAGCGATTGTTCTCCTTTCCCTTGAGGGCATTGAGAGGTGCCTCGAAATCAAAGGCCTTTACGTTGCCCAGGGCTGCCACCTGGCTAGCCAACGTCTCGCGAATCGGTGCCAGAGCTTTGGCTTTCAACGTGTCGGGCAAGCCAAGAATCGGTTGGTAGTGATCCAGGACTCTTAGTTCAGCTTCCAGCATCACCGGCCAGGCACCGGTTTCTCCTTCGGCCAGCCCCATCTCCGCTTCCGCCTGCTGCATGGCCTCCAGGTGGAAGCGCAGCCAGAGGTAATAGGTTTTGTCCTTGATCGGTTTCTTGGCCGCCCGTCCGGACAGAATTGCGGGGAGGGCGTTCTCCGCCTTGCGCAGAAACAGTCGATCCTCACGTTCCAGGTTTATCGCCCCCCAGCGCTGGCGGTACTCCCAGAGTTCGACGTACCGGGCCACATCTGGACCGGTCCAGCCCAGACCTTTCAGCTCATCACCGCGGTGGGAGAGTTCCTGCGCCACGCCCTTCTTCGTCTAACGGATTCCTGCAGCGTAGTGGGCAGGCTTCAGGACACCGGAGGGCGGCTTTCAGGGTGCTGGCGTAGGTAGTCCTGCACCGCAATCGGTCGCGGCTGGTCGTAGCCGACGGGCAACCAGAGGTCGCCGGCGGCGGCATTGAAATGAATTTCCCAGTGATACAGACCGGTGTAGGCACGGGGGTCGTCCTTAAGGAGAGAGGCGTAGAGAAGAACGGCCCGTCCGTAGTAATCACTGTTGTTGTACCCCCAGAGACCACGACGAATGTCCTGCAGACCTCCACGGCGCACCAGGTAACGCGCTGCGGCCTGAATGGCGTCGTGGGGATCACGGATGTCGCCGGCGCCGATGCCGGGTTCCGTCCAGGTGGTGGGCAGGAACTGCATCGGGCCCTGGGCATTGGCAACCGACACGCCATCGATGCGCCCCATGCCGGTTTCCACAAGGTTCACCGCCGCCAGCACCTCCCATTCGATGCCGGTCGCTGCCTCGGCTTTTTTGTAGTAACTGATGAGCTTGTCGGCAGGCTCGGGCGGAATGATGCGCCAGGCTGGAAGGGTGGAGGGACCCCGGCCGCGGCTCATGCGCAGAAATTCCCGACGGGCCGCCAGGTGCCGCTCGGCCACGCTCCGCCATTGAGTTGGCAGTGCGGCCACCACCGCTGACGAACGAGCGGAGTCCTTGGACAGCACCCGGTAAACCACTTGTTGCTGATGCCCCAGATCCGGCAGATCAGCCTTGGCCGTGGAAGGGTCCCGTAGGGCTGCTTCAACGGATGCCAGGAGGGTGGCGGCTGCATTGGGTTGGGCCGGAACGCTGGGATAGCGCCGTTGTATGGCTGCTGCAGCGGACAGACCAGGCCTGCTGGTGGTCGTGGGCCTGCCCTGGTGCATCAGGTCGATGCTGATGGGCCATGCCACCGCAGCCAGTGCAGCGGTGATCAGGACCGAACGACGTCCCATGGCGCAGGAGTGCCTCTCGGCCGAAGCTACCGGTTCTGCTCAGGTCTGCAGAAAGGTGCTGCGGTCGTGGAAGTCCGCCTGGGTTTCGCCATGGCACAGGGCCCAGTGGCTGATGCCGTTGGGGCCTCGATCCAGCACCGTGGTGAGGGCCAGCTCCGGGCAGTGTTCATCTGGCCACCATGGGGAAAGATCCAGAAGGGCATCGAGACGTAGCTGGTGATGCCAGCGTCGCAGGGCCACGGCGGGTGAGTTTTCGAGGGGCTGCTGGCACTGGCCCGAGCGGTAGCCCTCAAACCGGTAAACGGCCCAGTCTCCGTTGGGGGCCAGGTTTATCTCCCAGTAGCCGGGTTGATCTGGAAGGGCGAGAAATGCCTCGAAGCAGGTGGTGGTCCAGAGCTCGTCCCGGCGCTGGCCTGCCCCCTGGGGGCCGTCGATTAGGCCGGGAGGCAAGATCAGATCACTGAGGCCGGAGGCCGCGGCAGCCAGGACGCCAAAGCTGAGCTCCAGCTGACCGCTCCGGCTCCAGATCAGTTCACCACTCACCTGGAGTCCCTGGGGGACCGAGCGCTCAAAGGGCACCAGACGGGAGGCCTGAAGCAGCATGACGGCGGGGCGGGCCATCTCAGCAACCGGCGAGGCGATGCACCATGGCTCTGATCTGGGACAACTCTTGCTCGACCGATTCGGTCAGGCGGAACTGCACGGCAGCACGCTGCAGGTTGTGGCCGGGACGCTCGGTTCGGAAGTAAGGGTTACCTTCCAGATGATCCGTCAGGAAGCGCAGGCCGAGTTCCAAGGGAATCAGGCGAATGCAATCCGGAAGGTAGTGCAGATCCCAGTCGCTGAGGAAATGTCGAGCCACGGAGAGGTAACCCTCGAGGATCGACTCACACCAAGTTAGGTCGAATTGCACAATGCTGAGATCGTCGGTTTCCTCTCCGGCGGGGTTGCAGCAGGAACGCAGGCAGTCGCCGATGTCGTAGTGGACCAATCCTGGCTTCACCGTGTCGAGATCGATCAGGCCGACGGCCTGTCCGCTGACCTCGTCAATCATCACGTTGTTGATTTTGGGGTCGCCGTGGATGGGGCGCAGCTTCAGCTCCCCGCGCTGCAGGGCGGCTTCCAGAACGTCCATGCCATGCCGTCGTGCCTCAACGAAGGCAGCAGCGCTATGGATATCAGGATCCGCAATTTTACGCGAATTATTGACGTTATCGTAACGATTTAGATACGCGGGCGTTACGTGAAAATTTTTGAGCGTGTCTCTTAGCTGGTCTGCTGGTAGATCGCTGATCAGGCTGTGAAACATCCCCAGGCCGTAGCCCACCTCGCGAGCGTGGTCGCGGTTGAGGATTACATCGGTGGTGGTGGCGGCTCCGATGTAGGTGATGGAACGCCAGAACTCTCCGTCCTGCTCCACCCAGAGTCTGTCCTGCCTGCAGCGAACCACCTGCGGCACTTCCCAGCGGCGGCCTTGGAGTTCCGGCGGCGGTGAGGCCAGGCGACTCTGAATGTGATTGCCAAGGGCCACCAGGTTGTGCATCACCAGTTCGGGCCTAGCAAACACCCTGGTGTTCAGCTTCTGGAGCACGAAGGATCCGGCGGGGCTGCTTGGGCGATGGCCCCGATGGGTGACCAGGAAAGTGTCATTGACGTTGCCGGAGCCCAGAGAGCGGATGGCCGTGATCCGCTCTCTGGGACAGAAGCGACCCGCGATGGCTTCAACGGCCTGGCTCAAAGGGATCTCAACGGTCTTACAGTTCAAACTTTCGTGCTTTCCCCGGTGGCGGCAGGCTCTGATGTGCAGAAATACAGTCGACTAACCGTCCAATTGGCTTTCGATGGCCTCCATTAACTGCAGGTAGGACGGCTCTGGGTTGCTCGCACTCTCGTCGAGGTTCATCTCGCCTCGCATGGCGCGTCTGGCGTTGTCGGCAATCACGGCGTTCACCACCAAATCCAGAGCCTCCGGCACGTCAAGGTTCTGCAGGGCATCGGCGTAGCGGCGGCTGTGGCTTGGGCGTACCGACTCCTGGCAGTAACTTGACAGCTCACGGCTGTCGGTCATCACTCGATACGCCGTGTCCTTCACGGCAGGCCGTCCATAAAGAGCCATGTAAAGCAGGTTCACCATGGAGGCGTCGTTCGCCGGGATGGCGTACTTTCGGGCGATCTGAGGCCAGTACCGCAGCGATTTGAGGCCCTCTAGCGCGCCTTTGCGCAGCCCTGCGGCTTCACACCACTGATCCAACTCCTCCATGGAATGTGGGCAGCGGCCTTGATCGCGCATCGCTTCGGCCATCACTTGGCCGGCCTGGAAGTTGCGGGTGGGGTTGCCGGAGACTGGAAGCATCATGCTGCCGCGCACATCGGCCACCATGGCCGTAAGTTGGCTGAAAGTGTGGTCCCGCACTCGCTCAAAGTCGCCGTCGCGCACCAAGGTTGATTCAATCCTGGGGACGGCATAGCCCAGTTCCGTGAGGGGAAAGGGCTGACGG
Organism: Synechococcus sp. AG-670-A05; assembly: GCA_003211535.1. Lineage (GTDB taxonomy): Bacteria > Cyanobacteriota > Cyanobacteriia > PCC-6307 > Cyanobiaceae > Parasynechococcus. The sequence goes on along the minus strand of QCSJ01000019.1, from coordinate 19,937 downwards.
TGGTAGAGCCGCTGGCGGTCGGGACGGGCCATCGACACAGTGGCCGCCTGGTCCAGGCACTGGTTCAGCAGCAGGGTCAGCAGCGTTGGCAACACCCCAGGGTTGTCTTGATGGAAGCCGTAGCCGAAGCCGGCGAACACCGAGGCCATGTTTTTGGCGGCCTTGATGTACTGCCCTTCCACGTTGTGGACCCCTGCCGCCACCTGAATATTCGGGGAGAGCTGATCTAGCAGTTGGGCCCCCAACATGGCCGTCAGGGCATTGGGATGACAGAAGTTGGCTGTGAAGCTGTCGAAGGGGTTGCGCAGGGCTCCATGGCGGTGGAATCCGGAGAAGAAGGCCAGGTTCGGCTGCTTTTCGCAGAGCACATAAGCGGTGTTGGTGATTGGGTCATGGTTGAAGGATCCCGCCAGGCAAGCTAGAACCACTTGCTCCCGCCCCAGTTCCTCCCGTAGCCGGCAGGCCTCCAGCAGATCCTCTTCAACGTGATTGCTGTTGGCGCTGAGAACAACCACTTCGCAGCGCAGGATCAGGTCCTGCAGCGTGTTGGGGACCCGTTCACCGGAGACGCGATGGGTACCCATATCGAGCACCCGCTCGACGTGGTCGGGGTCCATGCTTTCGACCACGTCGTGGGCGAAGGCTCCCAGCAGTTGCCGCCCCGGGCGCGCGGCCAGTAGCAGACGGCCAGCCTCGTTCTGCATGGCGCAGTTGTACGCCAACGAAGCGGGATAAAGCCCAACGCTGTAGAAACCCACCTTGCCGGACATCACCTCACGGACTCTCAGGCGTATCGAGGCCGCATCCAGGCTGTGATCGAAAAAGGAGTTGTGCATGGAATCAGCCTATGAATTCAGCTGTTGAAGAGACTGTGCTCAAGCAATTACATGGCCATGAGCCTCATCCTCTACGGCGGTCCCAGGACGCGAGCCTCAATGCCGCTTTGGTACCTCGAGGAGAAGGGGATCGCCTATGAGCTGAAGGAGCTGGACCTTCTGGGGAACCAGCACCGACAGCCCGACTACCTGGCGGTCAATCCGTTCGGAAAATTGCCGGCTCTGGTGGACACATCCCTGCAGGAATTGGACGGTCAACCGCTGACGCTGTTCGAATCGGGCGCCATCCTTCTGCACCTGGCGGAGCACCATGCCGGCGAGATTCAATCGGCATCTCAACGGTCGCTGATCGCGCAATGGTTGTTGTTCGCCAATGCGACCCTGGCAATCGCCCTATTTGTACCCAGCAACCGCGAGCGGGAGTTTCCACGGTTGATCGAGGAACTCAACCGCCAGCTGCAGCCCGGTCGTCCGCTGGTGGGGGATCAGTGGGGCGCTGCAGACTGTGCCGTAACGGCCTACCTTGCCTACCTGCCGATCTTCTTTCCCAAGGAGGATCTCTCCCCCTATCCAGCGATTCAGAGCCTGATCACCAGCACGCAGCAGCGACCGGCTTATCGTAAGGCGATGGGCATGTCTTGAGCAAACGCGGTGTTATGCGGAAAGGTTGCGTCGTGATGCCGCCGTCTCGTCAGGAGTTGTTGCTGGCCTACCGCTGGCCAATCGCCCTGGTGGGGGCAAGCCTGATTCTCGGGGGCTCGTTCTGGCGCAAACGGCGGTGCGACTGCTGAGCCAACCGATTCCGATCGCGATCGAAAGCGGTCTCAAGATGGACAGGCTGGTGCTATCGCCGACGGTGAACATCAGCAGCACAACACCGCTGCCCGTTGTGGTAACTGACGCTGTGTCTGTCGCCAACAAGCAACCGATCACGATCGGAGGGCCGCTGAAGGTACAGGCGGTGCAAGGAACGGTGCAGGTGAAGGGGGTATGCAGGCCAGGGCTCAGGTGTCGTCAATTGATACCCCAGTCACCGTTCAGGGTGCGGTGTCCGTTCAGGATCCGATCAGCATCAACGGCAAGGTGACGGAGGATGGCAACGTGGGCGCGAAGGTGAAGCCGACTCTTTTGCCCATTCCAATGAAGTGAGGCCTTTCATCGCAATCACCTAGGACCTCTGGTTTCGCGGTGCCTGGCCATCACCGGCCAGCAGTCCACGTTCCCAGCGCCTTGCCTGCCTCAACCCCAGGGCTCCGCTGGCACTGAGAATCAGGCCGAGGCTGATGAGCCCCAACCCGCCATTAATCCCAAGGAGGATGGCTCCCGACCACAACAAACCCCAGCACAACGGTTGAGCCCGACGGATCCAGATCAGCGCTGTTGAGCAGCTGCGGCAGTAAATGGTGTGGGAGAAGTAGCGATCCATCAACGCCGTTGTCTGTCGGCGCTCTGGAAGCAGCTGACCGGCAAACGGCTCCCCCCCGTTGTTGTTGATCCAGCGATGCAGCGCTGCCACGTAGACGTCTGAAGCCGTGGGCAGGAAAAAGGCACGCTCAGCCGCTGCACTGCCCCCGGCTGCTTCCAGGGTGCGTTCCTGCCAATGCAGGAAGACCTGATCGTCCTCCAGCACTTTGTGGTTGCCGATGTGCTGAAGCCAGCGGGGCCTCAGACCGATCAGCAGCCGCGGCAGGCCTGACTGGAACTGAAACGGGAAGCGTGCAAATAGGCGGCACTTACCGCGACGGATTGGTACGGCGTAAACGACCGTGAGGATGCGACCGAACCCCCTGGCGGTGAGGTCGTGCCACATCAGCTGTGGTGCTTGAAAAGTGGTGGACTGGGCACCAAGCTTGCCCCGCCGTGGCCCCTCCTCCCAGTAGGCCTTGAAGCCTCCGGCGTCTTCCTCCGTGATCGTGGCTTCCACCGGTGCTGCGTTCTCCCGCTTGCCCACGGTTTTGTGGTGTGTGAACGGCACATGGCTTACATCCAGAACGTTCTCGAGCAGGGTGATGGCGTCCATGGGCAGGTCGCGGAACGTGTCCTGAACCGTCCAGCTTTCGGGGTTCTCCTCCAGTGCCGGCACCAGCGGCAGCTGCTTTGAATCGGCGCTGTCGGGGGAGCCCATCCACACAAAAAGAAGCCCCTGCCCGGTCGAGGTCGGCAGGCTGGCGCAGCGGGATCGTCGACTGTCCGGTTGGGTGTTCTCAAGGGCCTGGGGGATCTGCCGGCAATGGCCATCACCGTCGAAACTCCAGCCGTGGTAAGGGCATTCGAGCTGGCCTATATCGTTGATGCGCCCCTCACTTAGGGGGACTAGCCGATGGGGGCAGACGTCCAGAAAGACGCGCCAACGCGTCGTTGATGCCTCCCACCAGATGACTAGATCGCGCTCCAGCAGGGTGAAGCGATTGGGGCGCTGCGGATCCAGATCCTGCAGGTAGCTGATCGGCCACCACTGCTCTGTCCAGGTGGGATGCATCGGCCGACTGAACAATGGGGCCATGATCGCCAGGTTTATTCATCGCCGCGTCCCTCATGCCGCGCCTTGCACCGGATCAGCTCCTCGAGGAACTCACGCCGGTCGATGACCTACTGATCGTCCAGGACCTTGATGGTGTCTGCATGCAGTTGGTGAAGGATCCCCTCACCCGCCGCATGGATCGTGGCTACGTGCATGCGGCGGCGGCCCTGCGCGGGAACTTCGTGGTGCTGACCAATGGCGAGCACGAGGGGCGGCGCGGCGTGAACCGGCTGGTGGAAACAGCCCTGGGGGATCAGGTCAAGCCGGACCAGGAGGGCCTTTATCTGCCGGGTCTGGCGGCTGGGGGCGTGCAGCTTCAGGATCGTTTCGGTCAGCTCAGTCACCCGGGGGTGCGTGAGGCGGAAATGGTGTTTCTGGCCGCGGCGCCGCAGCGGATGGAGCAGTTGCTGCTGGAGCGGTTGCCGGCTGAACTGCCGGAGGCGTCATCGGAGCAGTTGAAGGCGCTGGCGCAGCAGGCCGTGCTCGACACCCAGGTGTCGCCCACAGTGAATCTCAATGGTGTTTTCGCTCTGGTGCCAGGGGATGTGCCCCGTCAGAGACGTCTTCAACAGATGCTGGCCGAGCTGATGGACCAGTTGCTGCGGGAGGCCGACGCCGCTGGGCTGGACGGATCGTTTTTTCTGCACGTGGCGCCCAACCTGGGGTTCGATGCGGAAGGGCGGGAAAGGGCCAAGCTAGCTGCAGCCGGTGACGTCGGCACAACGGACATCCAGTTCATGCTGACGGGCTCGCTCAAGGAAGCGGGCCTGCTGGTGCTGATCAACCAGCACATCGCCCGCCGCCATGGAGTCTTCCCCCTGGGGGAAGACTTCAACGTGCGCACGGCGCCGCGGGACTATGGGGCTCTGCTGCAGTTGGCCCGGGAACGATTGCCGATGGAGCGGATGCCGCTTTTGGTGGGGGTGGGCGACACGGTGACCTCCACGCAGACCGCAGACGGTGAAGACTGGCTCCGGGGCGGCAGCGATCGCGGCTTTCTTACGCTGTTGAAGGATTTGGCTGCCTGCAGCAATCAACCCAACCGGGTAATTCTGGTGGACAGCAGCCATGGTGAGGTGGATCGTCCGAGCCTGGCGGATGGCTGTCTGCGCGGCATCAGTGATCCAGAGGATCCCCTGGAGCTGGATGTGCTGGTGCCCGGGGGACCAGCGGAGTACATCAACTGGTTCCAGGCCCTGGCGCAGCGGCGGCGGGCTGACGGTCGTACCACTCTTGTGACGGCCTGATTTTCAGTAGGAACGGCATCTGGGTGATCGAAGGTTTGCCACCGCTCACCCAGACCGCATGCTCGTAACTCCAGGGCCGTTTGCCAGGAACGATCAGACGTGATTTGGAGGCATGGTCGGGCAGGAAGGACGCCAGGAACCCCTTGCTGCTGACAAAGTTTTTGAGATCACTTAACAGCACTCCATCGGCGGTTTCCACCAGTTCAAGCTGACCATCCGGCCGGATGCCGTAGACGATTCGCACATCGGCGAGTCGCATCTCTCCATACACGCCTGAGTAGGTTTCTGGCGCTTCTTGTGTGGTGTTGGTGAAGGCATGCAGTCCGCCAATGAACACCCGCAGACGTTGTTCCAGCTCCGAAGTGAGCGGGCCGTAGCCGAACTCCAGGTCGCCGGAATGGCTGATCCCGACCCAGGCCCGTCCAGCGGCGGCGGCTCGATTGCCCGCGGGCCAGAGCCCATTGGCCAGCATTAGGTCCCCATGCAGGCGCATGGCCAAGTTACCGTTGCCGCTTCCTCGGGCAAAAGTGGGCCCTGAGGTGAATAGCAGAGCCTCCTTATCGGCGTTGGCTTCAAACTCCCGGTTCCAGCCCGCGAAGAATTCGACCGTGGTCCAGCGGGGGTCGACGACAACGCTGGTGAAGCCGATGCTGACGCGCGTGCTATCGGAGCGCAGCAGATCCAACGTCTGTGTCAGACGAAATCGCGTCAGCTGATCCCTGGTTGGAGGTGGAAGCGGCGGTTCGATCTGGGGAACCAGCCTGCTGATGGATTGCGGCAGCGGACCCGTTGCTTTATCGGCTGAATGCATCCACCGCGCGATCCCAATACCTAGCAAGCCTGAAGCCAGGCTGAGAGCCAGCAGTGGTAGGGGACGCACAAACCAGAATTGCATCACTTCAGTGTGTACCGGTTGAAGGGCGTCAGCTACATCAATTGATTTCAATACCCGTATTTTAGTGAAAAACTGTTCTTGCGATTGTTGATTGACGGCACAACTCATACCCAGCAACCAATTCTCCAATCGCTCAGGAATCTGTCTGCTTGATACGGATTGTTCGAGATCAATCAATCCATCAGATCCACTTGTCTGATCCACGCTTTGAGCGTTGGATCTGAAATGATCGGATTCCTTGAGTGCGTCAGTTCTAATCGCCCGTTCTTTGCCGTTTCCCCCTCTTCAGCGTGGGACGCTCACCACACTGCAGGTGAACCTCGGTTATCGCTGCAATCAGAGCTGCAGCCACTGCCACGTAAACGCCGGCCCCAGCAGGACCGAGATGATGAGCGCGGAGCTGGTGGCGCTGATTCCTGCCGTGCTGGAGCGTCGAGGGATCCGCTTTCTCGACCTCACCGGTGGGGCACCGGAACTCCATCGCGACTTCCGTTGCCTTGTTCGCTGTGCCCGGGATCAGGGGGTCTCGGTGATCGACCGCTGCAATCTCACGATCCTCACAGAGCCTGGACAGGAAACCTTGGCCAGGTTTCTGGCGGACCAGCAGGTTGGAGTGATCGCCTCTCTGCCCTGTTACAGCGCCGCTAACGTCGATCAGCAGCGGGGTGATGGGGTATTTGAGCGAAGCCTTGAGGGGCTGCGGATGCTGAATGCCCTTGGGTACGGCAGCGGTGATCCGAAACGAACCCTGGATCTGGTGTTCAACCCGCAGGGTCCGTCGCTTCCTCCTGCCCAGGTGCTGCTGGAGGCGGATTACAAGCGCGAGCTCGGATCCCTGGGCATCCGCTTCGATCGGCTGCTCACCCTGGCCAACATGCCGATTAAGCGCTTCTCCCGTCAGCTTGAGCTGCAAGGTCGCCTGGCGGACTACCAGCGCCTGCTGGAGGAGGCTCACAACCCAGCCAATCTCGCAGCAGTGATGTGTCGCCAACTGCTCAGTGTCGACTGGCAGGGGCATCTGTATGACTGTGATTTCAATCAGCAACTGGGCCTGTCAGTCCAGGGCGGTGTTCGCCATCTGCGGGATCTGCTTGATGCCTCGATCGCGATCGAGGGTGATTCAATCCGAACGGAGCTGCATTGCTTCGGCTGTACGGCCGGGGCAGGATCCAGTTGCGGTGGGGCACTTCAGGACTGACTCTCTTCCGCTGTAGGGATTCGGTTGATCGAGACGCCAGCGGGGGCAAGCAGCAGCACCCTCTCACTGACGAGTTGCTGCTGTCCATCCAGAGCAAGGATACCTCCGGACACCAGATCAGCGGCACGCTGTGCCAGCTCTGGAGACAGACGACTCAGATTCAGCACAACGGTGCGTTGCTCCCGTACAGCCAACACCGCTTCCAGGGCATCGTTGAACTGCTCGGGCATCAGCACGACCACGTCGTGCCACCCATCGAAGCGACTATTCACCATAGGGCCATGATGAGGTGCTGTTGCGGAACGCGTCTTGTCAATAGAAGGGATCTTGATCGCTTTGCTGAGCCTGGGGTTGTGGGGCGGCGTTGTGTCAGCTCATGAGAATGGAGGTCAGCCCAAGCAAGCGATGTTCAAGTCACGCGCTGAAGCGGAGGCGGCGGCTTCCGGTTTCGGCTGCAAGGGGGCCCATCCCATGGGAGAGATGTGGATGGTCTGTGAGAAGCATGGGCAGTCCGAGCAGCACGGACACTGAGCCATGGCAACGGAAGGGGGACATTGCGGCAGCAAACCGAAGCGGATTGCCATCGGGGTTGCTCCGTTGGGCACCATCTCCATTGGCATCGTTCCAATGGGGGTGATCTGCATCGGAGTGGTGCCGATGGGTGTTGTCTCCATCGGAGTTGTGGCCATGGGGGTGTTCAACGCCGCCATCGTTGGCATGGGGCTGGTGGCTGTCGGGGTGAACACGATGGGGGTGATCACCGCCGGGCCGATGAGCATGGGGCTCATTCAGATCCGTTCCACCACCAACCCCCGCTATCTGGCCTATCCCAGCCGCGAGGAGGCGGAAGCCCAGTCGAAGGTTCTGGGGTGTGAGGGGGTCCATCGCATGGGTGATCGCTACTGGATGCCCTGCAATAAACATCCCCAGTAGGCGGTCGCCTCAGTCCTGACAATCCGGACAGAGGGCCCGAACATTGAGGCTTGATTCAATCAGTTTGAAGCCAAATTGCTGTGCAGCATCGGCGCCGGCCATCAGCACAGGCTCGCTTTCAAATTCCTCGGTGCGACCGCAGCGAATGCACACCACATGGTGGTGATCACGGTGATCCCCCTGGGCAAGCTCAAAGCGCCGCCCGCCTTCACTGAGCTCCAACTCCTGCAGAAATCCCATATCCGCCAGCAGGCGAAGCGTCCGATAGACGGTGGCCAGAGAAACCTTCATCTGCAGGGAGGCCAGTTGCTGATGCACCTCCTCCGCACTCAGGTGGCAGCCGGATCCGCGGTGTTCGAACAATTCGAGAACCCGTTTTCGCTGGGGTGTCAGACGACGACCGTCCTGGTGCAGGTCCTGCTGCAGGGATCCATTGGTGGGAGGAGATGGGGAGAGCGACACCGACCAGGATCATCTGTTCTCAACAGTAGTCATTAATGAGAGGGTTCAAGCCCTGATGGAATTGTGCTGAAAACGGTGATACGTTCCGGGCCATGATCACAGAAGAAGGATGGAAACCCAGGTGCTGACCTTCACGATCACCAAGCCCTTTAGCGAATGGGTCAAGGTGTACGACGCTTCGGCTCCCTTTCAAAAGGCTGCTGGCATCACCTCGCTCTATCGCGGCGTCAGTAAGGACGACCCCAGCAAGGTGTGCGCCGTAATGCAAGCAGAACCCGGTGTGATGGAGCAATTCATCGCAGACAACACGGAATTGATCGTCTCCTCCGGTCACGTGTTGGAGAGCACTGTCAGCCAGGTGTTTCTTGCTAGCTGATGGGCTGGAATCCCGCCCGTGCCTGGACCAGTCAGGACCCTGTCGGGGGTTATCGCCACTTTCAGATGGTGCTGCAGGGTGGCCGTGGCGATCAGCGTTGGGTGGAGCTGGCGGCCGTTCTGAAGCCGGGCTATCGCGAGCGGGTGCGCTGGCGTGATCTGAAGGATCGCTCCCGCTGGATCAGTGGTTGGCAGTCCATTCCCGAGAGCCATGCGGATCCTGCAGCTGAGTGACCCTCACCTCGTGGCCGCCGATGCGGCCCTGGTACGGAACGCCCGGACCTTCCGTTGCTCGAACGGGCCCTGCAGGAGGGGCAGCGCGAACGTCCTGATCTGGTGTTGATCAGCGGTGTTCTCTGCCAGCACGGGAGCTGGGGCGGTTATGTCCGCTTGCGACGTCTTCTGGATCGTCATTTCAACGTTCCCGTCGGCCTGTTGCCCGGCAACCACGATCACCCGCTGCTGCTGAAATCTGTGCTGGGACTTGCGTTCTGCCCTCCTCTGGGCCGGGCTGAGGATCAAGGGGGACGCCTTCAAGAGGTTCACAGCGACGGCAGGCTTACTCACCGGGTGCTGCGCTGGTCCCGCTGCTGATCTCAGTCCATCCTCTTCTGAGATTCACGGAAGGCCTTCAGCTTGTCGATGTCTTTCCCTTCCTCGATGCTGTAGTCCGTGAGGATCAGTGCCTTGCCTATGGTACCGAGGGAGTACTCGATCCGATCGAGATCGCGCCGACCGGTCTCGTCCTGACGGGCCGCTCGGATCACCTCCGGACGGAGCTGATCGGCGAGTTGTTCGATGGCAGTTGCGATGGCGCCGGCCTGATGCAAGGGATCGTTGTGGTCCATGGAGGCTTGGGGCTTGGGCAGCAAGGCGACTCTGCCAGCTGGGCTCAGAATCCACGGGGCACGGGCCGTTGACTTGATAACGACACGTTCCCCTGCGGACTGGTGGGCTGTGGCGCTGCCGCGGGGGCGGCGACGGCGTTGAAGGCGAGGGACCAGCGTTCGCCGTCGCCACTGAAGGGCATTACGGAATGGGGCTGCCAGGCCGGGAACACGTAGAACTCACCAGGCACCGGTAGAACGTAATGGGTCATTCCGGTGCGGAAGGACTGGAGATGCCAATCCTCCGGACCGTGAAAGCAGAGCTGGCCGTCAAAGCTGTTGCCATTAATCTGCGGCGGCACCTTCAGAAAGATCACGCCTGAGAAGCTGCCGCCGTGGGTGTGGGTGGGGTTGTAGTCGCCGGCGGTCTGGCAGTTGATCCAGAGATCGATCATCTGCAACCGGTAACGGCCCGGCACCCAAGGACCACGCCCTTGTGGTGGTTGCCGATCCATCACGTGGCGGATCCAGCGATCGCAGGCGGGGAGGAGATGCTCCGCAGTGAGTTGCTGCACCGCCTGATGATCCGGCCGCAGCTCCCGTTGCTGTCTCAGCTGTCCAGCCAACTTGGGAGAGGCGTCGGGACTGGCTGAGGGATTGGCCAGAACCATTTCTCCCAGCGCGATGAGCTGCTTCAGCAGGGGGGCTGGGAGTGTCCCTCTCAGGATGGATCGTGGAAACAGATCAAGGAAATCCACCGGCCTACTTGGAAGCTGCACGCCATCGTGCCAGCGCCAGAGTGGTGTCGATGTTCAAGGGGTGATGATGCTGCGCAAGGTCCTGATCGCTGGTCTGATCCTGCTCGGCTGCAGTGGGTCCGTCGTGGCGCAGCCATTGCCTGGTCAGCAGGGGCCGACGGCGAAACTGCTCGAGGGCAGCGGCCTGCGGTTGAGTACCCGTCGCACTGAGGAACGCTTCCCCGATGGCAACCAGCTCTGGAAAGTGGAGCTGCACCGGGGTGAGCAGCTTCTGGCGAGCTGGGATGCCGCCAGTGGCATCGCTGAACGTCAGACGGCTGATCGACTCTGGAGCCCGGGCAATGCAGCCCCTCTCCCGGCGGGTGACTACATCCTCGGACCGCCGGAACCCTGGGGGGATGATCTCTGGTTCGATCTGCAGCCCCGCTTCAACACCAGCCGCAGCGCCCTGGGGATCCACCGCTGTTACCCAGGTACGGGGTGCATCTGCATGCCGAACCGCGCGGAGATTGAAGCCTTGGCCGCATGGGTGAATCGTGGACGACTCAGCAGGCTGCGTGTGGTCAACTGAACTTGACCGGTTCAGCCACTCGTTCTTTGCAGCACCGACCAAGGGCGATGGGATCTCTAGAAACGGGATGACCTTCTCATTATCGTCTTCATGGATGTGAACATCTGGTTGTCATCAACTTTTTGCTTGAGACCTATTCCATGGTGACCAACGACTCTCTGCAGACGCTGGACACCCACATCTCCTCCAATAAAAAGTGCACCCCGAAGTTGGTGCAGATGCTGTACATCTGCACGGTCACCGTTGTTGTTCTGATGATGGGTTGGTTCCTCAAAGACGGTGACCCGGCCTGGGGCCGTCTGAATGTTCCTGACAAGGACTTCCTCCTGCCCGAGCCCTTCAACTGGGTGTAAATCCCTCCGCCCATTGCGGTGCTGGTCCTTACCCAGTGGGGCGTAGCGGTGAGCACCTCGTTTCTGGTGCTGTCGTCCTTCAAGCCGACCAACATCGGCAAGCTTCTCAATAGCTCGCTGACGGGTTATTTCCTAGCCTTCTGAGTGGGCCTGGCGGCCTATGGACTCGGCATGTGGCTTCTGGAGCGCTGGGTGTTCCGCCGCAGCCAGAAAGGCAAGGACTTCAACAAGGCCTGGTACGGCCTGCAGTGGTTCTCCACCGGTTTCTTTTGGAGCATGTGGCTGGTGCAGGACTTGGCGAACATATTTATGTACCTACCCCGACAAGCTGGACTTCTTCCCGATGGCGATCTGCACGGCGGTGCTGTGCGTGGGCCTTTGTGTTCTCGTCGCCACTGGCGGTGGTCCGATTCAGGGGGTGCTGCGATCCAAGACGAACACTTCCGATTTGCGTTCGGCCACGGTGATCGACTTCTTCTTCGGACTCTGCCTTCTTTACATGGCCATTATCTCAACCTTCCCCCTGAGCACCACCAGGGTGTTTCTGGGTCCGATCGGTGGTCGGGAAATTGCCTTGCGGATCAAGGAACAGGAGTTTGGGTACGTTTTTAGAAACCGCGAATACTGCAGTCTTGGCAAAATCATTGACAGCGCCCTCTGGAAGACTTTCGTCGGTGTCTTGGTGAGGCTTGTGATCGCTTTAAGCATCTGAAACTCACCGGCAGTTGAGTCACCCGGTTCACAGGTCGATCTGGCGGCCCATTGGGGCCGCTTTTTAATTTGGTTTGGTCCACAATTCAATCAATCTTCTTAAGGATCGATTAGGAGAGACGTGACGACCTTGCCGGCTGTGTTCGGCGCAATGGCGTGAACAACTCGCAAAGATCCTGACCAGTCCACGACCCCAGCGCCGCGATGCCAGCGGCCGTTTTCAGTCCAGCGGAGATCCCAAGGCGCGCCCTGTCCAAGTGTGGCTCAAGCCTGATGTGCTCGAACGGCTGGATTCTTACTGTCTGTTCTATGGCGTTGGACGCGGACGTGCCATTGGCCATTTGCTTCAGGGGGCCTTACCCGATCCAAGTTGGCTGCCCCAGAGACCGACCTTTCTTGAGGAACCATCGGACGACGCAGAAGCTTCTGCTGCAACGTCTGCAGGAACGATGCCTGAAGCCGATCCATCCCCCACTTCTGCTGCTGAGCGACCGAAGCCGTTGTTCCAGGCCGGGGACCGTATCAGCAACAACAGCGCTGGCCGCCACGGGGTAATTGCAACAGAGCCCTGCCAGTGGGTCGAGCCGGTGCAACTTCCTAGCGGTGAAAATCGCCCCGGTCATTGGACTTACGCCGTGGCCTGGGATGGTCAGAGAGGATTGACCATACGTTACGCCGAGGATCTGCTGCGTCCATGGGAGTAAGAGCGGCAGGCCAGCTAACGGCTTTGGTCCTTGCCCCTGGTTCTGGCTATGGAATGAGGAGACGGAATCGCAGAGCGAACAATGACCTGGCTGCTGCTTCTGTTTCTTCCGATGGCAGCAGTAGCTTCACCGTAACTGCCCCTGAGCCCGCATCAGTCGATCGTTGACGCCCACCGCACCCTGCTGGCGGCTGGATGGCGTCCGGCTCCGGATCAAGAGCTATTCCCCGATGAGCGCCACTGGTCCGGCGTGACGCTGAAAAGCCTGTCGTCCTCCGCAGGCACCGGGTAGGGCTTCTGTCGGTTCGATTATCAGCGCGAAGGGCAGACGCTTTCGGTGGTGATGGTGCCTTCGAGACCGGGGCAAGCTTCTGTTGGTCGGTTGATTCAGTGGTGGTGATAGAGACATGGTGATCAGGGGTTGAGCCGCTGTTCCTGCCAGCCATCCGCGAGGCGCCAGCGCAAGCGCTGATGCGGGTGGTGGCTCAGGTCGAGCAACTCCACCTGCTGGATGCTGATCTGCATCACCAGGAAGTGCTCTGGGATGGGAGCGTCCTCCGGGAGTTCAGGGGGGAAGGACGCTTCGGAGTCAAAGGGTTGTCCTGGCTGCGGCCAGCCCCACAGGGCACGTCCACTTGGGGAGAGAGCTCGCCACTGGACGACTCCATCCCTGGGCGTCATCAGTGCGGTTGTACCCCGCAGCCGGTATTGCTGCCTGGCTTTGCTTAGCAGCCAGCAGAGTTCCACCTGGGGTTGATACTTCAGTTCTGTGGTTTTATTGCTGCGTACGTCGGTATAGAGCTCCAGTTGATCCGCCCCGCTCCAGCCACGGAACACCAGCGTTCTCACCCTCGGGGTTCCATCGGATGCCACAGTGGCGAGTTGCAGCCAGCGGGCACTTACCTGGCGCCCCTCGCGTTGGAGGGCACCTCGCAGGAGCTGTCGCCAGGGCGGCAGCGCACCATCCCTAACCGTTGTCATGGTCTGAAAATGCTCCTTAGAACTGAAAACATCAGCTGGCAGGCTGGAGATCAGCGTTGATCATCGCCATGGCGAGCGAGCTAAAAGATCGTGTAGTGAATGCGTTGCGCGCCTGCCGCAACCCGGATGATCTGGTGGCCTTGGATGAACAATTGGCCATTGATTGCCGCGATATTGCCCTGCACCGCTTGATCTGCGATGGCCTACGGGATCGCAGCGTTGCCCCGGTGGAGGCTGCCAACTGGTTGACCACACTGATTGAGCACCGCAATCAGCAGCTGACTGCCTGCTTGAACCTGTCATATCAAGATTGAGTCAAGACAGTCCAAACAACCGGGCCTGCTCAACGGCGGCTCGAATCACGATGGAATGCCGCCTGACCAGGGGCATCAGTTCGTCATAGCCGCCTCCGATTACTGTCGCGATAGGAATGCTGCGGCGTAGCGCGGCATCCAGCACGAGACGATCACGTCGAAGCAGTCCCTCGTCGCTCAGCTCCAGTCGACCAAGTCGATCCTCCCGATGGGGGTCAACGCCGGCGTTCAACAACACCAGATCCGGTTTCTGCTCATCCAGCACCTGCGGGAGTCGGTCCCCGATTGCCGCCAGGTAGTCGTCGTCGCCTGTTGCATCCTCGAGGGGAATATCAATGTCACTCTCCACCTTGCGCAACGGGAAATTGCTGGCGGCATGCACGGACAAGGTGGTGATGCACGGCTCATTGGTGAAGCAGGCCGCTGTGCCATCGCCCTGATGGACGTCCAAGTCCACCACCAGAATCCGTTGTACTTCGCCGTTATCCAGCAGCACTCGTGCCGTGGTGGCCACATCATTGAAGATGCAGAAGCCGCTCCCGAAGCCTGGATGGGCGTGATGCGTTCCGCCGGCAAGGTGAGAGGCAATGCCGTGCTGCAGCGCCAGGCGGGCTGTTAACAAAGTTCCTCCGACGGATAACCAGGTGCGCTGCACCAGTGGCCTTGTGGCAGGAAGCCCGATTCGGCGCTGTTCCGGGCGGCTGAGTTGATCACGGCTGAAGGCCTGGTGATAGGTGCGCTGGTGGATTCGCTCCAGATCGCGGCGGGCGATGCTGAGGGGGCGGCGGATCTGCTGCTCCTGCAGCACCTGCTCGTCGAGAAGCAAACGTCGAAGCAGCTTGAATTTGGCCATCGGAAAGCGATGGGTCGATGGCAGCGGCGCCGAGTAGAGCTCGTGGTAAACAGCCGGTATGCCCATTCAGATATCAGGCTTTAACTGCGTTCTTAATAGATCTGCTGAACCGAGTAGTAATCAGTGCGTTGTAATCCGCGTTGTAATTTCTGGCAGTTGACGCCACACTAACCGTGAATATGTTAGTCGTCTACGGTCTCAAATGATCCTAAGAAGAAGTTAGGATTGCCAAACCTCACATGGCGTCAAGGTCGGGGCATTGATGACAAAGGGTCGTTGTCGTGTCCGTCCCGAATGAGCGCCAAAACAAGGTCTTTAACGCCAAGGGCAACCCACTTAGTCGATTGCAGCGTTCAACAGGCACGAGCTTGTTACCTCTTGCTAAGCAGCTTTTTTCGCATGTTCATGCTGCTCTTAAGGCAGAACTTGCTGATCGTATTACCGGATTCAGCCTCGAATCGAGGGAAGAGACCTTGCGACTGGGAATTGCTTCTATATACTAACGAATCATGGGAGAAGACAACGATGGTTGGCTTCTCCTGAAAGAAGTATTTCAAAAGTCGAAGCAGTAATATTTCAAGAAATTTGAGATCGTTAATTCGCCAGCGCATGTCGATGCTCCAGACGCGCAGTCCATGACAGAAGCGCTTCCCTTTCTGCTTTCAAAGCTTGACAACTACCCAGAGGTCAGGGCAAGAGAACTGATCGCTGATCTCAACTTGCCGCCAGCTTCTGAGAGAGAACTTGAGCAGACATCCGCCTCGATCACCCATGTCGAAGCTGTCGCTAAGGAATAGATTTCTTCAATGCAGCGACGTGGTCACTTTCATGCTCCATCCGAAGCTGATCAGCAGATTAGATCTGAAGTGCTAAGCGACTTGCCGGTCTTACTCCACAATGCGCTGGAAATCAAAGCAAAGGAAATCTCATCTGGAACCCATGCCAATTACGTCGGCTTGATTATGCGGTGGTTCGAGGCCATCGGCGCTAATTGGGACATTAGTCGCTATTACCCTTTTGAATTGGGCTAGGGCAAAAGTGAACCCCCCCCCCTCACTGCAACGGGTTAAATGTTCTTTCGGCAGTTGGATGGCGACATTGCAAAGCTGCCCCCTTTTCCTTCGACCGACGGGACCAGATCACGGTCTCTAGCTTTTTACCGACCTTGTAGAGCTGCGAGAAGACGGATTACAGCGATCCCCGGGATTGAGAGCCCGAGGATCTTTTCAAAGATTTATCCTCTGGACAAAGCCAAAATTAACAACTGGCAGACCATTGCCGAAAGCATGGAGGCCATGGCGACACGGAAAGCTGGTTCTACCTTAGTGCGCGTGCCATTGATGATGGCACGCCAGAAACAATGCCGAACGTGTCAGAACTCATGAAGGTAGTACTGAGTTACGGCTGAGATAACAGTTAGGCAGGATAGTTCATCAATGGTTGTGAGACCCAGCATCCGCATCGACTAGGACTTCAGCAATCTAAATGAGATCTGAGCCGGTTTAGACCGGTTTCGCGACCAATTTGGGGCCAGCGCGCACGAGTCTCGGCCCAAAATTGAGATCGCAATGGGAGTGGCACAGCGGTCTTGCGCCATTCGATTAACTACTGACAGTACGCCTGTGCTTACGGTAGGTCGATACTGGCAATGGAGGAATGGGGCTTGATCGACGACGCAGAGCTTCAAGGCTGGAATGGACTCTGCATCTGCATAACCTGTCAGCACTTCGCCTATGGCGTTGACCAGTACTGCCACACGCTGTTCGGTTGCACGCTCAGGCAGAAGCAGCTGCAGCAAGGCCAGCACCTGAAGAAGAAGTGCAAGCTATTGGCTCCCACCTCGCAAAATGAGATGGGGTGGGCACCTGAAGCTGGCTAACTAGTGGTGGTGTTGCAGCAGCTGAAGCTCTCCATAGAAGAGAGCCATAGCGCCCACGATGGCAACGCAAAGGGTGGTGGTGAGGAATATTTCGTTGAGCATCTTTTCCTCTTTGTATCTCACATTGGTCTAGGACAAAAACCCGTCTTCTGTAGCTCTTGTTACAAGTCAGAATGGAGTGAAAACCCGCCACTTGGGCCGGCCACCTCTGTCAGCACAACCTCAGTGCCGATGGAAAGGCATGGAGGCTCCTGAAGCGGTTATGTGAGCGAGCTGATTTCCATATCGGTGTTGTCAGCTACGCCAACCCAAGTACGACCAGTGCCATTACAAGGTTGTCGCGTCACATCAGCATGGCGAAATCTGACCTCATTGTTGAGACGCCTCATGGCGCCACTATCCAAAGGACCGAAGACGGCCATTTCTTGGTTTGCGACGGTGAAAACCATTGCCGCTTCACGAGCAGCCTTTATTCGGCAGAGCAAGAGTTAGGCGCCCTTGAGACGGGATTTCTCTTCCCTTACTCAACGGCCTTTCGTCAGGCTCGAGGCCTCTAGCCACTCCATCTCAACCTGACTCCAGAGTTCATCCATCCTCCGGCAGAACAGATGACAAGAAATCTCAATTATGAAATCTTGGAGCTTCAAACTCGAGTCGCCTTCCCACGCCACTGGAGCAGCGAAGAGCATGAGCTGCACATCGAAAAGCTGCGCCTGCTCAACTTCCAGAAACGGCTCCTGATCGACTGTGAGCAGAAGTAGTCAGCGCCGATAGTACTGACCCGTTGGGCGCATGTTGTTCTTGCTGATGCCAAGGATGGCCGCAAGCTCTCTTGTAGCGGCTACAGCTGAGCCCAACTCTTTCGTTTGCTTGTAGGTGCTGTTCAAGAGCGAGTGTTGCCGTGCCTATAACCCCGATGGCGATAGCTGTGAACACTGTCCAGCTCGCGTGACAGTTCCGCTTGGTAAAACAAGTTCATGCCCGAAACATCAGCGCCGTAAGCACATGCTGCTTCCGCTTTCTATACGTTGGTCGGAGTTCTATGGCAAAACCACGCCAATAGCTCCTTTACTTCTGTCGAACTCAGTCCCCCTACCAGTCTATTTCTCGCCCAAGTCAAGTCCCGATGAGCAGTTCTTTCAGAAACCCCGTACTTTCTCGATGCAAGTGCCGCAACAGTTCTAAAGCTGTTGCTATCAGCAAGCAGTGCCAACGCATGTTCCCTATGGGCTAAGCGTTCATTTGCGGCGGTCCTTGCCATGTTGGATATCGGTGATTTAGTAGGTCAGCTGCATTGCGCGAATGACACGCGTACTTCGTGACCAATGGTTACCGATAGCGATTGGAGGAGGGTCACTGCTGACGTTGGTGTGGCTTGAGTCGTTTGTTTGGTGAAGACCATGTTGATCGGATGAGGTTCAGGGAGGCTGAATCGGCAGTTTTTTGCTGTGAACGATTGGTAAAAAAAAGTTTTTCGGGGGGGATGGCAGTGGTTAGTTCGGTAGGTACGAAACGGTAGTTTTGGCTTATTCTCTAGTTGAGAAGCATTGCAATGACTGGGTTTCTTTGGTCCGGGCGTTGATGACCATTTTGGGCCTGGCCATTTGAGGGGGTAACTCGCTGAGAGTGGCTGCGCTGCAAAGGAACTGACCCGGCGGGTCTTGCTGGCAACTTTTCTCTCAATTCAGAAATGTAAATAATGATACAAGAAGTCATTCGTTGGCTTTAGACCAAAGGAGATGGGGGTAGTCCACATAAGAAGGAGGTCACAAGATGACCAAACAAGAAAGAGAGGCCATCCTCGAAGAATCCAGAGCTGGTGTTCTGGACATTGTTCTTGCGATCGTTGGGGGCATTTATATGCTCAACGGCTTGGAACCAATTTGATACGGAGCCCCTTCAGTGAATAACTTCGTAGCAACTGTTCCAAGCGGAGATACTGAAGGCCTAGTGCAGTGAGGGGTAAGACAGTTTTCACAGCACAGCTGCACAATTGAAGGCTTCGATCACCTCTGCTTCAGCAGCAGGATAGAGGTTCATGTCAGCGATGGTGTCTAAAGGCATTGGTAGAACCTGGCTGCCTGATGTGTTCCCCTCTGTTGCGAGGATGATGCCCCGCGCTCCTCTGGTATCGGGATTCTGGTCGCAGGCACCACGCATTGCCGAGATGCTCATCGATGTGGCGCTGGATGAAAGATCGAAGCCATGCAGCCTCGTTGCTGCTGCTGATTTGATCTGCCGCACCATTGGTACATACCTGTTGGGAGCGAACCTGGAGGAGCAGATCGCTTCCATCCGTGAACAGCTGGAGCAGAAGGAGAACGGAGATCTTGCTCTTGAGGTGTAACTCACTACACAGTTTGTGTTGTTGAATTCACGACATTGTCTAGCTGGTACAGAAGAATTTGTGGCTTTCGTGCATTGTTTATCCGACCTGCCATTTTTGCTGTGACCGAATACTCACTTTACGAGCATAAGCAGGCAACGGTTGCTTTGCGTCAGCTTGAGGAATGTGGTGTTCCTTGTGAGTGTCCAAGCTGTAAGTCAGCCTATTACCGCCTGATGAGTATTCAGCGTCAGATGGAGGAACGGGAACAGCGTTTTGCCAGGCCTTTACGACACTACATTCAATATGACTAGAACATGACAGGTTTTCTCTCTCATGAAGCAGAAGTGATTATTGTAAAACTGACTGCACAAGCCTGAGCTTCGCTCAAATCTATTGCGGCGCAGTCATTGCCGCCCAATACTTGATAGAATTGAGATATATGTGGCACAAGGAATTGCTCTAAAATTTGTTCCTTTTAACATGAGTTTACATCTCATATGTGTTTAGATGCGACGCCCTTGTCTTCCGTTGATCAATTGAGGCTCATCTGACATTGGATGCTGTTCGGCGGCTTTGGGAGTTGTTCACAGGGTCTACTGACGGCACAAGAGATACATCGTCATTAATTAATTTCCTCTCTAATGCTGCCTTGCTGCATTTCAGTAAGCACCTTTTTCTCATCGATAGAAAGTGTACGCTTGGGTGTCTGTGAAATAAACTAAAAGGGCAGATTTCTCATCTTTCGGTGTTTGTGAATCCTTGGTGCGGCGTAATGCGCCGACCCTATTTTATTGCATGTCAATTACAAAAAAAGAGCACCTTGCCCTGCATGAACCTTGCTTCTGCCAACTTCACTAAGATTCAGAAGGTCTCCGCAGCAGACCCTTGTGACCCCGCATGGATCACTTTGTCCAAAAACAACGAACCTCAGGTCACGCCAAGGATCACAGCCCCAAAGTCTCGGATCAATAGCATCTGAGACTCGTGTAGTGGGAATGTTTAAACGGGCTTTCCAACCCCTATCAGTCATTTGAGTTATAGTACTAAAATATTTCCAGTCGCCGCAATACCCATTCCAGCACAGAGATAGTTGAAAGCAGCCAGTAATAAACGAAATTATCCGCGACTAGTTTTGTCCGAATATTTATCCGCATGCCTTACAAAGGCAATCAAAAAAAGCGCTGGGAGACA
>QCSJ01000018.1 GCA_003211535.1 Synechococcus sp. AG-670-A05 | reverse complement strand
GGGGCTCGGCATCGTCAAAGGGGCCCTGAGCTTGATCAGCCCTGTCTTGAATGTGTCCCTGCCAACGCTTCTGATCGGCCGTGGCGTCCAGGGGGTGGTGACGGCCTGGCTCACTCGCATCGCCGGTGCCAGTTTCATCCGCTACTTCGAGCAGGACCAGGACTGGGGGGATGAAGGACTTCAGTCCGTGGTGCAGGAAGCCTTCGAGCTGAACCGTCGGGAGGCATCGCTCAAGCGATTTCTCGAAACAGCGATGCGCCAGGTGGTGGAACCTCTGCAGCGGAAAGCGACAGCGACCCTTCCACCACACCCAGGGCCTCGGGAGGGGGAGGAAGCATCGGACCCCGAGCGTCGAGCGCAGCGATCAGCAGGAGGTAAACCACCGCAATAGCGATCGAAATCGCCCCCGTTACGATCGCCACCCAACGAGGACGACCTTCATTCCCGCCCATGGGCATCCCTCATAAGGTGGTCTGATTCTGCGATCAGTCGGTCAGCTGCTGTTTGATCAAGAAAGCCAGCTGCATCAGGTGTGCACTGGTGGTGTGGGGGTTGCCCAGAACCACTTTCAACCAGTGATGACCGTCGTAACGAGGGCGTGACAGCAGGAAGCCCTGGCGCATCAATTGCCGGCGCGCCTGTTCGGTCCAGCGGGCGGAAACAGCGGGATCATCCTGACGAGGCCGGAAAGCCAGCAGGTGCAGACCGCCATCCAGCAGGAGCAGCCGTTCATCCTCCAGGAGTTGTTTCAACATCGCTTTGCGCTCGAGGGCGGACTCCAGCACAGCACCGATGCCCTCGATGCCGAGCTGCCGCAGACCCAGCCAAAGTTTGAGCACCTCAGCCGGCCGGGTGCCCTGCAAGCCCACCTCGCCGCCGTGATCGTCACCACAGGGCGACTCCATGTATGGCAGCCCTGTGGCGAAGGCCTTCCGCAGGTGGGAACGGTCCCGCAACAACAGCATGGACGAGGTTTTGGTGATCCCCAGCAGCTTCTGCGGATTGACGGTGATCGAGTCCGCCTGATGCAGTCCCTCCATTAGTGGAGCCAAGGGTTTCCAGAGGGAAAAGACACCACCAATCGCAGCGTCCACATGCAACCAGACCTCCTCACGGCGGCAGATACGGGCGATCGCGTCCAGAGGATCCACCGCTCCCCGGACTGTGGTCCCGGCCGTCGCCACGACCGCCAGACAGCAGCGGCCAGCGCGCCGCAGATCCGACATGGTTGAATCCAAACCGGCCAGGCTCAGACAGCCACTGGAGTCCACAGGAAGGCGCAACAAAGCCTCATCCGGCAACCCCATCACGGTGGATGCCTTCTGAAGCGACACGTGGGCGTCACGACTGCAGAGGACGACGCCATCGCGCGCTTCCGCATGTGTGCGGGCCACCACCAACCCGATCAGATTGCTGATGGTGCCGCCGCTCGCCAGCACACCCCCGCTCTGTTCAGGCAACCCCAGTCGCTGACAGAACCATTTGCAGAGCCGCTGTTCTAGGTCCGACAGTCCCGGGGACAGTTCCTCTGCAAGCAAATTGTTATTCAGCCCGGCACAGATCAGATCGGCAGCGATCGATGCAGTCAGCGGCGGCGGATCCAGATGGGCCAGAGCTCCGGGATGGGACGGCTGGTAGGCACCCTCCATCACCAGTTGCAGATCCTTCAGCAACTGGTCCATGCCCAGCCCTGCTGCGGTCGGGGCCACCTCGGGCTGAGGACGCACTGTCGGCAACGGCAACCCTTCGGACGCAGCACCGATCCACTGACAGAGCTGATCACTGGCCCGGTGAAGGAACTCCTGCAACACCGGATCAACGCGATCAGGAGAAGCGAAGGGGTCCAGACAATCCAGATCGGGCCAGAGATCGGTGGAGGCGTGCACTGACTGCAGTGGAACTGGGTTGATCCTCGCGTCTCGTGGGAAGGTGCTCAAAGCGATGGACGACAAAGGGAGTGGAGGAAAAACAGCTCTGGACTTCGTGGATGAAGATTCTGCTGGCGCGAGCCTCCGCCAACGGCGACAGCGGTGAGGTTCCCGTGGCAGCGGTGATCCTTGATGAGCATGGACGGTGCATCGGCCACGGGCGGAACCGACGCGAACGCTGTCAGGACCCCCTGGGCCATGCGGAACTGGTGGCCCTGAGTCAGGCCGCAGCCATCCGCAGGGACTGGCGCTTCAACCCCTGCACCCTGCTGGTCACCCTTGAACCGTGCCCAATGTGCGCCGGAGCTCTTTTGCAAGCACGGATGGGAACTGTGGTTTTCGGAGCTTACGACAGAAAACGAGGAGGACTAGGGGGTTGCCTTGATCTGGCAAAAGACTCAAGTGCCCACCACCACATGCGTGTGGTAGGCCCATGGATGCAAGACCGAGCTGCTGATCAGCTGGAGGCCTGGTTCAGGCAGCGGCGGCGACGGACCCGCTGAAGCGGGGAAGCTCTGTCTCAAACAGGTTGAGCAGGCGATCGACGTTCTCAGGTGTGGAGTTGTAGCCCATCAAACCGATGCGCCAGATCTTGCCGGCAAGAGAGCCGAGTCCACCGCCCACTTCTATGCCATTGGTGTTGAGCAGGTGTTGGCTGAAGGCCTTGCCATCCACACCGCCCGGAATCCGAACGGTGGTGAGGGTGGGAAGTCGACGTTCTTCCGGAACATGCATGGAAAGCCCCTGACGCTCAAGGCCATTCCAGAGACGCTCAGCATTGCGGCGGTGGCGCGCCCAGGCCTGATCCAATCCTTCCTCGGCTAGCAGACGCAGGGCCTCACGCATGCCAAAATTCATGTTCACAGGAGCCGTGTGGTGGTACACGCGACTACTGCCCCAGTACTGGTTCAGCAGGGAGACATCGAGGTACCAGTTCGGCACTTTGCCGCTGCGGGAGGTCATCTTGTTCTCGGCCCTCGGGCCCATCGTGAATGGTCCGAGGCCAGGGGGGCAGCTGAGACCTTTCTGACTGCAGCTGTAGGCCAGATCGACTTTCCACTCATCTATGTAAAGAGGAACACCGCCCAGGGAGGTGACCGTGTCGAGCAACAGCAGGCAGTCGTGCTTGCGACAGAGATCGCCCACGCCCTCCATGGGTTGACAGACGCCTGTCGACGTTTCGGCGTGCACAAGAGCAAGGATTGCCGGCTTGTGTTCGATCAACGCTGCTTCAAGCTCCTCGAGAGAGAACCATTCGCCCCAGGGCTTCTCAATCGTTTTCACCGTGGCGCGGTATCGACCGGCCATATCGGCGAGTCTCAGTCCGAAATAGCCCTTGACAGCCACCAGAACGGTGTCACCAGGCTCAACCGTGTTGGCCAAAGTAGCTTCCATGGCAGCGCTACCCGTGCCACTCATCGGCAGGGTGAGTCTGTTGTCGGTCTGCCAGGCATAACGCAGCAACTCCTGAACTTCCCCCATCAGCTCCACATAGAGCGGATCCAGGTGTCCGATCGGCGTTCTTGAAAGAGCCTGAAGAACGGTGGGGTGGGCATTGGAGGGGCCCGGGCCGAGGAGAAGACGATCGGGCGTGTTGATGGCGCTAAACGCCTGGCGATGAGCGTCTTTGACTGGAAGCAAGGAGTTCGTTACCGCCAAGGCCTGGATGGTCATTCGTACGACGGAGCCTACGTAGTCGTGACGCTGCCTTGAAGGCTTTCAGGCCGATTGCAACGGACGCGAACGCAACGCTCATCGCTGTCGGACGTTCGTTTCGGCTAAACCGCAGGCCATGTGATCAAACGGTTCAACGACAACCCCAAGGCGGGATGATTCGACCCCACTGGCCTGAAGGCGCTCCGTGATCACCTCTCCCAGCAGGACGATGCTGCGAACAGTCGGGCCCGTTGGCACGCCGAGACTTTTGTAAGTGTCATCCAGGCCGTTGAGAACACGCTCATTCAGGATCGTGCTATCAGCTGCAACGAGGGCATAACTTGCGTAGCGTAGGAAATAATCCATATCACGCAGACATGCTGCTAATCGTCTGGTGGTATAGGCATTCCCACCCGGAAGCAGCAGTTCTGGTTCATCGCGGAACAAACGCTGACTGGCCTCGCGCACGATTTCAGCTGCTTCACGGTTGATCAGTTCAACGGCCTGGATCCTCAGCGACGACTCATCCAAGTACCTCCTAACGCTGTCGATCGCCGAGCGGTCCAGATACCGTCCCAACAGGTCATAACGTCCGATCAGTCCGCCGATGGCATCGCGCATGCTCTGGAGTCTCCAGACAATCCTGGCTGAAGGTAACACTGCTTCAAGGCTGAGAACCCGCTTCAGGCCTGTGATCCAGGGAAGTTGACAGAAACGGTTACGAGAGTGACAACACCCCCTGCAGCGACAGCAGTCACATTTAAAAATGTGCGCCTTGATACACAACAGGGCATAGCAGCTACTTACGGTCCCTCTGATGAATCCTTTTCGGCTGAAGCTTCATGGCCAAAACCCCTCAGGACGTCCTTCGGCAGATCAAGGACGAAGGCATCGAATTAATCGACCTGAAGTTCACCGATCTTCACGGCAAGTGGCAGCACCTAACGGTGTGTACCGATCTGCTGGAAGAGGATTCCTTCACGGAAGGTCTTGCTTTTGATGGATCCTCAATCCGTGGTTGGAAATCGATTAATGCCTCCGACATGGCGATGGTTCCAGATGCATCGACGGCCTGGATTGATCCGTTTTACCGCCATAAAACCCTGAGTATGGTCTGCTCTATTAAGGAGCCTCGCAGTGGTGAGGCCTACGACCGCTGCCCCCGGGCTCTAGCCCAGCGCGCTCTGAACTACCTGAACTCCACCGGTCTCGCTGACACTGCCTTCTTCGGTCCAGAGCCGGAATTCTTTCTGTTCGACGACGTCCGCTACAGCTCAAGTGAGGGCGGTTCTTTCTACAGCGTTGACACCATCGAGGCTCCCTGGAACTCCGGACGTCTGGAAGAGGGTGGAAACCTTGCCTATAAAATTCAGCTGAAAGAGGGTTATTTCCCCGTCGCTCCCAACGACACTGCTCAGGACATTCGTTCGGAGATGCTTCTGTTGATGGGCCAGCTGGGGATCCCCACCGAAAAGCACCACCACGAAGTGGCCGGTGCCGGACAGCACGAGCTCGGCATGAAATTCGCCGAACTGATTGAAGCTGCAGACAACGTCATGACTTACAAATACGTTGTGCGCAATGTCGCCAAGAAGTACGGAAAAACAGCCACATTCATGCCCAAGCCGGTCTTCAATGACAACGGAACCGGCATGCACGTCCACCAGAGCCTTTGGAAGGGAGGCCAGCCGTTGTTCTTCGGTGAAGGCACCTACGCCAATCTGTCCCAGACAGCCCGTTGGTACATCGGCGGGATCTTGAAGCATGCTCCGGCCTTCCTGGCATTCACCAACCCCACCACCAACAGCTACAAGCGTCTGGTGCCAGGTTTTGAAGCACCAGTGAACCTTGTGTATTCCGAAGGAAATCGCTCCGCCGCGGTTCGCATTCCACTCACCGGCCCTAGCCCGAAGGCCAAGCGCCTCGAATTTCGTTCTGGCGATGCCCTGGCCAACCCCTATCTGGCCTTCAGCGCCATGGTGATGGCTGGTCTAGATGGCATCAGAAATCAGATCGACCCGGGCGACGGTGAAGATCGCGACTTGTTTGAACTGCCCGCTGAAGAGCTGGCCAAGATCGCTACGGTGCCTCCCTCACTCAATGGTGCACTTGAATCGCTCAACGCCGATCGGGGCTTCCTAACCGCCGGTGGCGTGTTTAGCGATGATTTCATCGACAACTGGATTGATCTCAAGTACGAAGAGGTCCAGCAGTTACGCCAGCGCCCTCATCCCCACGAGTTCACCATGTACTACGACGCCTGAATACTGTCGATCTTCGTTTCTTGGCCCGTCTCCAAGGAGGCGGGTTTTTTTGTGGATCAAGGCTGACGCAGTTTTCCAGGACATTCGCTGGAATAGTTCACTTGGTGCATTGATGGAATGGCGTCCACGCCCTTCAGCAAGCTGGCTTACACGACCCTGCAGCAGGGAAAGGCCATCGCTGGGCTGGCTCACAAGGAATTGAGCACCAAACTGATGGAGCTGCTGGCCCCCGAAGCCGTTCCCAGCACCGAGAGCGTCCCACCGGAGCTCCTGAAGAACTTGCGTAGCTCCATGGCTCAACTCGAAGAAAGGGACTGGGATGAAGCCCAGCAGGGGACCTACCCGGAATCCCAGCTCTTTGATGCCCCCTGGCTCGACTGGGCGAGCCGCTATCCCATGGTCTGGCTCGACCTCCCCTCCACCTGGAATCGCCGTAAGGAACGCAACGTTCGCGATCTTCCCAAAGAAACCGACAGCAGCCTTTTCCCTGACTACTACTTGCAGAATTTCCATCACCAGACAGACGGTTATCTCAGCGACCACTCCGCAGGTCTTTACGACCTGCAGGTCGAGATTTTGTTCAACGGAACCGCCGATGCGATGCGGCGCCGTGTGCTAGCGCCGTTGAAGCGAGGTCTCAAGCATTTCTCCGATCGGAGCCCGTCGACCCTACGGGTGCTCGATATCGCTACAGGAACAGGTCGAACCATTCATCAGATCCGCTCAGCGCTTCCCCATGCCGAACTCATCGGAGCTGATCTTTCCGAGGCTTACCTGCGCCAGGCCAACCGCTGGCTCAACAATGGCCAGGCCCCTCTGGTGCAACTGATTCGTGCCAATGGAGAAACACTCCCGTTCGCCGATGCAGGACTTCAGGGTGCGACCTGCGTCTTTCTCCTGCACGAACTACCGGCTGAGGCTCGACAGAACGTGATCAACGAAGCCTGGCGTGTGCTGGAACCTGGCGGTGTCTTCGTGTTGGCAGATTCCGTTCAGCTGGCTGATTCACCTCAGTTTCATGTGGCAATGGAAAATTTCCGTCGCGTCTTCCATGAGCCCTACTACCGCGACTACATCGCAGACGACATCGATGCCCGTCTAAATCAGGCAGGTTTCGAAGCCGTGACCGCTGAAACCCACTTCATGACGCGAGTTTGGAGTGCCAAAAAGCCCGCTCAGCCGTCAGCCTGAACGCATTCCCTGACACCCGACTTTGCACATTGCTTCAGAGCCATAGGGTGAGCATATTGCCGAAAGGGACATCCATGACCAATCCCTTCCGACTCCGTTGGCTACAGGGCTGGACCTTCCAGGTGGTTCTGATGGAAGGTCACGTTCAGGTCGAGGCCAACGGTTTTGGAATTCGATTACGCACCGCAGTGTTGCCCGGAGAAAGTCCACAGAGCGCTGCTGATCGATTGGTTCTCTCCGAAGATCAACGTCGCCGCGCTCTACATCACGCCTGGTTGCGGGGTCAGGAACTCAACCAGCCAACAGGTCTTCCGAACACCTCTCCCCAACAAGCCAGCTCCAACGACACATTGGTATCCCTCGTAGTTGTCGAGCAGGATTCCTCCAAGGTGGCGGCCTGATCAACACGGGACATCAATCCAGCCCGAGATTGAGCAACAAGGCGAGGCTGATTCCCACACCTCCCCAGCGCAGTCCCCTCCAGAATCGATCTATTGGTTCTGTCGTGACACTCCATCCGACCATCTCCAACGCGAACAACTGCCGTCCCTTCTCGACAGGATGTATGTTCCGGCATGCAGCCTTACCCCCAACCCGCTTCAGCGCCAGGCACTGAATGCGTCCGACCTCCATCAACTTGCCTATTGAGTGAAGCTAGCGCAGGGGCTTTCGGCGCGTCCAAAACTATCGGTCTGGCCTTCCACGAAACTAGACAGAGAATGCAACAACCCCATGGATCGGACCCCGTCGGATTGGCCCGAGAGGGCCCTCTCCACGAGCAGTGACCTGCATACCCAGCTGAGCATTGATGATCGCAACTGGCATCGTCTGAAAAGTCGCTGGGATCGACGGGGAGCCGAACTGCTGAGTGCTGCCCTTGTGACTTTGCTCAATGAAGGGGAGCGGGAGGACGTGAAGGCTTTAACGGAGCAGGCCCTAGGCTGGATCAGTGGTGAGTTGAAAGATCCGGGTTGTCCGCATCATTGAGCGGCCGCCGGCAGGCGAGTTGAAGACGATTTCCGCGTCTACTCCAACGAACGTCATCAAAACACTGATGGATCAGAAACAGTCCTCGACCACTGAGGGCTTCCGGTTGATCGGGAAGCCTGGCGGCACGGGCATTCGGAGGTAAACCACTGCCTTCATCCTGAACCTGCCAAACCAACCAGTTCGGAGTGGTGATCCGCCTGATTCGCAGTCGCTTGGCCGGATCCTCCGCGTTGCCATGGCGCACTGCATTCACTAGAGCTTCATGCAGTCCGAGTTCGACCCGCTGGGAGGTCATCAGGCAACCCACCGGTTCTATCAGCAGCTCCAACAATGGAGATAGCTGCAAGGTGGAAGGCAACACGAAATCGACCCACCGAAAACGATGTCGAAACGAGGCAGCAGCAACCGTTGATTTACTGGAGAAAGCCTGCTGCAGGATCACGACCAGGCATCTTCAACTTACTTTTCAACTTACCGGGTCTCAGCGATCAGGACAGTCCATTTGCGCCTCGATGGGTCACGAGATCAGGATGATTCAGCAACGCATCCATCAGGCGAACCCCCCGCAGTTGGTTGATCAGCGGCATATGTCCTTCAGGCGCCTCAATCGACCAGGTGAAGGCTCCTGGGTAACGGGTCCAGGTGCCATCCAGTTTCCAACCGATCCGGGGCCACAGACGCTCGTATCGCCCATCAAGGCCAGCCAGCAGTTTCGCCTGCATGGAAAACCCGAATCGCCCCTGGGAATACACCGTCCACAGCCGGTCAAGACTGATCAGATCCGGACCGGCCATCCCTGGGACCTCACTGAAATAGACGTATCCCCTCGCCTCCGCAGCAGGCCCCGCAAGCTGACGCAGGATTGAGCTAGTAATACGATCTGCCGTCTCGAACTCCTCATCCAGCAAAGCTTGCTGCAACAGGCTGAAATCCATGCCGATCGCCGACACCACTTTCAGCCATCCCTCCGGAGTGGAGGACAGTAGTTGGGAAAGGTGTTCGGGCTGATGCCTCTTCAGCACCTGAAGGATCCAACAAGGAGCCCAGTCACAGCCTGTGCGGTCAAACGGTGCGAGAACGTCCGAACCAAGGCTGACAAGGTCGGCTGACCTTGCTTCCAGGGACTTGATCAGTGAACGACGCTGACGGGGAGTTCCTGTCGCCAGGCGGTCGATCAGCTGTTCAGGCGTTGCCGTTGAAGTGGGTGTTGAGCCGGAGAGCATAAGTAGCAACCGGTCCTTTCTGGCGCGGCGTTGGCCCACTATGTCAGGCATGGGAGAACCCCAGCACCTCACGATCGATCAGCTACGTCAGCGGCGGGGTCAGCTGGTGGATGTGCGCAGCCCATCGGAATTCGAAAAAGGGCATTGGCCGGGAGCTATCAATATCCCCCTGTTCAGCGATGAGGAACGGGCTGAGGTCGGCACCAGCTACAAGCAGCAGGGGCGGTTGCCTGCCATCCATCTGGGACTGTCGATCACGGGTCCAAAGCTTTCCACCCTCGCGCGAGAAATGGAACGACTGCGGGACCTGGGAACTCCGAGGTTCTATTGCTGGAGAGGTGGCATGCGCTCCGCCAGCATGGCCTGGCTGGCCAGTCAGATCGATCTGACGCCAACGCTGCTGATCGGTGGCTACAAGGCCTATCGCCGCTGGGCTCAGGACCAGTTCGACCTGACCTGGCCGTTGCGGTTGATGGGAGGCCGCACCGGAACCGGCAAAACGGACCTGCTCCTGGCCTTGCAACAACGCGGTGTCGCCGTCGTAGATCTCGAAGGGTTGGCCCATCACCGCGGCAGCAGCTTCGGCGGACTGGGACTGCCACCACAACCCAGCAGCGAGCATTACGAAAACCGCCTGGCGGAATGCCTCGATCAGCATCGCCAGGCCGGGGCCGAGGCGATCTGGCTGGAAGCGGAGAGCATCCAGGTGGGCCGCTGCCGCATTCCCAAGGCCCTGTTCGATCAGATGCAACAGGCCCCCGTGCTTGAGATTCATCGCGACTTAAAAGAACGGGTGAACCAATTGGTGGAGGTGTACGGCCACCAGGGGGGAGCAGCTCTGGCTCATGCAACCGAACGGATCAGTCGACGCCTGGGTCCCCAGCGCACCAAGGAAGCCCTTGAAGCGATTGCCAGGGAAGACTGGGCCAGCGCCTGCCGTGCCACGCTGGATTACTACGATCGGTGCTACGACCATGAATTGGCGCGATCGCCCAGACGCGACGGGATCTATCTATCCGGGCTTAGTGCTGATGAAGCCGCCCAGAACTTGATCGACCGGGGGTTCGTTGAAATCCCCGATTAGGATCGCCCCCATCGATGGTTCGAGATCGACGTGAGCAAAGCAGCGATTCAGTTCTTTCGCGGAGTCAACGAGCCGGTAGTGCCCGACATCCGTCTGACCCGCAGCCGTGACGGCCGCACAGGTCAAGCCACCTTCCGTTTCGAACAGCCAGCCGCTATAGCACCCGAAACCATGGGTGACATCACCGGAATGTGGATGGTGGATGAAGAAGGGGAGATGGTCACCAGAGAAATCAACGGCAAATTCGTTAATGGCACAGCAAGTGCCCTTGAAGCCGTTTACTCATGGAAATCCGAAGAGGATTTCGAACGGTTCATGCGCTTTGCTCAGCGCTACGCCGATGCCAACGGACTGGGTTATTCACAAAAACAGGATTCCGATCAAACTGACGGAGAGTCCAACGCTGAGGCTTGAGCTTCCCCCAGGCATTGTCCCTCGCAGCACTGATCGCTGCAAGTCTCATCCTGTGGACCCTGAGGCACTTGTTGCTGCTGTTGTTTGCAGCCATCGTGCTGGCGCTTGCCCTCTGCAGCCTTGTGGAAACAGTGCAGCGGCGCTTCCCGATGCAACGGTCCTTGGCCTTGCTGGCCAGTGTCAGTGGACTGGGCCTCGTGCTCGCCGTGCTGTTGGTGGTGCTGGTGCCACCGTTTGTTGATGAATTCGCCCTGCTGCTTGAGAAACTCCCCCAGGCGGCCCAAACACTGCTGCAGCTCGTTCTGAGCGGACTCGATCAGGTCAACGGAGTGCTCTACGGCATCGATACGATGCCTAATGTTGACCAACAGGGCCTAGCAAGCCCATCGATTCTGCCCGACAGTTCTACGCTTGCCTCGGGGGTTGGCAGCGGTCTGATCGGATTGATCGGACTGGCCGGGAACCTCGGAAGTGCTTGTCTCAGTCTGCTGTTTGTTGTGGCTGCAGCATTGATGGTGGCCGTTCAACCGCAGGCCTACCGCCAGGTGGGCATTCAGCTGGTGCCCTCCTTTTATCGCCGCCGGGCCAACCAGATCCTCACACTCTGCGGTGAAGCCCTCAACAGCTGGATGGTGGGTGTGAGCATCAGTTCCCTCGCCGTGTTTCTGCTCTGCTGGATCACCCTCTCGCTTCTTGGGGTGAAGCTCGTCCTGGCCAATGCCCTTTTGGCCGGTGTGTTGAATCTGATTCCCAACGTCGGCCCCACCATGAGCACGGTGTTTCCCATGGCGGTGGCCCTGCTGGATGCTCCCTGGAAAGCAGCTGCGGTTCTCGGCGCTTATGTGGTGATTCAAAACCTGGAAAGCTACGTGATCACCCCCTCGGTGATGCACCACCAGGTGAAACTCCTACCAGGTCTCACCTTAGCTGCTCAGGTGTTGTTCACCGTCTTGTTTGGCCCACTGGGCTTGTTGATGGCCCTGCCCCTTGCCGTGGTGATGCAGGTGTTGATTGGAGAGGTGTTGATTAAAGATGTCCTCGACCGCTGGTCGACAGTGAGGCTGCGGACATGAGAGCGCAATCCGTCCTGCTGAGCCTCACCTTCGTGGTGCTGGCGTTGCTGATCTGGCATCTGCGATGGGTGCTGCTGGTGCTATTCGGCGCAGTGGTCGTGGCCGTTGCTCTGGATGTGCTGATCCATCAGCTGCAGGACCGCAGCCGTCTGACTCGCCCACAAGCTTTGCTAGCCGTGCTGGCAGGTCTGCTGATGGCAGGTCTGTTGATAGGTCAACTGCTCCTGCCGGAACTGATCACCCAGACCCAGCAGCTGGGGAGGGATCTTCCCGAGCTGTTCAACAAACTTTCCGGATGGCTTGGGGACGATCCCCGATTCTCTGCGCTGAATCAGTCCATGGGATCTGGTGTGAGTCCTGAGAGTCTGCAATCGGTAGGCCGTCAGTTACTCGGCGTAGCGGGTGGTGCGGCGAACTCGCTGATCCAGGTGCTGTTGATAGCTCTGCTGGCCATCCTGCTGGCCCTGGATCCCTCCTCCCACCGGGCCATGGTCGTGTCGATCACGCCACGACCGGCGCGGGGGCAGATGGAGCAGCTGCTGGATGACAGCCGTCAGGCTCTCGGCGGATGGCTGACGGGGATGACCCTTTCTGCCACGACAGTGTTTCTGTTCACATGGGGTGGACTGCTACTGCTCAAGGCCCCTCTGGCCCTCCTCAGCGCACTGGTGTGCGGACTGTTGACCTTTGTCCCCACCATCGGACCAACCGCTGCGACATTGCTGCCCACGGGACTGGCCCTCCTGCGATCACCTCAGCTTGTGGTGTCTGTGCTGATATTTCGATTGATCTTGCAGAACCTTGAGGCCTTTCTGCTCACCCCGCTCCTGCTGCGGAAAACCGTGAATCTGCTGCCTACCGTGGCTCTGATGGCCCAGCTCAGCCTGGGTGCCTTGCTTGGACTACCGGGCGTGCTGCTGGCATTGCCACTTGTCGTCGTCTTGCAGGTGCTGGTGCAACGGGTGGTGGTGCAGCATGTGATGGACAGCTGGTCGTAGTCATCGGACAGTTCGACTCAGGCCAAAGTTGTGTCGTCCTGAACACAGATTTCAAGGACCTTCATGGAAGAAAACCTCGATCCCAAAATGCCGTGGTACGTAACGTGCGTTGCTAGATCGCTCTGCCCAAAAAAAGGGTCCTAATACGCTTTGTTGACGATCGGGTGAGCGTCTCAGCGGCATCGAGAGCGACTTGTTAGCTGGCAGACAAAGGTCCCTGTGGCTTGATAAGGCCCGACAGGGGCCGTTCCTGCGTATTCACATCGCCTTCCAATGACGAGAAAGATTTTTGGCATCCCTGCTCTCAACCTAGTTCTTACAAAGGATTGTGGGGCGGAGCTTGATGACTCGGAGGGGATTGGCGCACCCTGTTTCTATCTCGGCTCGGCAGTCAATTACGGGGAGGCATCAGCTCTTATGGGGAATTTAATCAGCGGATGGATTGATTCGTTGATTGCAGGGGACTCAACCATGTCTCAACAATAATCCAACCCTGAATCTCAGGCTTTGGCCGCAGCCACATCGTGAATATTCACCATTGTGCTTTTCAGGTTTCCGATATCCAAAAGGCCCTCCGCACTGAACCACGGTGCATTCGACCAGCTAAATCCTTCACCAAAGGTGTTATCTGGTGCAACCACGTACCAATGACAATCAACATCCGGGACATCAACAGAACACTGTGACCAGTCGTTCTCCCATTGAGGTACCTGGACCCAGAGCACTGCTGCAAACAGCACTGAGATCAAAGCGTTCAGCATGCGCCTGGTAAGTCAGAGGGAGTGACCCTAGCTAAATCACACTTTTTTTGACGCTGAATTCCCCTTCCCCGCGGTCCCATACGGTGGATCGTGTCTTTCCGGACAGCCTGCATTGGATGTGATCTTCAATTTCAGCCGCTACGAAGAGCTGAGACAGGCTGTGCTGCAACTGGTTCGGGAGAACCTTGACCCTGAGATGCTCTACGAGGAGGCCGAAGAGCTGTTCGAATCATGGTGGGCTTCCAATGCCTCAGACGGCCATTGGAACGATGACGTCAAACAACGGATCTGGTCATCCATCTGGAGTGAATTCGGCGCCAGAACCGCTCAGGCGTAGCGACGCCAGAGCGACGGAGATCCAATCAGCACGGCGACGGCTAGAAGGTGATGACGCACTGCAAAGAGCAAGCTGGTTAGTGTGAAATGATCCAGAAGTAGCAGCATCTCGGTTCTCAGATCTGCCAACGCCAACATCACAAGCAACAAAGGCCACCACTGTGCCGACCGCTGCACAATCTCCAGTTGGTGACGTTCAGGCTTCGGCACGGGGCTCCCATAGTGTGAGAACGGAGGGAGCTAAAGCAATGCTTGACCAACTACCCACCACCACACCCAAGGCCAGGGCAATGGCAAACCAATAAAGGGTGGCACCGCCGAAAAAGATCAGGGCCAGAAGAGGCAGCAATGTGGTGCCACTGGTGTACAAGGTGCGGGTAAGGGTGGCTGATACAGCCTGGTCCACCTGCGTAGATAACCCTAGACCTGCTTCAGCACGGGCCCGCTCACGTATCCGATCGAACACCACCACTGTGTCGTTGACGGAATAACCGGCAATGGTCAGAAGAGCCACGGCAAAGAGGCTGTCCACCTCGAGCTGTATCAACAGCCCCAACCAGGCGAAGACTCCAGAAACAATGATCACGTCATGGGCCAGAGCCACCAGCGCCAGAAATGCGTAGCGCCCGTCGTAGCGGAAGGAGATGTAGAGGGCGATTCCGCTTAATGCCACCACAAGCGAGATCAGCGTGCTGCGCAGCAACTGACGTCCCAGGCTCGGACCGATCGTGTCAACGGACTGTCCGCCGGACACAAAGGGGCCTGCAATCGGTTCAACCGCAGCAATAAGGGCCTGCCCTTGAGCAGCCGTCAGCGTGGGCACACGCAACACCAGCGACTCGCCTCCATCGAGCAACTGAACCCTTGCTGAACGCAGATTGGGAACCGGCTCGTCGTCCTCGGACGGCAGCGTCAACGACTGAACTGGGTTGGAGACTGCAATGGATTTCAGATCCAGGCAGCTCTCGCCGCAGTCGCGCTCCAACTGGATCTGCGTTCCCCCCGTGAAATCGAGCCCCGGACGCAGCGGTGCAGCAATGTCAGAATTCAGCCAGCAGCTGATCAGCCCCACCAAAGCCACCAGCACTGTGAGCCCCGAGATCAGCCAGACCCATTGTCGGGATGCGCTCAACGGCAGGCGAAGAACCACTGTGGTGTTGAGTATGGAAGCAGCCATCGATCAAGCGGTCGTAGAGGGACGTTGTCCCTGAGCGATGAAATAGGTGGGTTGGCGCAGGCCGGCGTAGCCCATCAGAAAACGCAGCAGCACGCGTGTGCAGGTGAGCGCCGTGAACAGGCTCAGCAACACACCAATGCCGAGGGTTGCGGCGAATCCCTTCACCAGTCCGGTGCCGAGAAAGAACAGTGCCGCACAACTGATCAATGTGGTGAGGTGACCATCAAGAATCGAGCTGAAGGCCTCCGAGAAGCCGGTGTCGATCGAGCGGATCAGAGTGTTGCCGCGACGCAGCTCGTCCTTGATTCGCTCAAAGATCAGTACGTTTGCATCCACCGCCATGCCAATGGACAGGATGAATCCAGCAATTCCCGGCAAGGTCAGCGTCACAGGGATCAGGGCGTACACCGATAGGTTGAATAGGGCATAGAGGCTCAGGGCCACCACGGCCACTGCCCCAGGCAACCGATATGCCACCGTCATGAACACCCCCACCAGGGCGAGACCGGAAAGAGCAGCCATGAGGCTGCGCCGGATGTTCTCGGCACCCAGCGTCGGTCCAATCGTGCGCACCTCAACCACCTCCACCGGAAGGGGCAGCGAACCACCGCGCAGTTTCACCTCCAGTTCCCGAGCCGTTTGAGCATCGAAATTGCCACTGATGGTGGCCGCTCCTCCAGAGATGCCAGCACTCTTGAACTGAGGCCCGACGCTTGCCGCACTGATCAATGTGTTGTCCAACGTGATAGCGAGCAGCCGATCGGAGCCAGCGATGGATTGGGTCAGATCGGCGAACGCCTCAGCTCCCTCGGCATTGAAATTGAGCGTCACCTCCCAGCTGTTGGGGTTGTTCTGCAAGGGCTGCCGACCGGCTGTCAACAGTTGTTGTCCTGTCAGGGCAGCCGGTTCGAGCAACGTCAGAAGTTCATCGTCCGCTTGATCCAGAAGCGTCTGAAGCGGCTCATCGTCGCTGCCACCCTCAGTATTCAGCCCAAGCGACTCCTGCACATCCTTCAGATCATCAAGGTTGAGCTCATCCGGTGTCTCCCCGCGACGGCGTTGATCCTTGCGCAGTTGAAGGATCGCTCGCGCCTGGGATTGAAGCTGACGCAAGCTTCGAAACTTAGCTTCGGTGCCTTCCCGCTGAGCGCGGAACTCCAGCAGAGCTGTGTCGCCAAGCACCCTCGCGGCAGCGGTGGGGTCCTGTTCACCGGGGAGCTGCAACACCAGTTGGTCGGTGCCAACGGTCTGGAGGGTGGATTCCGCCACCCCGAGACCATTCACCCGACGATCCAGCACAGCCTTGACCGCTTCCATTTCACGATCACCAACCACATTGATGTCACCCGCCGGTTGCACCTGGACCGTGAGCTGACTGCCGCCGCGCAGATCAAGCCCAAGCTGCAGCGGAGTCCGCACCAGAAACATCCCTGCAGCGATGGCCAGGGCGAGTACAAAGGCGAACCAGCCCTGATAACGCGCCATCAACTCAAACCTCTTGGCGCACCATCTGCTTGGCTGCCGCAACGATCTGATGCGGCTGAATAATTGTCAGATTTTCAAGGGAGCCGTTGTACGGGGTGGGGATGTCCTGACTGGACAGCCGCACAGGTCGAGCATCGAGATCGTCGAAGCATTGCTCCGTAATCAGAGCAATCAGCTCGGCACCGATGCCACCGGTCTTCATGCATTCCTCCACCACGATCACCCGATGGGTCTTGCGAATGGAACGCCCGATAGTCTCCATATCGAAGGGCTTTAAACTTATGAGGTCAATTAACTCCACACTTATGCCATCGGCCTTCAGCTGTTCCACCGCCTTGAGGCAGTGGTGGCGCATGCGGGAGTACGTGAGGATCGTGACGTCGCTGCCTTCCTGCACCAGATCTGCCTGATCGAGGGCACAGGTGAATTCACCCTCAGGCAGCTCTTCGCTGAGGTTGTAGAGCAGCACATGCTCGAAGAACAGCACCGGGTTGTTGTCCCGGATCGCCGCCTTCATGAGTCCCTTGGCGTTGGTCGGAGTACTGCAAGCCACGATCTTGATGCCGGGAACGGCGTGGAAATAAGCCTCGAGACGCTGACTATGCTCAGCTCCGAGCTGACGGCCCACTCCACCGGGGCCGCGCACCACTGTGGGGATCGTAAAGTTGCCACCACTTGTGTAACGCAGCATTCCCATATTGTTGGAAATCTGGTTGAAGGCGAGCAGCAGGAAGCCCATATTCATGCCCTCGACGATCGGCCGGAGACCGGTCATCGCCGCACCGACTGCCATGCCAGTGAAGCCGTTTTCGGCAATCGGGGTATCCAGGACCCTCAGATCGCCATACTTTTCGGCAAGGTCCTTCGTCACCTTGTAGCTGCCGCCGTAATGACCGACGTCCTCACCCATCACACAGACATGAGGGTTGCGGGCCATCTCCTCGTCGATGGCTTCCCGCAGGGCGTTGAAGAGAAGGGTTCCTGCCACGGCGTCGCTGCGATCCCGGCCAGCCCGGGGTAAGCGGCCAAGCTATCTCAGCCTGGGCGGCTTCAACCGCCAGCGGCGAAGGTGAACAACAGCAACACTGACAGGAACATCGCTGGAGACAGAAGAAGCGCAAGCTGCCCGAGGTCGTGGGGGGTCATCAACACAGGGCAGTCAAAACAACATTAGGCAGGGTCGTTTGAGGGGCCTGTGAAGACACTGCGAAGAAACACCAGCGTTAGCCCCAACGCCACAAACCCTGTGCTGAAGGTAGCCAAAAAAGATAATCCAACCAACAGCGTTTTCAACGACACTGCGATGTTCTGGGCGATCGGGGAGCTGTAGTGGGGCGGGTGAACCGCGAAATAAACCACCATCCGCTGGCTGAGCCCAAAGGTCAGCCAGGCCAGCAGACCTGCGGTGACCGCACCGGAGAAGAAACTCAAGGGTCCCTTACGGGGTTGCTCCGCCGGAGGGGTTGTCTTGGGGTCGGGGGTGTTCATACTTCGATCCTGACGCCGTCCGGTCGCAGGCCGCAGCACCAGCTCCGCAATCCCTCAGCAGCCTGGAGATGTTCAAGGGTTGACTGAGCAGCAGAGCAACTGGCTGGATCAGCAAACAGCGCGAAACAGCTGGGGCCTGATCCGCTCATGGCAACGGCGAGGGTGCCTTCCAGGGACAACAGCAGCCGAAGCGCAGCCTGAACCGCGGGAGTCTCAGGCTCCACGACCGCCTGCAGGTCATTCCGCAACGGTGGCGGCTCCGCCGCTCGGATCGGTTGGGTCCAGGCCATGCCCCGCAAGACCTGGCGGCGTTGCTCGAAAGCGCTTTCTCCAGTGAGATAGCGGTCCCCCTGCACCTCCCGACAGCGCCGGTATGCCCAAGGAGTCGACACACTTACCCCCGGATCCTTCACCAGCAGAACCGCCAGGGACTCCTGCACGGCAGGAAGCGGCTCCAGCACCTCACCGCGTCCGAAACAAAGCTGACTCCCCCCAGCCACACAGAACGGCATGTCGGAACCAAGTTCAGCCGCAAGGCGCTCCAGGGTGGAGGTGCTGTGGCCCAGACCCCAAAGCGCATTGAGTCCCACCAGAGCAGCGGCACCATCACTGGACCCTCCCGCCAGTCCTGCACCGATGGGAATGCGTTTCTCCAAGTGCATGGCGGCACCCAATTCATTGAAACCGGAGCGGCTGCGCAGCAATTGAGCTGCCCGCATCACCAGGTTGTCGTCACAAAGGCTGAGGGACGGATCGTCACAGCTGAGGGTCAGTGCCGCATCGGCCGTCGTTCGAAAGCTGAGGCGATCAGCGAGATTGATGCTTTGCATCACCATCGCCAGCTCGTGAAAGCCGTCAGGTCGGATCCCCAGCACCTCCAGGTGAAGATTCACCTTGGCCGGTGCCGTCACTGTGATCGTGCCCATCGGCGGAGGCCGCATCAATGCCCTGATTCAAACCCCTGGCCAGGGCAACCCAGCTCTGGGGAGCCAACTCCTGCGGCCGTTGATGAAGATCAAACCCTGCGGCGGCGGCCAGAGCCTGCAGTTGTGGCTCCGGCGCGAGCGAGGCCAGGGTGTTGCGCAACATCTTGCGACGGGACAGGAAAGCCTGCTTGAGCAGCGATTCCACTCGACGGGCAATTGCAGAGGGCAGCCGCTGATCAAGCGGCAGAGGGTCGATCTGAATAACCTCCGACTGGACCTTTGGCGGTGGCTGGAAACAGCTTGGTGGGACGGGACAGACCGTCGTACAACCGGCCATTAATTGCATCCGAACGCTCAGGGCACTGAAGCTGCTGTGCCCTGGACGAGCCCTGATGCGTTCAGCCACCTCTTTTTGCACCAACAGCACCAGACGCTGATAAGGCGGATCGACAGGCCGATCCAGGCGCCCCATCAGGCGATCCAGCAGCGGACCAGTGATGTTGTAAGGAATGTTGGCCACCACTTTGCTGGCTGCAAGGCCGTCCTCCAGCTCGAGCGGCAGCTCCAGCACATCCCCCTGCCGCAGGCTGAACCGCGAATCATCACCGAAGCGGTCCCGCAGGCCATCCACCAGATCGCGATCCAGTTCCACAGCATGGACGGCAGCGGCAGGGGAGGTCAGCAACCGCTCCGTCAGAGCGCCGCGCCCAGGCCCCACCTCCAACACACGATCCGACGGCTGCAATGCAGCGGCCGCCACGATGCTCCCCAGCACCGTCTGATCCTTCAGCCAGTGCTGACCGAAGCGTTTGCGGGCCTGGTGACCTTGAAACCCCATGGGAAAGATCGAAGTGCCGCACGTTGGAGGGCAATCGTTAACCAGCCTGTCTCAGCGAGGGACGCCACCCGCGTCGAAGAGGTGAGGAGTAGAGATCGGATGGATGAATTGAGTCTTCTGACGGATGGGCTGCCTCATCCCACACCTTTATCAAGGGGCTAGCCGCATCAATTTCATGGACACCATCCTCTTCATTGGAATCAACGCCGGACTTTTGGTGTTGCTGACCGTTGGACTTCTCTCAGCCAGACACCAG
This sequence comes from Synechococcus sp. AG-670-A05, assembly GCA_003211535.1. Lineage (GTDB taxonomy): Bacteria > Cyanobacteriota > Cyanobacteriia > PCC-6307 > Cyanobiaceae > Parasynechococcus. The sequence goes on along the minus strand of QCSJ01000018.1, from coordinate 10,828 downwards.
ATCAAAACTGGGCGGAAAGAAATCATCTGATCAAAGCAAAGCAAACCTGCCCTCAGGCCTGACGCTCACGAAAATGATTACATCAATTTTCTCTTTGCTTAGCGATGACGGAAACCACCGTTCTGGATTTCAAACTCAGCAACAGCTTTGACGAGTACCGAGCCTGGATAAATGCTTCTAAGCAACAAGCTCAGACTGCACGCCACAGTTAATGCGTGCACTGCGCATCAGCTCGGCTGATCGAGCGCGAACCAGCGCACAGCACCCGAGTCGGCGGTAACGGCACCACGGCAACAGCCAACCTGAATCAACCACTCCGGCTGGAATGGATGCTCAGTACGCCAGCAGCTGATGGCCCGACCCAAGCTTCGCCGCTGGGCAGAATCCATAGGCTATGGCCCCCAGGCGGGGACCGGCGCCACTTCACTTCCACCACAAGCAGCTGTCTGTTCTTGTGCAGCACGAGATCGAGTTCGCCCCAGCGGCAGCTCCAGTTGCACTCCAGCAGATGCCAGCCCTGCCGTTGCAGAAGCTGAGACACCCGGTTTTCCCTCTGAACACCGCTGGCTTGAGTTGTCATCCGAATGCCATCAGCAACTGCCTGAAGGATTCCCACCTGCATGAGCCCATTAAGGTTTCAAAGTCACTGGTGTTTCGGATGCGTTCCCGCCTGTTGTCCCTGGTTGGTGTCGCTGCTCTCGGGCTGCTGCTTGTATTGACAGGTCCATCACCGGTTAGTGCCGCCATGGATGTGGCAAAGCAAGTGCTGATCGGTGCGGATTACTCCGATAAGGATCTGCGGGGAGCCACCTTCAACCTCAGCAACTTGCGCGAAGCGAACCTTTCCGGATCAGACCTGAGGGGGGCATCGCTCTATGGCGCCAAGCTTCAAGATGCAGACCTGAGTGACACGGATCTGCGCGAAGCAACCCTGGACGCAGCTGTGATGACGGGCACCAACCTGTCCAACGCCGTTCTGGAAGGAGCTTTCGCCTTCAACACCCGCTTCGTCGACGTGACCATCAGCGGCGCTGATTTCACCGACGTTCCGATGCGGGGCGATCAACTCAAGAGCCTGTGTACCGTCGCCGCTGGCACGAATCCGGTCACCGGGCGCTCCACCCGGGACAGCCTCGGCTGCGGTTGATCCGATGAGTTTCGACCCCCGCAGCCTTGAGCGCCTGCGCGAACTCGGCCGGTCGCTGCCCCAGGCATTGCCGGAACCGGAGCGGCCTGTCAGCCCGAAGGCACACCAGGTGCGCCACAAGGTTGAAACCGAAGACAACCCCGAAGAACTATTTCGCGAGCTGATGATGGTCAGTGAAGACGGAACGGTTCCGGAACACCTCATGGCCCGGCTGAAACAGCTGGAGGCCAAGCGAAGCCTCCAACCTTCCACCGCCAGCTCTCCATCTGGCTCGGCCCAGGGGCTTCCGCCATTGCCGAAGCCAACGTCAGGAAAAGGGAAAAACACCCGCCCGAAACCCTCCAATGCTGCACCCGGAAGCGAGGAGGAAAATCTCTACGTGGCCTTTGGCCAGCTGCTACTGGAGGACGACGAGGACACCCCTTGAACCCGTCCCGCTGTCGCATCCTGGCCGTCGGCAAAGTCCGCCGCAGCTGGATCCAGGAGGGCATTGAGCTTTATCGCAAACGGCTTCCCGGCCTGGAGATCATCGAGATCCGAGACAGCACGCCGCAGAAAGAGGCGGAGTCCATCCGCGCCAATCTCAGATCCGATGAACAGCTGATCGCACTGATGGAAGAAGGCGATGATGTTGGCTCCATCCCCTTCGCCCGGCGCCTCGAGCAGCTGGGCAACCAACGGCTCGCCTTTGTGATCGGCGGTGCTGACGGGTTGACCACGGAGCTCAAAGGCTCTGCCTACTGGCGATTGAGCCTGTCGCCCATGACCTTCCCCCATGAGTTGGCTCGCTTGATGCTGATCGAACAGTTGTTCCGCGCCCAGGCCATCCTGCAGGGAAGCCCTTACCACCGGGCCTGAGGCTGATGCTCCATGTGGTCCACAACCTGCTGCCAGTGGATCTGCTGGAGGCGCTTCAGCAGCTCTGCTTGATTTATGGCGAGCACAAGCAGAGCCATCCCCGGTGAGGCCCTGTTCAGCTGGCGAGCAGTGGATGGAAGCTCGCGCTCCATCCATGCCCCCCAGCAGCGACAGCTGATGGAGCGTTATCTCAAGGAGCATCTTCTGCCCTTGTCCTCGCCGTCCTGTCCGCCGTGGGCGGGCGTGGAGTGGTGGTGCGACGTCAACTAACGATCTCGACTGGCACATCGACAAGGATGAGGTCGAAGGGCTTCGCAGCGGCACCTACGTGCTGCCTTTGCTGTCTACGGTCTTCTACCCCCATATCAGCTGCGCTGGTGGCGAGCTGCTTTTGGCGGACAATCCAGCCATCAGTACAGGCCTTACCGGTCCGTTGCCTCGGTTCCGCTCGGTGATCTCGATCCCCCCGGTGCGCAATCGCTTGGTGCTGTTCTCCCCCGGACTGCTGCACCGGATCAATCCTCTGGAGGGAGAGCGCTACTCCGTGGCCGTGAACATCTGGGCTCAGGAGCCCCTCACCAGACCGGCGTCAGCGCCACCGGTCTGAACTTTTCGCTGGACAATCGCCAGGCCCTCGAGGTCATCTGCTTGAGCGCCTGCAGACAGGCGGATGTGTCACCGCTGCTGAGCCAGTCGGCCTTGATCCGCGGCAGGTCCTCCGGCAGTCTCTCCATCGGCAACTCCACCAGCAGCAGGCTGTCTGCCGCCGCCGCCCTCTGCAGGGGGCCGTCATCACTGCGCTGCCACACCCGCAGCAGCAGATCCAGGGCCAGTTCCTTGCCGAGCTGCTCCGGAGCATCGCCCTCTGCCGCCACCGCAGCCTGGGACTTTCCGGCCAGTGGCATGGCGCGGCGTCCATCTTGATCAAAGAGAACCAGCGCTACCAAATACGGCGAGTCAGCCATCCAAACCCGGTTCCAGAGACACCATCTTCACCGGACCAAGCCCACAGCGTATAGTACACCAGTACTATTTAAGAAGACTTTGCTTGCCCGTGATGGACGTCCGCCACCAGCCGCTGCCCCTCCAGCATCGGCGCTCACGACTGGCTCTGCCCCTGGCCGGTGAGCGGGTGGCCGCCGGCTTTCCCTCGCCGGCCGATGACTACGTGGAGGTGGGGATCGACCTCAACGAGCAGCTGATCCGCCATCCCACCAGCACCTTTTTTCTGCGCGTCAGCGGCGAATCCATGCTCGGCGCCGGCATTCATCACGGCGATCTGCTGGTGGTGGACCGCAGCCTGGACCCACGGCCGGGACGGGTGGTGGTGGCTGTGCTGGACGGGGAATTCACCCTCAAACGCCTGGTCCAGCACCAGGGCCGACTACGCCTGGAAGCCGCCAATCCGGCCTATCCGCCCCTGGAGCTGCATCGCTGCGGTGACGTGCAGATCTGGGGCGTGGCCATCCACGTGATTCATCCGCTCTGACATGGGCCTTGCCACCGCCCTGATCGACGGCAACAACTTCTACGCCTCCTGCGAGCAGAGCCTCGACCCCAGCCTGATCGGCAAACCCGTCGTGGTGTTGTCCAACAACGACGGCTGCATCGTGGCCCGCAGCGCGGAAGCCCGGGCCCTCGGCATTGCGATGGGGACTCCCTATTTCAAGGCTCGTCAGGAGCTGGAACGCCAGAACGTGGCGGTGCGCAGTTCCAACTACGCGCTGTATGCCGACATGAGCCAGCGGATGATGAGCCTGCTGGAGATCCACTGCGAAGAACTCGAGATCTATTCCATCGACGAAGCCTTCGGGCGCGTCCGTCGTCCGAAGGATGGTGACCTGCAGAGCTGGGGCCGGTCCCTGCGGGCCCGGGTCCGACAGCACCTGGGGCTGCCGATCGCCATCGGCCTGGGGGCCAGCAAAAGCCAGGCTAAACTGGCCAATCGTCTGGCCAAGCAGGTTCCCGCCCATGCCGGCATCTTCGATCTGGGCCACTGCAGGGATCCCGATCGTTGGCTCGAGACCATCGCGATCGAGGACGTCTGGGGTATCGGCCGCAAACTGGCGCGCTGGTGCCGCTTGCGGGGGGTGAGCAACGCCCGCCTGCTGCGGGACATGCCCAGCGGTGAACTGCGAGCGAAGTGCGGTGTAACGGGGTTGCGGTTGCAACGGGAACTGCGCGGCCATGCCTGCCTGCCGCTGGAGCTGGCACCATCCCCCAAACAGGAAACCTGCGTCAGCCGCAGCTTCAGCCGGCCGATCACCACACAGGAGGAACTGCGCCAGGCGGTGGCCAGCTATGTGGTGCGTGCCGCAGAGAAACTGCGCAAGCAGCGCCAGCGGGCATCCGCCCTCACGGTTTACACCCGCACCAGCCCCTTCATTCCCGCCTTTTACAGCCAGGCCGCGAGCACGCGGCTGGATCTACCTAGCAACGACACCAGCGTTCTGCTGGAGGCAGCGCTCCCCCTGGTAGACCGCATCTTCCGGCCACACCGACAGCTGGCGAAGGCGGGGGTACTGATGCAGCACCTGCAGGGAACAGAACTGCTCCAATCCCATCTCCTGGTGCCGATGAGTGAGGAGCAGCAACAACGACGGGAGGGGTTGATGCGGACGATTGACCAGCTCAATCGACGCTATGGCCGAGGCACGGTGCAGTGGGCAGCCTGCGGAATCCACCCGAGCTGGATGATGCGGAGGGAGCGGCTGGGACGGACGGCCACCACCCGGCTGAGTGACGTACCGATCGTCCACGCCGATCGCTGAAACGATCTCTCAGAAAGCGCTCAGCCAATTCAGGGAGATAACAAGGGTGGGAGAGCGACGCAGCAGCCAACCTTGATGCAGAGCCAAACCATTCAATGCAGGGACCGTGAAACAGCCGATAGAACAACAATCAGAGTCCCAGGGGCGATTGCCGCAGATGACCGATGCGCCGGCAACCTTCCTTTAAGCCTGCTGCAGCAATTGGATCACCTGTTCACGGCTGCTGAGCAGCAGCACCATCCGATCGCCATGGGCATTGAGTCCCGTCTGCTCGCGCACGAGACCGGTGCTCGCCAAGGCCAGACCTCCGGTCTCGATGAACAGCACAGGCAAAGTGCCGTCATGGCCACGCATTCGATGGAGATCAAGGGCTTGCCGCACCGCTCGCTGAGCCTTATCGGTGCCAAGACGCTCAACAAAAGCGGGCCAGAGATGGTTGACGGGCGTGAGGGCCGCGAAATCGAGCTGAGCGTTTGACATCAGACCGGCAACAGTGCAATCGCCTCAGCAATCATCTGCGGCGACACCGCGATGGTCTCGAGCGGATCGGCATTGTCCAGATAGGCGTCAAAGGAAGGGAAGCGCTCGATCACCGGATCTGCCCCATCGGCGGCACAAGCCTCAACCCAGTCGCCGTCCTCCGGTTTCACCACGACATAGGCCTGAAGAGCTTCCTCCAGGTCAGCACCGTCGCCGATGCCCTCGCCGTACCAGATCGCTTCGAAGAATTCAGACATTTCAAGCGGGAAACAGACGTTGCTTGCGGTTGGCGATCGCCACCAGCGACAACATCACCGGCACCTTCACCAGCACGCCAACCAGAGTGGCGAGGGCAGCACCGAAATTCAAGCCGAACAGGCTGATGGCAACGGCCACCGCCAGTTCCAAGAAGTTGGGAGCACCGATCATCGCGCCAGGGGCAGTGACCGCCCTCGGTTGGCCCCAAAGACGCATCCACTGCGCCGTGAGCCAAAAGATCAGGTATGCCTGCAGGATCAGCGGGATCGCAATCAGCACAATCGCTAGGGGATTGGCCAAAATCGCCTTAAACTGCAGTGCTAGCAGTAGCAAAATGGTGTCGATCAGCGCCGTGATCGACGGCGGCTTGAGCTGAGCCACCAACCGACTGATCCGACCGCGAGACTTCAGCAAAACCCGCATCAACCAGGCCGCCGCCAGAGGCACCATCACGAACAGCCTCACCGCCGTGATCATCGTGTCCCACGGCACCAGCGGATCACTGACCCCCAAGAAGGAAAGCGGCAATCGGAGCAAAGGCGAACACCATGATCAGGTCGTTCACGGCCACCTGCACCAGGGCGTAATTGGGATCCAGGTCACTGAGGCGACTCCACACAAACACCATCGCGGTGCAAGGGGGTACCCCCAGCAGAATAATGCCGACGACGTACTCCTAGCCCATCGCTTCGGGGATCCAGGCAGCGAACAGCCCAAGGATGAACAACCAAGCCAGGTCCGTAATCGTGAATGGCTTGATCACCCAGTTCATCGCGATAGTGATCAGCAGCCCCCTCGGCTGCTGGCGGATGCCGCCCATGGCGGGGAAGTCCACAGCCAGCATCATCGGCACAATCATTCCCCAGATCAGGACGGCGCTCGGCATGCTGATGCAGGCCAACTCCATCTAAGCGATCCAGCTCGACTGATCAGGCAGCAGGCCCCCCCAGAACCACGCCCACCACAATCGCCAGGCCGATCCAAAGAGAGACATAGCGCTCAAACAGGCCCATCAACACAAGAGAACGGGAGCACCATCATCCGCTGAAGAGGCTCAAGAGGACAGGGCATCGATGGTCTGAAAGCCACCGCGACGCTGCTGATCGAGGTGCTGGATGTGCTTTCTCTCGCTGTAATACAGCTCCTGATAGTGCAATGCATCACTGTTGAGCTTCTCGAATAGTGTCTCGATACGAGCTTCCATATCCACACCCTGCTGATCCTCCTGGTTCTCTTGTACGAGCACGGCGATGCAGGCCTCCAAGGTCTGCAGACGCTGCCCACCCCAGGCTTCAAGCAGATGACGGCAACGCTTGAAACTCTTCTGCCGCTCCAGCAGTGCAGTGAGGCCACGGAGCTGTTCCAGCGGTTCCGTCAGAGCAACACGCTCCAGTTCTCCCGGCTCCAGCAATGGCGTCAGCCGTGACAGCAGAGCGCTGTTCTCGACCAGCAGCTGATCCGTCAGCAGACACGGCAGATCCAGCCCATCAAGACCATCGCCATCATCCTCACCACGGCTGATGGATTCCAGGCGACCAACGCCAAGGTTGGTCTCTTCAAGTTCCGTGAGCGATGCCCAGACCAACCGGTGATGGGGAATCGCAAAATCCTCCAGTTCCCGTTGCCGCAACTCCTGGCGGATCGTGCTCCTGTGACGAGGGGCATGCAGATAAAGCCGCAACAGATCAGCTTCACAACGCTCCCGCTGACTGATGTCCCCAGGTTGGTCATGTCGGCTGGAGCGGCCATGCCACCGCTGCCCCTTGACCTGTTGGCGCAGGTCCTCCTCCAGCTGCAGTGCCAGACGAGCTTGGCCACCACTCAGCCGTTCAGCAACGCGCTGAAGGTAGTGCGTGCGCACCGCCGACTGGGGCAGCTTGCCCAGCAGAGCCACCAGGGCCGAGACCGCCTGCTGAAATTGATCAGCCTTGGCCAAGTCTCGGTCAGCCAAGGCCTGATCGATCTGCCAATCCAGCCAGAGGGGAGCCTGATCCAGCAGGGCACGGTAGTCACCGGCGCCATAGTCCTTGAGGAATTCATCCGGATCCTTGCCGGAGGGAAGATGCAGCACCCGCAGCTCAAGCTGCCCCTGCAAGGCCAGCTGCTCAACTTCCCCAATGGCGCGGTTAGCCGCACGCACGCCAGCACCGTCGGCATCGAAGTTCAGAACGATGCGCTTGCCGTCGGTGACTCGGCAGAGCTGAGTGATCTGCTGGCTGCTGAGAGCGGTTCCAAGCGACGCCACCGTGTTGGTGACCCCGGCCGCATGCAAAGCGATCACATCGAAGTAGCCCTCCACCACCACGGCGCGGTCCTGCCTGCGGATGGTGTTGGTGGCTTTGTCGAGACCGAATAGATGCTTGCCTTTTTCGAACAGCTCTGTCTCGGGAGAGTTCAAATATTTGGGCTCACTGCCATCCAGACTCCGACCACCAAACCCGATAACGCGGCCCTGACGGTCGTGAATAGGAACCATCACCCGATGGCGAAATCGGTCGTAGAAACCCTGGCCACCCTTACGCGGAACAATGAGCCCAGCCGCCTCTAGGAGCTCGGCAGGCAGACCTTCCACCTGCTGCAGATGCTTCAACAATCCATCCCATTGATCAGGGGCAAAGCCAAGGCCGAAGGTCTCTTGGGTGACGGGTGACAGACCTCTGGACTCGGTTAGATAAGCGAGAGCCTGCGCACCCACAGGGCTGAGCAACTGACTGCGGAACCAACCTGCTGCCAGTGCCAAAGCGCGCTGAAGCTTCTCGCGCCGGGAGAGTTGCTGCTTCAGCCGTTCCTGCTGAGGCCCGTCAACCGTCTCGACCGGTACCTGGTAACGACGAGCCAGGTCCAAAACTACGTCGCTGAAACTCTGGCGCTGAAACTCCATCAGAAACTTGATGGAATTGCCGCCGGCACCGCAGGAGAAGCAGTAGTAGAACTGCTTAGCGGGAGACACCGTCATCGACGGCTTGCTGTCGTCGTGAAACGGACAGATACCGACAAACTCCCGTCCTTTCTTCTTGAGAACGACGTGGTCGCCCACCACATCAACTATGTCGGCCCGCTCCTTGACGGCGTCGATCGTGCGGGGATGGAGGCGGGCATTGACCATAGATCCATTCTGCGAAGTCGCAGGTCCGCGTCCACCCAAAAGGAGCTAGCGCACAAGCATGGATGAGCAGACGTTGGCCTGGTGGCAGCGCAAGGAAATCCAGGGAGCGAGGGCCCTCGTCCTCAGCTCACTGTCCTTCAGCCTGATGACGGTGTGCGTCAAGAAACTGGGAGGACGCATTCCCGTCAGCGAGATCGTCTTGGTGCGATCCCTGGTGAGCATCGCTCTGACGGGTACAGCCATGCTGCACGGTCGAGTCAATCCCTACGGGAGCAACCTACCCTTACTGCTGCTGCGCGGGATCTGCGGAAGCATCGCTCTGCTCTGCTTCTTCGAAGCAATCACCGCTTTGCCACTGGCATCTGCCACGGTCCTGCAGTACACCTACCCAACCTTCACGGCTGGAGCAGCCTGGCTGTTGCTCGGTGAACGATTGCGCCGACGAATTGGCATCGCCGTGGTGCTGGGCTGGATCGGCGTTGTGTTGGTGATTCAGCCGGAATGGCTTGGTGTGGGCACGGGCGGACTGGCCGTACAGCCTGTGATGGCAGCCCTGGGCGGAGCCATGTTCACGGCACTGGCATACGTGTGCGTGCGCCATTTATCCGCAAAAGAACACCCGTTGTTAATCATTCTCTATTTTCCGCTGGTCTCGATCCCACTCACGCTGCCGATGGTGATGCAAAACGGAGCCTGGCCTTTGGGGTTGGATTGGGTCTGGTTGCTCGGAGTGGGTGTCTTGACGCAACTCGGACAGATCTGGGTCACCAAGGGGCTGAGCTATCTGCCGGCAGCGAAGGCGACGTCCCTGAACTACGTGCAAGTGTTGTTTGCAGCAAGCTGGGGCTGGATCTGGTTTAACGAATCGATCACGGCATTCACCTGCATGGGTGCAGCGTTGGTGCTAGGTGCATCCTTTATCAGCCTCTCCAGCCGTCGGGCCTGATCAACTCTTAGGTAAGCCGAGGGGGTAAAGCAACCAACGCTGGGCGTCTTCATCGTCGTTGGTGACAGGTTTGGCAAGACTCCAACCTTCTCCACGCGTTCCACGCTGGAGGTAGAGATCAAAAGAGCTGTCCACGCGAAAACTGTCACGAGGCAACTGCCAATCAAAACTACCTTCCAGATGGACGAAATGAGCACCATCCACCCGGAGAACGTCGTGATGGTCGACACGGACACGACTGACATCTGGAATAGACGCCAAAGGCTCCAAGTCAAGACTCTGAGCAATGGAAACCTGGGTCGTCAGGATCTGAGACTGCAACGCCTCAATGACAATGGCGCGGGGTGGGTCATTGCGCAGAGAACATGAAGTCAGAATAAGAACGGTCAGCAAAGAAAAAATAAACTTACTGACAACATTAACCCACTCAATAATGCCTGGAAAGGAAACCATCAGCCACCTTCTAATGAGGGGATATCACCACCCTGACTAAGGAGTGACAGGTTTGTTTCAGACTTCGAAGAACCTTCTAGCTCAGTGGATTGGCCCGAGGAGATAACGGCGATAGACATGGCCAAAACACCTGTCGTCGCAGCACGTGGAAGAGTAAGAATCGGATCAATGGCAAGAAGAAGAACCAGCACAGGTGGAACAGGAAGTTGAAAGTATGCGAGGGCAACTCCGATTGTGGGAACTGTTGCAACACCTGTGAGTCCAGCGGCGGAAATTCCCGTGATGGCCCCGAGAACAATGATTTCGACAAATCTCACAGGAGTTAAGCCGACTTCATAAAGATTCAGTGCGAACATAATGGCGATGACGTTATAGGTTACATTTCCCAAGCGGGCGATCAAAAGGCTCAAGGACGCAGACGCTTCCACCTCAGATTCATCTCGGCCAATCCCAATCAAAGTTTCATACATTAAGGGGTAAGAAGTCATACTACTTCCAGTCGAAAGACTAAGTAGAAAAACCGAGTCGACGGGATTAATAGCGAGAGAATCACGCTCATGCTTAGAAGTAAATCGTCGAAAAATAAGCCTTGAAATACCAAGTGATGCGATTGCGGCCAAAAATACGCAGATAGTAAAATTCAACAAGGCAACGACAATCTCAGCATTAATTGACGACACAGCACCTGATATCAAACATATAAGAACTAGAGGGGCAAGATTAAGTACAATATTTAAAACCTGAACAGATGTTGAATTCACGCTCCTCAACACCGAAAATAAAGGCTGGGTAAGAGAAGGCTTTAGTTT
>QCSJ01000017.1 GCA_003211535.1 Synechococcus sp. AG-670-A05 | reverse complement strand
GGGAAGGTTGGAGATCTCGAGCAATGAACGGGCCAGGTCGATACCACTCTCCACAGCGGCCGGATCACCAGGTCCATTCGAGAGGAAAACACCCTCCGGCTGATGCGACATCACCATCTCCAGATCCGCATTCGACGGCAGAACGGTGACCGCACAGCCATGGGCGACCAGTCGGTCCAAGATCGCCCGCTTGATGCCGAAATCGATGGCGACCACCCGGTAGGGATGGTCTGGACGATGTTTCAGCCGCTGATCAAAGCTGACGCGGCAAGGCGATGACCTTTTGTAAGGCTCCGTGGTGCTGACCTGGCTGGCCAGATTCAGGCCCTCCATGCTGGGGGCGCGACGGACCTCGTCCAGCAGATCAGCGGGGGAACGTCCATCACTGCTTATCACACCATTCATGGCTCCGCCATCCCGAAGACGACGCACCAAGGCACGGGTATCGATACCGCAAATGCCCACTAGTCCATGGCGATCCATCCAGCCATCCAGGGATTCGGAGCAGCGCCAGTTGCTGGCTTGTGGAGCCAGCTGACGAGCGATCACACCCTTGGCATGGGGAATGTCCGCCTCCTGATCATCGCTGTTCACACCGGTGTTTCCCAGTTCCGGATACGTGAAGGTGACCAGCTGTCCTGCATAGGAGGGGTCGGTGATCACCTCCTGATACCCGGTCATACCTGTGTTGAACACAACCTCACCCACCACGGAGCCGCGGTGCCCAAAAGCCTCCCCCATGAGGACGGTGCCATCGGCCAGCACTAGACGAGCCTGACGTGATGAAGAGTGGGGCATCAGGCCAAAAAGCTGACAGTCATCACTCCTCATTGTCCATTTCAGCTAGTCAGGTGGTCGCGCAGGGTCTCCAACCGCGTCCAGGGAAGGCCTTGATCCAGGCTCTTGGCGGCTCGGGCAGCGGCGGTGGACAGATCCATGTCGAACCCAGCAGCCCAAAGCACAAGGGCTGTGTTCAGCGCGACCACATCACGCTGCGCTAGTTCACCGCGGCCCTGCAGAACCTGTTGAAGAATGGTCTGGTTGCACTGCAGGTCTCCGCCTTTCAGAGCCTCAAGATCCGCAGTGACTAGCCCGAGTTCTTCAGAAGAAAGCTGGAGCGAACGAATGGCTCCGGCTTCGATCAGGCGCAGGTCATTTGGACCAGCCAGCGACGCTTCATCCAGCCCTCCGGCGCCGTGGACGACCACCGCACGCTCCAGACCGAGACGTTGAAGGGCTCCAGCAATGGGATCGAGAAGATCTTTCCTGGCCACCCCCAGCACCTGTGCCTGTGGTTTCAACGGATTGACCAGAGGGCCGAGCAGGTTGAACACCGTGCGTACACCCAGGCTGCGTCGCAAGGGCGCCAGGTTCACCAGGGCCGGATGCCAAGCCGGAGCGAAGAGGAATGTGACGCCGGTCGCTGGAATCGCCTCTACGACCGTCTGTAGCGGAGCCTTGAGATTGAGGCCCAGCCCCTCCAGCACATCGGCGGAACCAACCTTTCCACTTGCACTTCGGTTGCCGTGCTTCGCCACATCCACGCCGCAGGCCGCGGCGGTGAAGGCAACGGCGGTGGAGATATTGAAGGTGTCGGCACCATCGCCGCCCGTGCCGCAGGTGTCCACCAGAAAACGATCGGGCCGGCCACAGGGCAGCGCGCAGGCTTCCCTCAACACCGCTGCCATCGCCGCCAGTTCCTCGGCCTCCATCCCCTTGGCCCGGAAGCCAGCCAGGAAGGCACCGGTCTGGACGGGCGTCAGGGACTCAGACAGCCAGGCCTGCATCAGGTCCGTCGCCTGAGCTGCGGAAAGGTTTTCACCGCACAGCAGCAGCTCCAAAAGACCAGACCAGGAGGGAGAGGTAGGTGACATGAAGCGCAATGAGCCCATAGGCACCTACTATCCCCACGATGTGTGGAGCTGACCAGATTCAGTCGTCGCTGGCCTCGCTGGTGTCGAAGCCGGAACCCACGGCCTTCGAAGCTGCAGCACCGGGTCGAAATCCCTTGGTCCACAGCGCTCGAGCCTGATTGTTGAGCTCGTCCCGGGTGAGGGACCACAGGGTCAGCAACCTCTGCATGTCCTGCTGCAGGTCATCAGCACCGGGAAAACCCTCATAGCGAATCAGCAGGCGCGCCAATTCCGTCAGTTCAGCGTCGCCGGGGGTTTCACAGGCCAGCAGGCGATCGATCAAATCACGGTCTGTCCCAAGGAGGGGGTGACTCTGGGTTGGCTCGGACGGGGAATCAGGCATCCGGGGAGGACCGCACCCACCTAGGTTGGCTTGCCCTGATCGGAAATCGCATGGCGGCCATGCGCCTGGAGCTGATCGGCCGCTATCTGCGTCCCCATCGCAGAACTGTCATATTCGGTGCGATCGCCCTGGTGGTGGTCAATGTGCTCAGTGTCACCATCCCGATGGAGGTGCGCCGGGTCATCGATGAACTCCAGGTCGGTTTTGTCTATGACCAGATTCTGAGCCAGGCCGCTTGGATCGTGCTGCTGGCGACCACTATGGGAGCAGTGCGGTTGTTGTCCCGGCAACTGGTGTTCGGTGTTGGCCGCCAGGTGGAGGTGGATCTCCGACAGAGACTGTTCGATCACATGCTGCGGCAGGAACCGGCCTGGGTGCAGACCACCGGCAGTGGTGATGTGATCAACCGCGCCACCAGCGATGTGGAGAACATCCGCCGGTTGCTGGGGTTTGCGGTCCTGAGCCTGACCAACACTCTGCTGGCCTACAGCCTGACGCTGCCTGCCATGTTGACGATCGATCCCTGGCTGACTCTGGCTGCCATTGGGCCCTATCCAGTGATGCTCTCGGTGGTGCGCCTGTTCGGCGGCAGAATGATGAAGCAACAGCGCCGTCAGCAGGAAGACCTGTCCGGATTGAGCGATCTGATTCAAGAGGACCTCTCCGGTATCGGTGCGATCAAGATCTACGGCCAGGAAGAATTCGAACAGCAGGCGTTTTCTCAACGCAACCGCAGTTACCGAAACAGCGCCATCCGTCTTGCGCGGACCCGAAGCACCCTTTTCCCACTGTTGGAGGGCCTATCTTCCGTCTCCCTGCTGTTGTTGCTGGCCCTGGGCAGCGGCAGGCTCAGTGAAGGCAGTCTGACGACCGGGGGGCTTGTCGCGCTCGTCTTCTATGTGCAGCAGCTGGTCTTTCCCACGGCGCTGCTGGGATTCACCCTCAACACATTCCAGACCGGGCAGGTGAGCTTGGAACGTGTGGAGGAGCTGCTGCAACGCCAGCCTGCCATCCGTGATGGCAATGATTCGATCACAGCTGACCAGCCACGGCGCGGACGACTCGAAGCTCGGGGCCTGCGCATCCGTTACGAGGGTGCCGAGCGCGACACCCTAAACGGCCTTGATTTCTGCATTGAACCCGGCGAAGTGGTGGCCGTGGTCGGTGCCGTTGGTTGCGGCAAGACAACTTTGGCACGTGCCTTCGGCCGGATGGTGCCAGTTCCTGACGGCCAGTTGTTCTTGGATGGAGTGGACGTCAATCGCCTTCCTCTGAACGATCTGCGTGGCGAGGTGGCCATGGTTCCCCAGGAGGGTTTTCTATTCACCAGCACACTCGCCGACAACCTTCGCTACGGCGATCCCAGTGCCGGGGATAATCAGGTTGAGCAAGCGGCCGAACGCGCCCGCCTGTCGGATGACGTCAAAGGGTTCCCTGAGGGATTCAGGACCATCGTCGGCGAACGGGGCATCACTCTCAGTGGCGGGCAACGTCAACGCACGGCCTTGGGACGTGCCCTGCTGGTCTCCGCTCCGGTGCTCGTTCTGGACGATGCCCTGGCCAGCGTCGACAACAACACCGCAGCCGCAATCCTTTACTCCATTCGATCCGAGGAGGGGCGCACCATCTTGATGATCAGCCACCAACTTTCGGCCGCAGCTGCCTGTGATCGAATTTTGGTTATGGACAACGGTCGAATCGTGCAACAGGGGCACCACAACGCCTTGATCGCCACAGCCGGCACCTACCGAAGACTCTGGGAACGGCAGCAGGCCGCTGAACAACTCGAAGAGATGGCTTCCTGAAGAAGTTGGAAGTTGATGCGGACAACAGCCGCACTAGCGGCTTAGCTGGTTGAACGCAGGAACCTTCCATGACCAGCAGCTCACCTTTGACGATGCGCTGCACGCTCACCTTCGGTGATATCTACGGCCAGGTACTGGCCTGGATGGCCGTGATCTTTGTGAGCCTTGCTGCCGGACTGGCGCTTATGGGCTCATCTCGACCCATCTTCGCTCTTGTGGGGGTTGGTTTGATTCTTGTGCTGAGTCTTCCCTTTCTTCTGTTTGCTTTCGTCACCACTCTGCTGAACCACATTCAGCTGGAACCCGTTCAGCGCAACGACCAACCTGCCTAGGGTTGTTGGACTTTCCGATAGTTCATGCTCCCCTCCTGGCTGACCCAACGCGGTGGTGAGTCCCCCAAACAGGCGATGCATGCAGTGCTCGACACACCCTTGTGTGCTCCACTGATGAGAGACCAGGAGGAAGCCCTTTTTGCATGCGGATGTTTCTGGGGAGCTGAGAAGGGGTTCTGGCGTCTTCCAGGCGTGGTCAATACAGCCGTAGGGTTCTCCGGTGGTGAGCGAGTGAACCCGACTTATCAGGAGGTCTGCTCGGGCACCACTGGCCACACCGAAGTGGTGCGGGTGGTCTGGAGCACGCCGGCCGTCGATTTCAGTGATCTGCTGAAGCTGTTCTGGGAGTGCCATGACCCCACCCAGGGAAACCGCCAGGGGAACGACACTGGAACCCAGTACCGCTCAGCGATCTACACCACAACGGATCAGCAGATGAGCCTGGCTCAGGCCAGCCGAACCTCCTACCAGGAGGCCCTGAACCATCGTGGATTCGGGCCGATCACCACGGAGATCTTGGCGGATCAGGCCTTTTATTTCGCTGAGCCCTACCACCAGCAGTACCTCGCCAAACCCGGTAGTCGTCCCTACTGCTCGGCCATGCCGACCCAGGCTCTTCTGGGTGATTTCAACGGCAACAACTACCTCCTTCCATCAACGGTCTGGGCGGCCTACGACTGGAGCATCAACCACTGCGTTCTGCGCAGCAACAATGCACCGATCCGCCTGGCTTGAGATGACCGACCGTCAGGTTCTGATCGCGATTGGTCTGACAGTGCTGCTGGTGATCGGCCTGGTCTTCTCCACCCGCACGCCGGAGGCCAGCCGCGGTCCGGAACTGCTCTGGCGCGAGGCTCCTTCGACACCACTACCAAAGACACTGGAAATCTGACCACCGCGCTCTGGAAGCGCCAAAGGTCAGTGGCATGGTGAGGACATCACCTCAACCGAGGACCTCTGTGAGCGCTCCGCCGGACCCGACGGATCGACGCCAACTTCATCCACTCCCAAAAGGGTTGGTTGAGCTCTACGGCCTCATCGCCGTGTTGATGGTGCTGATCCCCGAATGGCTGGCCGATGGCACCATCAACATCGGCCAGGCAGGCGGCCTGAGCACCTTGCCAATGCGTGCTCGGGCCTGGCGAACGCTTCCGGAATTGAGGCTGGCAGCCATGAGCCTCAAGGAGATGCGTCAGCTGGCCTCAGAGATGCGCCTGGTGCAGTACGGGAACCAGTCAAGAGATCAGCTGACCACACGCATGCTGAAACGACTCAGACGTCGGAATGCCTTGTGATAACTTGAATTTAGCGGGGCGTAGCGCAGCTTGGTAGCGCACCACTTTGGGGTAGTGGGGGTCGTGGGTTCAAATCCCGCCGCTCCGATCCAACCGTCCAACCCCGACCTCATCGCTCTGCGACAGGTCAAAAGCCGGCACGCCAGTGCCGGCTTTTTTATGTGCTGCGCCCCTGATCAGCGACGAGGCAGATGGGCGATCACCAGATGCCGCTGGGAATCCATCTTCAGCCAACCCTCATCGCGCAGCAAACCGATCGCACGGATCACGGTGACGCGCGTAGTGCTCAGCGCGCTGGCCATCTCCTGATGGGTCAGCCGCAGATTGAGACGGAGTCCGTTACCACAGGGTTGGCCATAGTCCTGGGCCAACATTTCAAGAAAACCGCGAACCCTTTCCTCAACGCGACGCAAGCCCAGTAGAGCCAGTATTTATTCGGCTTGGCGATAACGGGCACGGTTGGCATCCACCATGGCAAGTGCAAGCTGAGGTGCCTGCTCAACCTCCGTGGTGCTGAGGCAAACAAAGTCGCAGTCACTCAATGCCACAGTCTCGTAAGCCTCAACGGTACTGAGAGGTTCACCGAAGGGCTCGGTCGGTCCGGCAAGACCGAGCAGCAACTCATCCCCATGCACGGAGACCGCATCCTGTTTCACCATTCCATTGACAACAAGCCAGATGCTTTTTTTCAGCAGCGGCACAACACTTCCAGCATTCAGATGAACAAGGTTGTGCTTCCGATAGTTGGTTTCCAGCAATCCCCTGAAACCTTCACGTCTTGGAGAGAGCTCACTGGAGGTAATCGCAACCATTGAGGTGTTCCGCGGATACATCCGAACTGTATGGAGCACAACATGCGCCCCAGGCAAAGGGCGGGATGTGATTCGGTTAAGAAGCGTCTTACTTTTTTCCAAGAGTGAAAAAAGAACAAACAAGGGGGCCATTGGGCCCCTCCAGATCTGATCGAAGCCGTTGGAAATCATCAACGGCTCAGCGATTCATCACTTGCCGATTTTATTTACAGCAGCCTTGGCCTTGGAGAGAATTTCACCCTGTCAAAGGAACAAAGCCCAGGGAAGGAGCCTTGTTCTGAGCAGCGTCGCTGAGCATTTAGTTGAAGGCCTCCTTCACCACAGCAGTGTCCTTGCCGTTGCCCTTTTCATAGGCCAGCACCCAGGTCAGTGTGGCGATGGGGTAAACACCTTTGGCGGAAGGGTTGGGGTTCCTGCCGGCTATGTCATGATCCAGGGTTATGCCGTTTAGGGCAGTGGCACCCGCAGCTACGGAGGGCTTCAGGAAATCGCCAGAAAAGTTCTTGAGAGCAGCGGCTTTGACTTTTCCCCTGATATACGACTGATTTACATAACCGATGGCGCCATTCAGCCGCTCAGCGACGGAAGTAGGCATCCCTGCGACAAGTGCAAGCGCGGAAGAGACGAGAAGAGCCTTCTTAGCGAACCTCATGGGAGGCCTATGGAAAGTCAGAGAACTAGGAGTAGCGAACTAAAAACGAATCCATCGTTATGGCAAGGCTAAGGAAAATTGAATCTCCGGGCCTCGTGCTGGTTCTCGTTCATGTCGTTGACGAATCAAGTGACCTGATTGGTGTCAGCTCGGTTCGTTGCCGACGCAATCGTGTGGCTACGCGATATCCGTCCAACCAACGATTAGTGCGTTGTCGCTGAGCCGGGGGGACTTCCTCAAGCAGCTGGGAGAGCTCTTCAGCCCCAATGCGCCTTAGGGCACGAACATCCACATGCCAAAGGGCTTCCGCCTCCCGGATCAGCCGCGCCCAGGTGCGCACCTGCTGCCACTGGCGCAACCGGTTCTGAATGGGATGGCGACGACGGTGAATGAAAACGGCCATGTCTTCAGCCTGCTGAAGCAGCCGCAAAAAAAGTAAAATCACCCCAGTGACTTCGGAGTGCTGAAGCAAAAGAGCACCCCTTCAGGGCGAACCTACTCAGGCAGCGCGGTGCTCCGGTGCAAGTTGAACAGCCTCGATGGGGAAGTTAAGGCCCTTGATTTCCCGTTGACTCAGGCGGCGCGTCCAGGCGCCTTTCACGGGATCGTTCCAGCGAAACCCAACCTCCCGGGCGAGATGACGATCGTCATAGGACACCTTGGCCCGCACCAACTGACGAGGCTCCAAGCCATGCAGCAACATCGTCTCCAGGTCATCGCAGCGGGCAAACACCTCGGCCAAGTAAATGCAATCCGTCAGAGCGCGATGGGCTGACCAGACCGGCACGCCATAGGCGAGGGCCAGATCACGCAAGGAAGGCCGGCAACGCAGCTGCCGTTCAGCAGGCCAGTGCAGATCCTCCATCGAACACAGCCATGGATGACTGACGGCAGGCAAGGGATCCCGGCCGAACCACTGACGATCGAAGGCGGCGTTGTGGGCCACCAGCACATCCGCAGCTGCTAGCAGGTCATCGAACCATCGCATCGCTCCAGTCCAGGGCTGAGGCAACCGCGTCACGGCCGCAGGGATCCGGTTGATCGGTTCCGCTGCGTTGGATTCCACTGGCAGCAGAAAAGACTGCTGCGCCAGAACGGATCTAGCCGAAACATTGAAAAGAATGGCGCCAACCTCAAGGCAACGATCCCTCTGCGGATCAAGCCCAGTGGTCTCGGTATCAAGGATCAGCACCGTGGCAGGCGCTGCTGGAGCAGGTGGATCAGGACGCTGCTCTTGCACAGCCTCCAGCAAGGTCAACTGATCAGCCATTAGGACGCTCCCTCTTCCCACGCTGATTGTCTCGCTCGGTGCAAGTGTCTCTTTGCTTAAGGTCGCCTTTGAATGACTGAGCCAATGGCCATCGGCGTCGGCGATTCCCTGCCCAGCTTCTGTCTGGAGGATCAGGATGGCGAGCAGCGGACTCCTGAGATGGTTCGTGGCCGCTGGCTTGTTCTGTTCTTCTACCCCAAGGACGACACGCCGGGTTGCACGGCCGAGGCCTGCAGCTTTCGCGACAGCATCGCCACGTTCAAGAGTCTCGGTGCTGAGGTCTGGGGCGTTAGTGCTGATGACGCCATCAGTCACCGCCGCTTCGCGACACGCAATGGACTGAACTTCCCCCTGCTGGTCGATCGGAACAACAGCCTTCGCCGCAGCATTGGGGTCCCCAGGGCCCTTGGGCTAGTTCCCGGTCGCGTTACTTATGTGGTGGATGGTCAGGGTGTGATCCGGCACGTCTTCAGCAACCTGCTGGATGGTCCAGCCCACGTACGAGAGGCGGAGCGAGTGATCTCCTCCTTCCAGAGCTGACCAGAGATGGACTGGCTCCAACTGGGAAAGATCTGGCAGCTGAGACCAGCACGGCCTGTCGGCCAGGTGGATTTCATCGGTGGGAGCTACCTAGCAGCCACGCCCCAGGTGAGTTACCGGCGTCTGCTGGAGGATCTCAGCAACAGCGGCTTAGTGATCAACGCCTGGGCATATGTACCGGGATTTGACCATCAAAGCCAGGCGAGAGAGGCCTGGAAAGACTTCCGCAACGCCCGGAAAAAGCTCGAAGAGCATTACGGCCCGATGCCCATGCCGCTTCGGCTCGGTCACAGCCTCGGCTGCAAATTGCAGTTGCTGGCCCCGGATGGCGGCAGGAACTGCTGTGGTCTTGTGGCCCTCAGTTTCAACAACTTCCAGGCTGGCCGTTCGATCCCACTGCTGGGGGAGATCGCCCCACTACTGGGGGTTGAAACCGAGTTCAGTCCATCACCGTCGGAGACCCTTCGTCTGATCAGCAGGCATTACCAGCAGGAACGCAACCTGGTAATTCGATTCAGTCGGGATCAGCTTGATCAAAGCGATGCCTTGCTTCAAGCCCTTGAGCGACGGCAACGGCCGCAGAACCAAACCGAGGTGCTGCAGCTGCCAGGCGACCACCTCACCCCAGCCAGTGCCGGAGTGCGACGCAGCGTTCTGGGGGACTGGGCGGATGACCCTAAGCGGGTCGGAATCATCCATCAGCTGACCGAGGTGATCCGCAGCTGGTCCGCCTGAGTTCAGACACGCAGCCGGTCAAGCACTGAACGGTCCTCCAGGGTGCTCGTGTCACCAGTGACGTCCTGACCGGCGGCCAAGGCCCGCAGGATCCGACGCATGATTTTGCCACTGCGGGTCTTGGGCAGGGCATCACTGCAGCGAATCTCATCGGGCCGAGCGATGGGTCCGATCTCCGTGCCCACATGGGCCCTGAGCTGCTTGATCAGATCATCCGAAGACTCACGCCCCGACTCAAGGGTGACGAACGCCACGATGCTCTCACCCTTGAGGTCGTCGGGGCAACCGACCACAGCGGCTTCCGCCACCGCTGGATGGCTTACAAGTGCCGACTCGATTTCCATCGTGCCGAGGCGGTGACCGGAAACGTTGATCACATCATCCACCCGGCCCATTACCCAGAAGTAACCATCAGCGTCGCGTCGGGCGCCATCCCCGGCGAAATACAAGTAAGAGCCATCGGCAGGACGGATGTGCTCCCAATAGCTCTCGCGAAAGCGCTGGGGGTTGCCATGCACCGTGCGCATCATTCCGGGCCAGGGGGCCCGCACCGCCAGATACCCACCTTCATCAGGCCCGCAGCTGTTGCCCTTTGCATCAACGATGTCGGCCTGAATGCCCGGCAGCGGCAGCGTGGCAGATCCCGGCTTGGTGGGGGTGGCTCCAGGCAGCGGGCTGATCATCACGCCACCGGTTTCCGTCTGCCACCAGGTGTCAACGACCGGGCAGCGGTTGCCACCGATCACATCCCGATACCACATCCAGGCCTCCGGATTGATCGGCTCACCCACTGTTCCCAGCAACCGCAGGCTGCTCATGTTGAACTGATCGGGCACCTGGCGGCCACTCTTCATGAAGGCTCGAATCGCCGTCGGAGCGGTGTAGAAAAGCGTGATGCCGTGCTTCTGAATCAGCTCCCAGAACGCACCGGGCTTGGAGGGACGCGGCGCCCCTTCGTAAATCACCGTGGTCGCGCCGTTGGACAGCGGCCCATAAACGATATAGCTGTGGCCAGTGATCCAGCCGACATCCGCTGTGCACCAGTACACATCGTCATCACGAATGTCGAAGATCCACTGGAAAGTGAGGTGGGCCCACAGGTTGTAACCAGCGGTGGTGTGCACCACACCCTTGGGTTTGCCGGTGGAGCCTGAGGTATAGAGCACAAACAGCCGATCCTCGCTGGCCATCGGCTCCGCAGGGCAAGCGTTGCTCTGGGCAACCACGACGTCGTGCCACCACTGATCGCGTCCCGTCACCATCTCCACGGGCTGCTTGGTGCGCTCTACCACGAGAACGCTGGTCACCGATGGACAGGCACCCTCCGTCAAAGCGGCATCAACGGCCGGTTTGAGGGAAACGGGCTTGTCCTTTCTGAATCCACCATCCGCCGTGATCACGGCCTTGGCCTCGCCGTCCCGGAGGCGGTCGCGCAAGGCCTCAGCCGAGAAGCCACCGAACACAACGGAATGGGGAGCGCCAATCCGGGCACAGGCGAGCATTGCAATGGCGGCCTCTGGAATCATCGGCATGTAAAGAGCCACCAGGTCGCCTTTTCCTATGCCCATGGACCTGAGGGCATTGGCGGCTTTGCAG
Source organism: Synechococcus sp. AG-670-A05 (assembly GCA_003211535.1). Taxonomy (GTDB): domain Bacteria; phylum Cyanobacteriota; class Cyanobacteriia; order PCC-6307; family Cyanobiaceae; genus Parasynechococcus. The sequence continues at coordinate 19,727 of QCSJ01000017.1, read as the reverse complement.
ACCTCGGCGTGGAGCTCGCGGTAGGTGAAGCGGCGCACATCACCAGGTTCTCCTTCCCAGATCAACGCGGTCTTCTCGGCCTTGGGACCCTCAAGATGACGGTCCAGACAGTTGAACGATAGGTTGGTGGTGCCACCTTCAAACCAGCGGGCAAAGGGCGGTTCCGACCAGTCGAGAACCGTGTGGAACGGTTCAAACCAGTGCAGTTCCCGCCGAGCAGCCTCTCCCCAGAATTCATCGGGATTCGTTGTCGCCGCCTCCGCCATGGCGCGGTAAGTGTCCAGGCTGCCGATCCGTGCCGCGGCCGCAATGTCAGCAGGCGGCTGAAACACCCGCTGCTCCTGCAGGACACTTTCGATCGACGTGGTGGACTCGGTCACAGCAGACGGGGCAGGGACTGTTGCTGAAAGGGTAAGGAGGAGTCCAGCGACCGTTCCAGGTCCCGTATCAATCCGTCGGAGAGACCCTGAACCGCAGCGAGCTTGACTGGAACGTGCCGAGCCTCTGGATGGCGTGTCCACTCTTCCCGCCGCCTGCCTGTTCGATCTGGATGGACTGCTGCTCGACACCGAGCCGTTGCACAGCCGCGGCTGGTCAGAGGCCGCAGCGCACTTCGGAGCAGAGCTCGGCAACGACCAGTTACTGCAACTTAAGGGCCGTCGTCGCCTCGACTGCGCCGCCCTGGTGAGCAGCTGGCTGCCGCGTCCGGTGGAAGCAGACGCATTGCTGGCGGTTCAACAGCCGATAGTGCGTGCACTGCTTCCCCAAGCCAAAGCGATTCCCTGCGCGCAACTGCTGGTGGAGTACTGCGATGCCAGGGGAATCCCCATGGCCTTGGTCACCAGCAGCAGCCTGGAGGCCGTGACCTTCAAAGCTGAGCCCCACCCCTGGCTGAAGCGCATCCATGAGCGCGTCTACGGTGATGATCCTGAGCTGAAGGCCGGTAAGCCCGACCCTGCACCCTTCCGTCTCGCCGCGTCTCGGCTTGGCATGGATCCCAGAAGGTGTTGGGCCCTGGAGGATTCACAGGCCGGAACAGAGGCTGCTCTGGCAGCCGGATGCCGGGTCTGGGTGCTGAACGAACAACCAACCAGTCATGATCAGAATAAGAATCCCAGGCAGATCAATAGTCTGGGTGTGGTTCTGGATCTGCTGCTCAGTACAGCCGACTGAGCACAAAGTCGGGCAGGTCCAGTAATGCCCGCTTGCAGGCGGAATCCTTCATCCAGCCAATCGAATCACGGGATTCGGTGGCAAAGGTTTCCGCGAGGTCCCGTGTACGAGAAATGGCACGGGAGGAGCGCACCATCTCAAGGGCATCGTCGAGATCGCCCGGCTCAACGAACTCGCGGGCAATCAAGGCCTGCAGCCTGGGGTGCTCCTCTATGGCGTAAAAGGTTGGAGCCGTGAGGTATCCACTAGCCAGATCACTGGCAGCTGGCTTGCCAAGTTGCAGGTCACTGCCGGTGAAATCAAGGATGTCATCCACCACTTGGAAGGCCAGACCCAACTGACGGCCAAAGCGGTAAAGGCCATCCAGCTCCGTGGGGGAACAATCACTGAGAACACCGGCAGCTCGTGCGCTGTTGGCTATCAACGAAGCTGTTTTGCAGTAGCTCTTCTCCAGGTAAGTTTCGAAGCTCTGGGCCGTGTCGAAACGGAAGAGCCCCTGCTTCACCTCACCATCCGCCAAATCCATGATCACACGGCTGAGAAGCTTCACCACCTCGAGGTCATCGAGGTTGGCGAGGTGCCAGCTAGCCTGCGCGAAAAGGAAATCACCAGCCAGAACCGCGACCCGCGCATCGAAACGGCTATGAACGGTATCGACGCCTCGGCGGGTGGATGCCTCATCTACCACATCGTCATGAACGAGAGAGGCGGTGTGAATCATTTCCGTGATCTCAGCCAGGCGTCGATGCCGGTGCGTCAGCTGGCCATCGTCAGCCAGAGCACGAGAGAGCAGAAGAACGATGCCGGGACGCAGACGCTTGCCACCTGCACTGAACAGGTGCTCGGCGGCCGCCTGAAGAATGGGATGACCGGCACCGATCAGACTGCGCAGGTCTCCGAGCAGGGTTTCTAGATCGGTTTCGACCGGTTGCAGCAGCTCGGTGACAGTGATCATGAAACCCCTCGGCGCAGAAGATCCTAGTGGTGATGGCCTCAGCTCTGAAGCCATTGCAGATGGACCTCAGGACGGGCCCCTAGCCAGGGGGTGGCGCGATCGGCAAAACCCTCAGGATCCGCGGTCACGCAAAAGCGACATTGCCGCAACTCAAGGGTGCTTCCGGTTGCTGCGCCGGGAACACCGAGAACCGAATCCAATTGCCGGGCCACACCGATCGCAGGATCGATCAATTGAATGGCACCGGGCAGCAACTGCTTCAACAGAGGAATCAGCAACGGGTAATGGGTGCAGCCGAGAACAATCGTCTCCACAGACGCCGCCAGAAGGGGATCGAGATAGGCCTTCGCCAACTGTCTCAGCTCGTCACTGCTGCAGTCACCGGACTCAATCAAGGGAACAAAGGCAGGACAGGCCTGCTCCACGACCAGTGCACCGGGATGGAGTGCTTCGATGCTGGCGCTGTAAGCCGCGGAGGCCACCGTGGCTGGAGTCGCCAGCACTCCCACCCGCCGGGTCTCCACCATGGCTGCCGCGGCACCGATCAATCCGATCACAGGACCACCGGCCTGCCCTTCTGCCACATCCCTGGCCAAAGCGTTGGTGGTATTGCAGGCCATGACCACCGTCGACACCTGCTGATCACGCAACCATCCGACCACCTCAGCAGCAATACGGCGAATCTCAGCTGGCGGACGGTTGCCGTAGGGAACCCTGGCCGTATCTCCCAAATAAACGCAGGACACTGATCCGTGGCGTTCCAGCACCCGCCTCAGCACGGTCAATCCCCCCACACCGCTGTCGAAGAAACCGAGACGCGGAGTCATCGCACCTCCTGGCGTAGGTAGTTGAGAATTCCGGTTGCCAGGGCCAGGGCCAAACGGCGCCGATGATCCGCACTGGCGAGGCGGGGGGCATCGATCGCTCCGGTTACAAAACCTATTTCCACCAATGCAGCCGGCATCACCGTCCGCCGGATCACGAAGAAGCGCCCTCTGCGCACGCCGCGGTTCGGCGTTCCGGGAGACACGTTCATCATCTGCTGCTGCAGGTAGCCGGCCAAGCGGCCGGACCGGGCGTCCGAGAAGAAGAAGGTCTCAATCCCATTGACGTCCTGGCGCCGCATGCTCAGGGCATTGGCATGGATGCTGATGAAAGCCGTGGCGGCAATTCGGTTGGCCAGGGAAACCCGCGGCGGTAGATCGACATCCACATCACCGGTGCGCGTCAGCAACACGTCGACACCGCGGGCCCGCAGCAGGGCCGCCACCTGCAGGGACACATCCAGCACCACATCTGTCTCCCTAAGACCGTTAATACCGACGGCCCCAGGATCCGGTCCTCCGTGGCCAGGGTCGATAACGATCTTGTAGCGACCGCGGGTCACGGTGGGCAGCCCGGATGGATCCACCGGTGTGCGACTTGGGGCGAAGCGGCCCGGCGGTCGCCAGGCCGTGGCTCGCCCTGTCAGATCACCTTCACCCAGATCATCCAGCCCCTGGGTGGGCAAACCGGTGAAGGTCAGTTCCCAGCGGTCGGGGGCTGTTCCCCTCAGCTTCAGCTGATTGGGATCGAGTTCCACACCGGGGCGGAACTCCACCACCAACCGCGTGGCCCCAGCTCGGGGCTTGCCCAGTCGGATCTCCTTGACCGCGCCGCGACCCGTCAGCCGACGGGGAAAGCGCAGCTCACCGGGGAAGTCGATCCAGACGCGGGTGCCACGGCCATCGCTAGAACCCTGAAAAAAAGCTTGGAGCCTGACATTGCGGCCAGTTCGCAACTGCAGTGTGCCGTTCTCAGTGAGGACCCAGGCCGCCAGGGCACTTGCCGCCTTGACCGGTAGCGAGGGCAGATGAATACAAAGCTGCAAGGCCACGACTGCAATGCAGCGCCATCGGCGGGATTTCACCGCATGCATCGACGTCAGAACAAAGCCGGCCTGCGGTGACGCAGGCTTGGCATCTGATCTCGCACATGGCCCTGATGCGCCGTGTTTACGGGCGCAATCGCGGCACCGGGCAGCACACCGGCATCAGCCAGCACGGTGCCCCAGGGATCAATCACCATGGCGTGGCCATGACTGTGTCGACGTCCGTAGTGCAGTCCTGTCTGTGCCGGCGCCAGCACGTAGGCGGTGTTCTCGATGGCACGGGCCTGAAGCAGCACTTGCCAATGGTCCTTTCCGGTGAAGGCGGTGAAGGCGGCTGGAATCATCAGCAGATCGGCGCCGGCACCGATGAGATGTCTGTAGAGCTCAGGAAAGCGAACGTCGTAGCAGATGGATAGCCCCACCTTGCAGAGACCCGGTACATCGACAACGGGGGGCAATGCCTGTCCAGGATTCACTGTTGCCGACTCGCGATAGGTGTTCCCGTCGGGAAGGTCGACATCAAAGAGATGAATCTTGTCGTAGCGGGCCAGCAACTGGCCATCCCGATTCACCAGTTCGGCACGGTTCAACGTGCGGGAACCATCACCCACCGGTGCGGGGAATCCTCCGCCCAGCAGCACCACCTGGTAGCGCTGTGCCATCGTCACAAGAAAGCGGCTGCACCGTCCAGCCAGATCGGACGCAAGCTCCAGGCGACGGCTGTCTTCTCCCATGAATGCGAAGTTCTCGGGCAACCCAACCAGATCCGCACCACGACGAACTGCTAGATCAATCTGCTCCTCCGCGGCATTGAAATTGCTTTCCGGATCCTGGCTGCTCGTGAGCTGCACGGCAGCCGCCAGGAAGTCGTTCACGGGATCTGGAGATTGAGTCGGACTTTAGAGGCGTTCAGATCGCCTGCAGCACTCCTGGCGACTGTTGCATGGGAACAACACTCAACTGGTCCAGACCGGCACAGAAGCGAAAGTCGTCATCATGGTCACCGAGCTGAATCAGCCGTTGTCCGTGGCTGGCCTTGCGCAGACAGGCTTCGGGATCGTGACGCCACTGCTGCCAAAGGGCCATAGCTGCAGTGGCTTCATCGTTAGCGACCGTCACCGCGCCATTCAAATCCTGCAGACGCGTCGTCAGAGCTCCTGCTGCCAGGGAATCCTCAAGTGAATAGGTCCCCTCCCAACCGCTGCCCACAATCGCCACGGTTTCGGGTGATTCCTGCAGAAGTCGTTGGGCCACCGCCTCACGGTTCGGCAGCGCAGCGGTCACCAGCAAGGGCACCTGTCGCACTCTATCCAGAGCGCGAGTGCCGTTGGTGGTGCTCATAAACAAGCGCTTGCCGGCAACGGTGGAAGGCACCACGGCCACGGGGGAATTACCCAGGTCAAAGCCTGCCAGGGTCTGTCCTCCGCGTTCCCCCAGCAGAAGTCTCCGGTCGGCCGGCCAGACCTCGGCAGCCGCCCGCAGATCGTCGAGATCGGCGAAAGCCTGCACGGCTTCCGCACCATGATGCAGCGCCCAGGCGATGGTAGTGGTGGCACGCAGCACATCAATCACCACCGCCGCATCGGGGCTGGCATCGGCCGGCATCTGCGCCGGAACGTGGAAATAGCAAATCTTCATGGCCACGCTCATCATCGGCGTGCGACACAGTACCGAGATCTCCTGTGATCCTCTCGTCGCCTCCATGGCCTTGTTCCGATCTGGCCCGGCAACCCGCGACTTGCGCGGATTCCTGCAACTGCTGGATCAGCGTGGACAGCTCAAGCGGATCACGGCCCCAGTGGACCCAGATCTTGAACTGGCGGCCATCGCCGACCGCGTGCTGTCCCAGGGGGGGCCAGCCCTGCTGTTCGAAAACGTGATCGGCTCCTCGATACCGGTAGCCGTCAACACCCTCGGCACCCTCGAACGGGTGGTGTGGAGCATGGGCCTTGAGCGGGCTGAGCAGCTCGAGGAGCTTGGATCCAGGCTGGCCCTGCTGCAGCAGCCCCGTCCTCCCAAGGGATTGAGCGAAACCAAGCAGTTCGCACGGGTGTTCTGGGATCTGGTCAAGGCAAAACCGGACCGCGATCTGACGCCCCCCTGCCGGCAACAGATCTTCAGGGGCGATGCCGTCAACCTCGACAACATTCCGTTAATACGACCCTGGCCAGGGGATGCGGGTGGGGTGATCACTCTCGGGTTGGTGATCACCAAGGATCCGGAAACCGGCGTGCCGAATGTAGGCGTATACCGGCTCCAGCGGCAGTCGGCGAACACGATGACCGTGCACTGGCTAAGCGTGCGGGGCGGAGCCCGCCATCTACGCAAGGCCGCAGCGATGGACAAGAAGCTGGAGGTGGCGGTGGCCATCGGCGTGCACCCACTGCTGGTGATGGCGGCCGCCACTCCGATCCCGGTGCAGCTGAGTGAGTGGTTGTTTGCCGGCATCTATGCCGGAGAAGGAGTTCGTCTGGCCCCCTGCAAAACCATCGACTTGCAGGTGCCCAGCCACAGCGAAGTGGTGCTGGAGGGAACTATCACTCCGGGTGAAGTGCTGCCGGATGGCCCCTTCGGAGATCACATGGGCTTCTACGGCGGTGTGGAGGACTCACCGCTGGTGCGCTTCCACTGCATGACCCAGCGGCGGGATCCGATGTTTCTCACCACCTTCAGCGGCCGGCCTCCCAAGGAAGAGGCGATGCTAGCCATCGCGCTGAACCGTATCTACACCCCGATCCTGCGCCAGCAGATCCCGGAGATCACAGACTTTTTCCTGCCAATGGAAGCGCTCAGCTACAAGCTGGCGGTGATCTCCATCGACAAGGCTTATCCCGGCCAGGCCAAGCGTGCTGCCATGGCGTTCTGGAGCGCCCTACCCCAGTTCACCTACACAAAGTTTGTGGTGGTGGTGGATAAGCACATCAACGTGCGGGATCCACGCCAGGTGGTGTGGGCGATCGCTGCGCAGGTGGACCCGCAGAGGGACCTGTTCACCCTGGCGGACACCGCCTTTGATAGCCTCGATTTCGCCAGCGAGCAACTGGGGCTGGGCGGCCGACTGGCCATTGATGCGACAACGAAAGTGGGACCGGAGAAGAACCACGAATGGGGGGAACCGCTGAGCCGTCCAGCGGACCTGGAAGCTCGGGTGTCGACGCGCTGGACCGAGCTGGGACTGGATGGACTCGGTGACGACGAGCCGGATCCAACTCTGTTCGGTTACGCCCTCGATCGCCTGATCCAGGGCCTGAAGACCAGCCCATAGGATCGGCCCAACGAAGGATCAGTCTTGAGCGCCACCGGCCACTCCCAGCCTCCCCGTGAACTCAAGGCAGGAGGAAGCCTCCAGGGACGGGTGAAGGTACCTGGCGACAAATCGATCTCCCACCGCTCCCTACTGTTCGGTGCCATCGCAGAAGGCACCACCACCATTAGTGGGTTACTGCCGGCGGAGGACCCCATCAGCACCGCCGCTTGTCTGAGGGCTATGGGTGTTCGCATGAGCCCGATCGAGGCCGGCGGCCTCGTCACCGTTGAAGGGGTCGGTCTGGATGGACTGCAGGAACCGGCTGAGGTTCTCGATTGCGGCAACTCAGGCACCACAATGCGCCTGATGCTGGGGTTACTGGCGGGACGCGCCGGGCGTCACTTTGTCCTGGATGGTGATGCCTCGCTGCGTCGACGGCCCATGCGCAGGGTCGGTCAGCCCCTGACTTCGATGGGGGCGGATGTTCGGGGGCGTGACGGCGGCAATCTGGCTCCCTTGGCGATGCAGGGCCAAAGCCTTAAGGGGAAAGTGATCCGAACATCGGTGGCCAGTGCCCAGGTGAAATCAGCCCTGCTGCTGGCAGCCCTTACGGCCGATGGAACCACCACCGTGATCGAACCGGCTCAGTCCCGCGATCACAGCGAGCGGATGCTGCAAGCCTTCGGTGCAGACCTGAAGGTAGGAGGCGAAATGGGACGTCACATCACCGTTCGCCCCGGCAACACCCTGCAGGGACAACAGGTGGTTGTCCCGGGGGATATCAGCTCCGCCGCCTTTTGGCTGGTGGCCGGTGCCCTCGTTCCAGGCGCGGACCTCACCATTGAAAACGTCGGTCTCAACCCAACGCGCACGGGCATTCTCGAGGTTCTGGAGCAGATGGATGCGCAGATCGAGGTGATGAACCGCCGCGATGTGGCCGGGGAACCGGTGGGCGAACTGCGGATCACCCATGGACCGCTGAAACCCTTTGCCTTCGGCGAAGAGATCATGCCGCGGCTCGTGGACGAGGTTCCGATCCTCAGCGTCGCCGCCTGCTTCTGCGAGGGTGAAAGCAGGATCAACGGCGCATCAGAATTGCGCGTCAAAGAAACGGACCGTCTGGCGGTGATGGCCCGTCAGCTCAAGGCCATGGGAGCCGACATCGACGAGCACGACGACGGCATGACCATCCGCGGCGGACGGCCGTTGAAGGGCGCTGCTCTGGACAGCGAGACGGACCACCGGGTGGCGATGAGCCTGGCGGTGGCTTCCTTGCTTGCCTCAGGTGATTCGACCCTGCAGCGCAGTGATGCTGCAGCCGTGAGTTACCCCAGCTTCTGGGACGACCTTGACCGGCTCCGCTGCTGATGCCGATGGCCTGCGGGCCTACCCCACGGCCGATGGCAGTTTCAGCCTGGAAAGCGAACGGTTCGGAGAGGCATTCCATAGTTCAGCTGGTGCCCTGAACGAAGCACGGGCGAAGTTCTCAAGACCCGCTGAGCTGGACCGCTGGCAAAGAGACGATCGTCTCAGGATCCTCGATGTCTGCGTCGGCCTCGGCTACAACACGGCGGTCATCCTGAACGAGCTGCCTGATGTAGCCCCAGCCGTGCAGTGGTGGGGTCTGGAGCTGGATCGTCGCCCCCTGCAGCTGGCCCTTGAACAACCGACGTTCCGCGCCCTCTGGAAGCCGGGTGTTCTTCAGCGGCTTGAGGCGATCCAAGTCAACGACGGCTGGAACGACCTAACCAACATCGGACGGCAGCTCTGGGGCGATGCCCGAACAATGCTTGCAAAGATCCCCGAGCAGCAGAGGTTTGACCTGATCCTGCAGGACGCATTTTCCCCCCAACGCTGCCCGGAGCTGTGGACGGAGGAATTCCTCACTGACATCTCCGCACGTTTAGCACCAGGTGGACGGCTGCTCACCTACACCCGATCGGCGGCTGTGCGAGCAAGTCTTCAACGCGCCGGACTTCAGCTGCACTCGCTGCTGCCGGCCCCGGGAGAACGGATCGGCTGGAGCAGCGGCACGATGGCTGTGAAGCCCGGTGGCCCATGTGCTGCCGAGGGGCCTGGGTGGCGTCCGCTCAGCCCCATGGAACGTGAACATCTTTTCACCCGCGCCGCCGTTCCCTTCCGAGATCCCGACGGCATTGCCAGCTCCAGCGAGATCCTCAGGCGACGGGTTCTTGAACAACAGGCTTGCGGCCTGGAACCCACGAATACCTGGAAACGACGCTGGCGAGGGGACGCAGCTGTTCAAGCCCGGTAGATTCCGGCCGGTTTGTTGAAGTCCGAGATGCTTGCCGTTGCCGTTCTGGCTGCTGGAAAGGGCACCCGGATGAAGAGCGCTCTGCCCAAGGTGCTACAGCCCCTGGTCGGCGCCACCCTCGTGGAAAGGGTGCTCGCCAGTACAGTCAACCTGCAGCCGGAACGACGTCTGCTGATCGTGGGGCATCAGGCCGAACGGGTTGAGCAGCAGCTGTCAGCCATCGGCGGACTGGAATTTGTAAGGCAGCAACCCCAAAACGGCACCGGCCATGCGGTGCAGCAGCTGCTGCCGGTGATGGATGGGTTTGAGGGTGAATTGCTGGTGCTGAACGGCGACGTGCCCCTGCTGCGTTCCGAGACGATTGAATCCCTGGTGAGCGCTCACAGGGACAGCGGTGCTGACGTGACGCTGCTGACGGCCAGCCTGGCAGACCCGACAGGCTACGGCCGGGTTTTTGCCGATGGTGAGGGCAAGGTGAGAGGAATCGTTGAACATCGGGACTGCTCGGACAAACAGCGGAGCAACAATCTGACCAATGCAGGCATCTACTGCTTCAACTGGCGGGCCCTGGCGGAGGTGCTGCCGAAGCTGAGCACCGACAATGATCAAGGCGAGTTCTACCTGACGGACACCGTGGCAATGCTGCCGCTAGCCATGCATGTGGAAGTCGCCGATCCCGAAGAAGTGAACGGTATCAACAACCGTAAGCAGCTGGCCCAGTGTGAAGCAGTGCTGCAGAAGCGCCTGCGTGACCACTGGATGGCGGAAGGCGTGACCTTCGTCGATCCCAACAGCTGCACCCTCAGCGAAGACTGCCAATTCGGTCGCGATGTGGTGATCGAACCGCAGACCCATCTGCGCGGTATCTGCCGTATCGGCGATAACTGCCGCCTTGGCCCCGGCAGCCTGCTGGAGGATGCCGAACTCGGCAACAACGTCACCGTGCTGCATTCCGTTGTTCGGGAGGCAACGGTGGGAAACGGCGTCGCAATCGGACCTTTTGCCCACCTGCGCCCCGCCGCGGATGTCGGCGATGGCTGCCGCATCGGCAACTTTGTGGAGGTGAAGATGAGCCAGCTGGGAGCAGGGACCAAGGTGAATCACCTCAGTTACGTCGGTGATGCCAGCCTCGGTGAAAACGTCAATGTGGGAGCCGGCACTATCACAGCCAATTACGACGGTGTACGCAAACATCGCACGGTGATCGGCGACGGCAGCAAAACCGGCGCCAATTCAGTGCTAGTGGCCCCCGTGACCCTAGGAGCAAAGGTAACGGTTGGCGCGGGTTCAACGATCACCAAGGATGTGCCTGATGGCGCCCTGGCAATCGGCCGCGCAAGGCAGTTGAGCAAAGAGGGCTGGGCAGACCGTCCGGTCTAAACCGGAGGCAACAGGGGGATCAACCGTTCCAGGGCTACACCGCGACTGGCCTTGAGCAGAACCACATCACCTGCCTGGAGCCACTGACCCAAGGGCTCAGCTGCGGCCTCGGGCGTTGCCACCAAAGCCAGGCGATTAAGTCCTGAAGCAACCTCCGCCATAGCCTGGCCTTCGTCTGCGCCATCCACCAGCACCAGACCATCGAGCTTGAGTGCAGCGGCCCTGGCGGCCACCGCCCGATGAAGTTCAACGCTGCGATCCCCTAGCTCCAGCATTGTGCCTAGCACCGCGAAGCAACGGCCCTTCTGATCAGCGAGAAGGTCCAGAGCCGCCAGGACTGCCTCAGGAGAGGCATTGTAGGTCTCATCGAGCAGCGTAAGTCCACCCTGCTGCATGCGTCGGTTGCGGCCGCCAGGAACATTCAACTGCAACTGCGCAGCGTTCACCGGCTCAACCCCCAGATGTGACCCCACCGCAAGGGCGAGCAGCAGGTTACGGGCGTTATGACGACCGTCCAGCGGCAGCGGAATCGACACGTCACCCAGCAGTAGACACTCTTCCTCGATGACGCCGATCAGGTCGGCCCTCTCAGCAGCATCTTCGTCATCCAAGCGCACCCTCAGCACCTGTCCCTGCCAGACAGCAGCGAGAGCCTGCTCCAGCAACGGATCACCGGCGGGGATCACCACCACCCCCTGCGGATTAAGCGCGGCCGTGATCTCACACTTGGCGGCGGCGATGGCCTCGCGGCTTCCCAACCGTCCGATGTGGGCCGTGCCGATGTTGGTGATCACAGCCATATCCGGTTGAGTGCAGCGGGACAAGCGGGCGATCTCGCCCGGACCGCGCATGCCCATCTCGATCACGAGGGCGGCATCATTCTCCTTCGCCCCCAAGACGGTGAGGGGGACTCCAACGTCGTTGTTGTTGTTGCCTTCACTTGCTCGAATGGCTCCCAGGGGTGCCAGAACAGATCGAATCAACTCTCGGGTTGTGGTTTTGCCGGCGGAACCGGTGACCGCCACCAGGGGCAGACCGAGCTGACGGCGATGCAATAACGCCAGTTGCTGGTACGCCGCCAGGGTGTCATCAACCCGCCAGTGGAGAAGCCCATCGGGCAGCGGTGCTGTCCAGTCCAGCGACACCACAGCCCCCTGCCCCCCCAACGCCGGCAGCTGCTCGAGGAAGGAGTGACCATCGAAGCGTTCCCCCACTAGGGGGATAAAGAAACTGCCGGGGGTCAGACGGCGGCTGTCTGTGCAAACCGGCCCGATGGCTTGTTCCGGAGGGACTACATCGCCCTGCGGTTGCCCCCAGAGATCGATCAGCTGCTGCATCCGCAGGGTCATGCCGGTGCCGTTCGGTTGAACAAGATCATGCCGCTGCCAACCCGGGCTGATCGTCCGATCAGTTGATCGTCGCGACCCAACAACCGCAACTCGCCATAGCCCAGATTCGTGCTGCGGGTCTGCCAGGCCTGGACCAGCTCCTGACGACGAGAGTCCGGCAGTCCCCACCAGCTCTCGGCAAGGCGCAACAGCAGACGGTTGGACATCCCATCTGGCTGTGCCGTCTGCAATAGACCGTCTGGAGCTGAACCATCCAGAAACAGCTCCAGCAGAGGATCAATGCGCAGCGATGGCGGTGGCGGATCCAGTTCCGGGATCATCTCCAAGTACGCCTCGTCAGCGGGCATAGGATCAGGGGCCGGCAATTCGCGGATCGGAAATGGTGGCGGCGGCGGAGAGCTGAGCTGCTCGGTTGGCGTCCGTGTCAGCAGCAGCACCACTGACACAAGAGTGGCCAGCACCAGGGCGACAACGGCGGGCCAGAACCACGCCGCAAGTACTACCGGCCATAACCCCGGGATGGAGAGGTCCCCATCCCGGTTGCGGCGCCAGAGCTCCCGGCCCCGCAGACCCAGATCAGCCCAGAGAGCCAGCAGGCTGCGGGTAAACTCTTTCCAGGGGCTTACGTAGGGCGCCGGAAGGTTGGGCAAGATCAGCCGGCCCTGCGGCCGAAGAGACGATTAAGGGGATTGCGGCTTGGACCGGACGGCGCAGTAACCGCCGCGAAGGCCGCGTTCTGCCCATCATCCTCAGGCCGGGAGGGATCGGCTGCCTGTCCCTGGGAGAACTGTTCCACCATCGCGGCATCGGGGGTAGGTTCCTTCAGACCGCAGACATCGCGGTACATGGCGTCGTAATCGATAGCGGATCGATCCCAGCTGTAGTCCTGCTGCATGCCGCGCTTCTGCAGCGCCTGCCAGCTGTCGCGATGGCGGTAGGCCTCCCAAGCACGCACCAACGCTGTGAAGAAGTCAACCGGCTCAAAGCGATCAAAACAGAAACCGGTGCCACTGGCCTCGGCGGGGTTGTGAGGGGGAACGGTGTCCACCAGTCCGCCCACCTTGCGCACCACCGGAACCGAGCCGTAGCGCATGGCGTACAACTGGCTGATACCGCAAGGCTCGAAGCGGCTGGGCATCAGGAAAGCGTCACTGCCGGCGTAGATCAGGCGGGAGAGATCGTCGTCGTAGGTGAGGAAGACGGAGCAACGTCCGGCATGGCGGGATGCCAACTGCCACAGGCCTGATTCCAGGCCACGGTCTCCGGTGCCGAGCACCACGATCTGGGTATCGGTGTAAGCGAGCAGACGGTCTGCCACCTGGAGAAGCAGATCAACACCCTTCTGATCCACCAAACGGCTCACCATACCCAGCACAAAGGCATCTTCACGAATATCCAGGCCCATACGCTCCTGCAGCACCCGCTTACAGACCGATTTTCCGGAGAGGTCATCGGCGCTGAAGGTGGCCGGCAACGCCCTATCGGTCTCTGGATTCCAGGCGTCGAGGTCGATCCCGTTGAGGATGCCGCGCAGCTTGCCCGAAACGAAATTCAGCAGGCCATCCAGTTTTTCACCATATTCAGATGTGCGGATTTCCTCGGAATAGGTGGGGGACACTGCATTGACCCGTTCGGCGTAGAGCAGGGCTGCCGCCATGGTGTGGTCACCCTGCATATACCAGGGACACCAGGTGATGCGATCCAGCTTCCAGCGCCAGGGGCCCTGATACTTGAGGTTATGAATGGTGAAGACCGTGCTGATCTCGGGGTCTTGATGCATCCATACCGGAATCATGCCGGTGTGCCAATCGTGGCAGTGCAGCACTTGCGGCTTCCAGACGTTCCAGGCGAATTCAGCGGCGGCGCTGGCGAAAAACGTGAAACGCCAATCCTCATCTTCACCTCCATAGATCCGCTCGGGATCGAACACAGGATGACCTACCAGATAAACCGTAATCCCGTTGCCGGGATGCTTGGTCTCGTAGACGGCGAATTCCGTGCCCATGGTCTGGGCGCGCCAGATCGGTTCTTCAGAGATCGTCAGCTTGCTCCAGAGCTTGGAGTAGCCAGGCATGATCAGCCGTACATCGTGGCCAAGTCGTGCGAGGGCAGGTGGCAGAGACCCCACCACATCACCCATGCCGCCTGCCTTGATCATCGGGGCGCATTCCGCGGCAGCGAAGAGGATGCGCATGGATGAAATCGGCGATCGCGCGGCGACTTTAAGGGGAATTCGACGATCTGCCGGCACAGGGCAGCACGGTCACCGCAGTGCCGAGCTTCACCTGCCGTAAATCCCTCTCATATCCTCGTTGTAGAGGCGCACGCAGCCATGGGAGATGGCACGGCCCACGGTCCAGAGATGGGGGGTGCCGTGAAAACCGGTGGTGGTACAGCCCTTGATCGTGATCCACTGATCATCGTCATGGGCGTCGCGGCCGAGGCAGTCGCTACAGAAGGCAATCCAGCGGTTACCCGGAGGGTTGTTTGGCCCCTGCTCCTCCACCCGCTCGCCGGTCACGGGAGGCACCCAGACGGGTTGGTCGATCTTCTGAAACACCGGAAAGTGCCATTCGGAGTCTCCCAACCGGGTATGCCGATGGCCACGGAAAAGGCGAGTCACAGGCTGCCGTTCTCCAGGAGCAGCCGACGCCGGCGACCCCGCAACAAAACGATATGCCGATTCTTCTTGTCGCGCAGTTCGGCCGGCAGTGACGCCAGGGCTTCCATCACCGAATCTATCGAGGCCGCCTGCAGAAGCTCCAAGGGTTCTGGGAGGGTGATCGAAAGCATAGGTTTAAGGGAGCCAGCCTGTTTCGGAGAAGTCAGGGGACCGTTTCTCGAGGAAGGCGTTGCGGCCCTCCAGCGCTTCCTCGGTCCGATAGAAGAGGTGGGTGGCATGACCCGCGAGCTCCTGAATGCCTGCCAGGCCATCGGTTTCGGCGTTGAACGCCGCCTTAAGACAGCGGATCGCCGTGGGGCTGTGCTGCAGCACCTCCAGCGCCATCCGCACCCCCTCAGCCTGCAGTTGGTCGAGGGAGACCACGCCGTTGACCAATCCCATACGCAGGGCCTCGTCAGCGCCATAGCGGCGGCAGAGAAACCAGATCTCACGGGCCTTGCGCTGCCCCACCACCCGGGCCAGGTAACCGGCGCCGAAACCTCCGTCGAAGCTGCCCACCTTCGGGCCGGTCTGACCGAAGACGGCATTGTCCGCCGCCAGGCTCAGGTCACAGAGCAGATGGAGCACCTGGCCGCCACCCATGGCGTATCCGGCCACCAGGGCGATCACCACCTTGGGAAGACTGCGAATGATCCGCTGCAGATCCAACACGTTGAGGCGTGGGAGGCCGTCATCACCGACATAGCCGCCGTCGCCACGCACGCTCTGATCGCCGCCGGAGCAGAAGGCGAAACCACCATCGACCGCCGGCCCAACACCTGTTAGCAGCACTACGCCGATCTCGCGGTCATCCCGGATACGGCTGAAGGCATCACACAATTCAGCCACCGTCTGAGGGCGGAAGGCATTGCGCTTGGAAGGGCGGTTAATCGCCACCCGGGCGATGCCTTGACTGCAGCGGTCCACAAGAATGTCGTTATAGGTCCCCCAGGGCTGCCACTCCGCTGCGGGGTCACCGGGGAGAACCTGCCGCAACTCGGCCATCAGCTTCAGAGCATCGGATCTGCATTCTGCGCAGCGATGCGGAGCTGCGTCCGCAGTCGGGCATCCGCCTGACGATCCGTTGCCAACCTGAGCAGGGCCGGGCGGCCCTGAGCCAACCCCCAGTCGAGGGCATCAGGCAGATCCTCCAGGCAGGCCACCTGCCGCCCCTCAATGCCGTAGGCCTCTGCCAGGGCCAGAGGATTGACCCGCTGGGGCATTGCAAAGAGGCGATCGAACTGCGCGGACTGAATCGATAGTTGCTGGAAAATGCCACCGCCCTGGTTATCGATCAGCAGAACCAGCAGTGGCGGATTGCCTTGGGCTGCATGTAGCCAGCCGTTGCTGTCGTGCAGCAGAGCCAAATCCCCCGTCACCAACACCAGGGGACCCAGCTCCAGCGCCAGCCCCATGGCCAGAGAGAGGGTTCCATCGATACCGGATGCGCCGCGGAAGCTGTAGCAGCGACGCTGCTGAGCCTTGAGTCCTCCCCAGACCAGCCAATCGCGGACGGGGGAACTGGCCGCCAGCATCACTGGTAGCTCCGGCGGCAGCAACAGCGGCAACCAGTGGGCCAGCGCTGGTTCGTTTATGGCCCCCTGCAAAGGCAGCCACTGCCGCAGCAGGGCCGACATCTCGAAAGTCACCGCCGGTCGATCCAACGGCAACGCCCCGGCGGGTTCCTGATCCTGTGCTGCCCACCAGGCCGCCAGCCCGCCACTCCATTGATCAGCCATGCCAAGGGGGTCGAGATCGCGGGGATCCCCTTCGCTAATGAGAAGTTGCGGCCCCGCCTGCTGCTGCAGCCAGGCTTCCAGCCGCCGACTGGCGGGCAAGGGCCCCAACCGCAGCACCGCGCTGCCGGGCGTGAGCTCAAGGCGATCGAGCTGGAGCTCCCAGCCATCGACCTGACCTGAACATTCGGCCGGGATGGCGGCCAACGGATCCGCCAGCAACAGCCAACCAGTGCGGTTCAACCACTGCCGCAAAGCCTGCTGGTACGCCGGCAATGCCGGAGCCATGCCCCGCCAGGGACCGGCCACTACGACGCCCGCTCGATTGGGATCAAGCAGCGGTGCCGCAGGCCCTGGCAGTGAACCGCTTGCTGCCTTCGCGTTAAGACGTTGCCAGCTCGTGCCCTGTAACGACGCCTGATCATCCGGAGACGCATGCAACGGTTCCTCAAAGGGAAGGTTGAGCTGCACCGGTCCAGAAGGGCGACCGTGGCAGCGACACCAGGCCTCACCTGCGAGATCCAAGAGCGCGTCGGGCGACTGGCTCGCCAGCCCCTTGGGGGCTCCAGACCCGACCCAGCGGCAGACCGGCAGCAGAAACTGTTCCTGATTCACAGTCTGATTGGCACCGCAGTCCTTCAGCCGGGCGGGGCGGTCAGCGGTGAGCAAGAGCAGCGGCTGGGTGGAGCGATCCGCTTCAACAGCAGCCGGCAACAGGTTGGCGACTGCGGTTCCTGAGGTCGTGGCGACCGCCACGGCACGACCGCAGGCTGTGGCCATGCCAAGGGCGAGAAAGGCCGCCGACCGTTCATCGATAGCTGTTGTCAGCTCCAGGTCACCGCGGGCGGCCAGCAGTCCAGCAGCAGCGGCTAGCGGACCGGAACGGCTGCCTGGGCATAGCACCAGCCGCGTCATGCCCTGCTGACACAGACCGTTCAGCAGCGTCAGGGCCGCCTGCAGATTGGCGCGGGCAATGGTCAGTGCAAGGGCTCAGGCTGGTGCGATCTTGGGTCAATGACGCGCCCATCCACCACACCCCCTGCCAAGGACAGCTCCAGGGGGTCCTGGCGAAACCTGATCATCTGGGTTCTGCTTGCCCTATTGCTGCGCTGGGCCGTTGTGGAGCCCCGCTGGATTCCCTCGGGTTCGATGCTGCCCACCCTGCAATTGCAGGACCGAATCCTGGTAGAAAAGATCAGGCCCAGGCTGTCACGACGCCTTCACCGGCACCTGCAGCGCGGCGATGTCGTGGTTTTTATTCCGCCGCCGCAACTTGTGGCAGCAGGATATGACCCCAACGCAGCCTTGATCAAACGGGTGGTGGGGCTGCCAGGTGATCAGTTGACGGTGGAGAACGGCGTTCTCCACCGCAATGGTGAGGAGGTGAAGGAGCCTTGGATCACCGAAGCCATGGACTACGCCATGGCTTCGGTGCAGGTCCCCGAGGATCAGCTGTGGGTGATGGGTGACAACCGAAACGCCAGCCTGGATTCCCATCTGTGGGGGCCTTTGCCGGAGCGATATGTGATCGGCACAGCCATCTGGCGTTACTGGCCGTTACAGCAGTTCGGTCCCTTACGGATCCCCGCCCCTGCTGATGGCAGTTGATCAAGGGTGCTTGCGTTAAGGTCGGGGCCGTGACGTGGATCACAAAGGATGTTCAATCCCGAGTTTCTGACCACTGACAGCAATGACGGTCAAGCGGGGAACAGCCTGATCCAGTACCTGCAGGAGCAGACTCCGGACACCTTGCAACGGGTCGCTAAATCAGCGAGCAACGATATTCAGGACATCATTCGCCACAACGTTCAGGGCCTGCTTGGAATGCTTCCCGGCGAGCACTTTGAGGTGAAGGTGACAGCCAACCGCGACAACCTCGCCAACATGTTGGCCTCGGCAATGATGACTGGCTATTTCCTGCGCCAGATGGAACAGCGCAAAGAGCTCGAGGAAACATTGTTCGCCGACGAGCAGATGGCGATCGAGCCGGAAGACGAACTTAATCTCTAATCACAGGTTTTTTAGGAACAACGCCGAGTTCCAGAAGGCGTTGATCGATTGACCCTAGAAATTCCCAGTTCTCTGAACTGGGAGCCCAGTTTCGCTGTTGCAAAGACGCCAGCAGTTGGTGAATAGTGTCGGGAGTGAACGTGAGCGGTGCGCTGTAGTGAGCAGGAACCAGCCAGCGCAGCCCAGCCAGGCCTCTCAGCACATGCAACCAACGCAGCAAAGCGTCCTGAGCCCTGGGCAACACCAGCCGCTCGAGCACCGGGGCCACCTGCAGACGAGGCTGGCCCTCACCCATCAATCCCTCGGCAGCAGCCTGCCAGCCTGACTCCCAGCGAAAGGGATAAAGACCGAAGTGGGCCTTGAGGGAACGGAGCCCGGGCTTGTAGGCATCCCTCAGCAGCTCGAAGAAGCTGGGAACCTCCAATGGTTTCGGCCTCAGATACGAGGCGAACAACACCAGTCGTGCCCAGCCCCGCCGACGCGCCTCTTGCGAATCAATGAGCGGTTCATCGCCGCGTTCGCGGGCATGGAACAACAGCGGCGTTGGATCGAGGTCGAACAGAGCAGGCGGCTCAGCACTGATGCCTACCAGGGCGTCGGTCACCAACAGAGCGCAAGACGGGCGATGCAAACAGGAGACTTCCTGAAAGCGACCGACTCCAAGGTCGAGGGGTCCAAGTGAGAACCACTCACAAACATCGCCATGGGGGACGCCATCGTCGAATAACACCTTGGTGCGCTCTGCCGGAACACCCAGCCAAGAAAGGGGAAGCTGCACCGGGAAGCTCCACTGGCCCGGACACACCCAGATTTCCGCATCCGGGAAGGCTCGGGCGAGGGGGGCGAGGGGAAGCTTGTGCTCCAAACCGGAAGCGGTGGGCAGCACGATCGTGCGCACCGGACCATGCTGTTGTTCCAGGCCAGCAATGGCTCGGCGAACCTCACCGGTAGGCGGCAAAGGGTTCACCAACATCAGACCACCGGGCACCTTGGCAACGGTGAGCCGCACCGGCACGGCCACGTAGTACACCCCTTGGAGCTGCTCCAGACTCCAGAGCTGACCAGGGATC
>QCSJ01000016.1 GCA_003211535.1 Synechococcus sp. AG-670-A05 | reverse complement strand
CATGGCACCGATGGCAGCACGGGATGTCTCGGTGATCGTGCGGTTGAGGTCCACATCGGAGAGAACACCCTCGTCATTGCCCTTGTAGATATCTTCGATCGTGCGGCCCATGGCCTCAGCTAACAGGGCAGGCAGCGAACGCAGGCCATCCTCTTCGCGCTCGAGAGCAGCGATGTTCACCAGGGTGGCCACGGCTTCCTCGGCGGTGGGAGGCTTGCCGATGGTGTGTAGACCGCAAGGCAGAAGGCGGCTCTCGATCTCCATCAGCTGGCGATACACCGCACCCACCAGGGCATCTCGACCTTCAAGCTCGAGCGTCGAGGCATCCTTCTCGGGGAGGTCGACATCCTTGTCGAGATTGCACTGACGGGCTGTCTCTACAATCGTATTCACGATCTGAATGCCGCGGATCCCTTCGCGCAGCTGCTGATAAGAACCAACAAGCTCCCCGAGCTCTTTCAAACCCTTGTACAAACCGGCATTTTCAGCAGGGGGGGTGAGGTAGCTGATCGTGGAGGCGTAGCCGCGCCGCTTGGCGATGGTGGCTTCCGAAGGGTTATTGGCTGCGTAGTAATAAAGATTGGGCAGAGCACCGATCAGGGAATCGGGGTAGCAGGTTTCGCTCATGCCCATCTGCTTACCAGGCATGAACTCCAGAGAGCCATGGGTGCCGAAGTGGAGCACCGCATCGGCTTTCCAAATCTTCTGGAGATAGGTGTAGTAGGCCGCGAATCCGTGGTGGGGACTGGCGCTGCGGGAATACAGCAGGCGCATAGGATCACCCTCGTAGCCGAAGGTGGGTTGAACGCCAACAAAGACATTGCCGAAGTGGCGGCCGAACACCAGCAGGTCCTGGCCGTCACTGTTAAGGGTGCCGGGAGGCTTGCCCCAATTCTCTTCCAGTCGCTCTGAGTAGGGGGTGAGACGCTCGTACTCCTCCACGCTCATACGGTGTGCGATGGATAGTTCTGGCGAACCCTGCATGGCGTCGGCGTCATTGATGACTGCTTCGAGCAAAGCCCTTGGCGTGGATGGCAGGTTTTGTACGTCGTAACCACTGGACTTCATCTCCTGCATCACCCGGTGGATAGAGCCGAAGACATCGAGATAGGCCGCTGTGCCTACGTTGCCTTTGTCCGGAGGGAAGCTGAACACGGTGATGGCCAACTTCTTCTCGGTGCGCGGCTTGATGCGCAGCGACGACCAGCGGAT
Organism: Synechococcus sp. AG-670-A05; assembly: GCA_003211535.1. Lineage (GTDB taxonomy): Bacteria > Cyanobacteriota > Cyanobacteriia > PCC-6307 > Cyanobiaceae > Parasynechococcus. The sequence continues at coordinate 30,018 of QCSJ01000016.1, read as the reverse complement.
AGCCCGCTCAGCGATCGCATCCACACGATCCTGAAGCGTGTGAGCCTTACCGGTGGCGTCGTCGCGACCGGAGAGCACGATCGGTTCAATCGCTCCATCCAGTTCCGGAATGGCGATCTGCAGGGCCACCTGGACGGGGTGCAGACCAAGGTCGCTGTCTTCCCATTCCTGAGTGGTCTGGAAGACAAGAGGCAACGCCACCATGTAGGGGCGGTTGAGCTTCTTCAGTGACTCGATCGCCTTGGGGTGGTCCTGTCGAGCGGGGCCTCCGACCAGAGCAAATCCAGTGAGGGACACGATCCCATCTACCAGAGGCTGCTCAGGATTCAGCGGCTCATAGAAGAAAGAGTTGACTGGCTTGGAGAAATCCAGACCACCGCAGAAGATGGGGATCACCCGAGCACCACGGAATTCCAGCTCCTGGATGGTCGCCACATAGTGAGCGTCATCACCAGTGACGATGTGACTGCGCTGCAGCACCAGGCCGATCACCGGTCCCTTGAGGGCTTCTTCGCTGAGATCAGTACGGCTGGAGGTCCAGTTCAGGTATTCCTTGAGATCCTCGAACATTGAGGGAGCGAGGGGATGCCAGATCCCCAGGTCGGGGAACACCTCGGGCTCGGCCACCTCCATCGCTGGGCGCTCATCTCCCTCAGCAGCAGGGAACACGTACTTATCCGCGAGCATCAGCAGAAAGTTCCGGAGGTTGTCCGGTGTTCCACCGAGCCAGTACTGGAAGCTGAGCATGAAGCTGCGCGCATCTTGCGCCTTCTCCACCGGCAGGTACTTGAGAACGGTGGGGAGAGTGTTTAGCAGCTTGAGCATCGCGTCCTGGAAACCAGCACCGCCAGAGTCCTTCCGCTTCTTCATGAAACTGGCGATGGCGCTCTTGCTCTGGCCCAGCTGCGCCATCGAAAAGCTGCCGAGCTTGTTGAGCCGCATCACCTCCGGCATGGAAGGGAAGACGACGACAGCCTTGAGTCGGTCGCGATGGGGGGCTACAGCATCTACAACCTTCTGCGCCAGATCTTCGATGAAGATCAGCGACGCCACGAACACATCGGCTTCGGCGACATCAGCGCAGAAACCGGCGTAATTATTTTCGTCTCGCAGTTCCTCGATCAGGTAGCCACTCAGCTCGATTCCGAGATCACCGCCCGCAGCATTCAGGGCCGTGGCCGCCTGGGTCAGTGCGTTTTGGTACTGAGGTTCCAGAACCACGTACACCGCCTTCATCACGGATTTGTGGTTCTGGCCCTCCACAGGAGCAACGCGACGATCGGCGGAGCGGACCTGTGTAAACATCTGCACTCTTGAGCAATGTGAAGAACATTACGGCGACTTGCCGCTGGGACGTGAGTATTTCTGATTGGGAGTTACAAGAGTCGCCCCATAGGCTTTGGGGATCTGCATCATCTCGATGACTCCCTCCATTCCAATTGTGGTTGCCGGCGCCCTCGGCCGCATGGGAGCAGAAGTGATTAAGGCTGTGGTCGAGGCCACGGATTTCAAGCTAGTGGGAGCCGTCGACAACACCCCGGGCAAAGAAGGCTGCGATATCGGACTCGAGCTGGGACTGGACGAGCTGGAGGTAGCGATCACATCAGATTTCGAAGGCTGTCTCTGTGCTGTGAGCCAGTCGGTTCGTGATTCCGACAGCGGCGCCGTCTTGGTGGATTTCACGCACCCCTCTGTCGTGTATGAGCACACTCGGGCGGCTATCGCCTACGGCGTGCATCCTGTGATCGGAACCACAGGCCTCTCCCCTGAGCAGCTCAGTGATCTGAGCCAGTTCTCTGTAAAGGCCTCGATCGGGGGCGCAGTGATTCCGAACTTTTCCGTGGGCATGGTTCTGCTGCAGCAGGCAGCAGCAGCAGCAGCGCGTTTCTATAACCACGCTGAACTAACCGAACTGCATCACAACCGCAAGGCGGATGCCCCGAGCGGCACTTGCATCAAAACCGCGGAACTAATGGAGGATCTTGGCAAGAGTTTCAATCCTTCTGAGGTGGATGAGCATGAATCGCTGGAAGGCTCCCGGGGTGGACGTCGTGAAAGCGGGCTTCGGCTCCATTCCCTGCGGCTCCCTGGCCTGGTAGCTCATCAGGAGGTGATGTTCGGTGCCCCCGGAGAGACCTACACCCTCCGCCACGACACGATTGACCGTTCCGCCTACATGCCTGGAGTTCTGCTGACCGTGCGAAAGGTGCGATCGCTCCAATCTCTGGTCTACGGCCTTGAACGGCTGATCTGACGCCCCCATCCATGCTGATCCCCCTCAGACCCGGTGAGCTGCAACGCCTGATCCCTGCCGTTGCCACAGGCAATCAGTTCCGAGCCTCCCTTGGATCCCCGCAACAGGTGCTGCAGCGTCTGATGATTGCTGCCATCGGCGGAGTGATTACGTTTCTGATTTACAACCAGGCGCAGCTCGGCAGCCGCTGGGGTCCCGTCTGGCTGGTGACAAGCGTGGTGTTTTTTCTCTACGTGTTGTGGGGCCCCATCGTTGAGGCTGGCCAGCGCAACGCAACCCTGCGCCGCTACCCGGCAGCCGCTCTGTTCGAAGGTGAGGTGGCAGACCTGAGCACTCGTGAACGGGTGGAAGCTCGCCACGAGCAGGCAGACAGTCGTGGACAGCTGGAACTGGTGGAAAACCGACGCACCTGGGTGCTGCTCGAGCTCGAGGACGAGGATGGCTATCTGGGTCGCCTGGCCTTCCCCATGGAGAAACGGCATCAGTCGATTCGACGTGGAACTGTCATTCGCTGCCTCGTTCTCAGTGAACGAAAGGACTTCTCCCGCATCAGCGCATTCAGTGATGCCTGGCTGCCCGGACTGCGGATGTGGGCCGGTGAATACCCGTTCCTGCTGCGACCGGCCTTTGAGGAACTGTGTCAACGCCGTTTTGGAGGAAGGGCCTGAGAAAACGCTGTCAGGAAAACATTTCTTAAAATTGGTTTACAGTATGTTGCAATTCGTTCAAAAGCGTCATGTCTCAGTCCCCCTCCGCCAACGCCCAGGTGATCCGAGGCGCCACTGTGACAACCGAAGATGGCGGACGTCTCAATGCCTTTGCTTCAGAGCCCCGCATGCAGGTGGTGGAAGCCGAGCAGGGGTGGGGCTTTCACGAACGGGCTGAAAAGCTGAATGGGCGTATGGCCATGCTTGGCTTCATCGCGTTGCTGGCCACTGAAATCGCTCTTGGTGGTGAGGCCTTCACCCACGGTCTGCTGGGTCTGGGCTGACGTTCACAGCTCAGCTACTGAGTTGGCCACACTCACCTAATGGCCACGTCTTCAACAACGATCCACATCCGGGGAGCCGGGCCGACCGGCTCCCTTGCCGCAATAGCTCTGGCCTCAAAAGGTTTCAGTGTGGTGCTAAGCGATCCGCTCTCCCGCGAGGAGTTGCTGAACCGGAGCCGCGCCTATGCCATCACCCATTCCAGTCGGCGCCTGCTAACAAAGCTGAATTTATGGAATGTCCTGCTGAAGGACTTGATTCCATTCCACTCGCTTGACCTAAGTGATTCTGCGAGTGGCGGGCGCGTGTTGTTCGGCTTGAGCGACCTAAACGGGGCGAACCGTCGAGCTGAAGCGATCGGATGGATCCTCGACCATCTACCCCTGATGGAGCTCCTGCTGAATCATCTCCAGCGAAGCGACAGCGTTGATCTACTTCTTGGTTCTGCAGCTCCACAGCCTAAATCCAACGATTTGATCGTGGCTGCGGATGGCCCACGATCCACCTCCCGCTCCCAATGGGGGATTCGATGTTGGACCTTCCGCTACCGCCAGGGATGTCTCACCTCAAAGGTTGCCTTAAGGGGCGTGCAGCCGGGCATGGCCTACGAAATGTTCCGATCGGAGGGTCCACTTGCAATACTGCCTCTTGGAGAAGGGGTCTTTCAGGTGGTTTGGAGTGCACCATGGGGCCAGTGCCAGCGGCGCGCAGACCTCGCAACGACGCAATTTCTCGACGAGTTGGCCACAGTGCTTCCTGCTGGAATAGAGCCAGATTTGCTGCTCGACAGCCCCCGCGCCTTCCCACAGCACTGGTCGTTGGCAAGACGTCTCAGCCGCGGCAGAGGCGTGCTGCTTGGGGAAGCCGGCCATCGCTGCCATCCTGTCGGTGGTCAGGGTCTGAACCTCTGCTGGCGCGACGTCACCACCCTCATGAACCTTGCTAAGCGTGGCGGCATCAGTGAGCGACTGGCTCGTTGCTATGGACAAAACCGCTGGACTGATCTGCTGATGGTGGGATTGGCAACCGATCTCCTGGTGAGGCTGTTTTCCAACCAGCAGCCTTGGTTGCTCCCCTTCCGACGTGTCGGCCTCGAGGCCATGGCCCGGAACGCTTGGTTGCGCCGCATCAGTCTGCGTGCAATGACTGATGGTCCAACCCAACTGCTGAAACCATTGGCAGACTGAACTGCCAAGGATTCTCGCAATGGTGGTCTGCAGCCATCCACAATCAGCGGCCTCGAAGGAGCTCCAAGACTTTCTTCTCGGTAGGCTCGGCCTGAGCAGCAATGCTCTCAACCTTGGACTCCGTCAGGCGGAACTGGAACAGGCTCCACTACCCATTGTCCTATGGAGTTTCGGGTTACTCAACCTGGAGCAACTTCAGCAGGTCCTCGACTGGCAGAACAGTCAGGGATAACGAATCAACGACGCAGCAGGCACATCGCCTGGCAGAACGGAACGCCCCGCGAGGGTTTCCAGCTCGATGACAAAGGCAAATCCCACCAATTGCCCGCCGGCCTCGCGAATCAACGCCCCAGCGGCCGCTGCCGTTCCACCCGTTGCCAGCAGATCGTCAACCACCAGCACCCTCGGCTTGCTGGTTAGAGCATCACTCTGTATTTCGAGCCGATCGGTGCCGTACTCCAAGTCGTAATCCACTCCGATCACGGTGCCAGGAAGTTTTCCTGGTTTGCGCACGGGAACAAACCCTAGGGACCGATTCAATGCCAGCGGCGTGCCAACGATAAAGCCCCTGGATTCAATGCCAACGATGAGATCCGGCTGCACCGCATCGCAGATCTCACCAAGACGCCGAATCACCTCATTCATAGCTGCGGGATTACGCAGCAAAGGATTGATGTCACGAAACTGAATGCCTGGCTTGGGGAAGTCCGGGATTGACCGGATATGGGTTTGTAAATCCAAGGACTGCTGACGGAAGGGCTATACCCCTGGCATCATCTCAGCCATGACCGAAGCTCCATCCCAAAGTGGTGTACGCCTCAGCCGACGAGGCATTGAACAACTCGATCTTCTGCTTCTCACCGCAGAAGCCCTCGATCTCAACGGGGGCGAGGCCATGCTGTGGACCAGTCATCAATTAGGGCTTCAAGACCGGTTCCCAAATCGCGTTGAGCTTTGGAAGCGTCGCTGCCACAACCCCCTGCGACGCATCACCCGACGGGATCCGCTGGATCCCGCCGATGCCGAATCGCTGATCGCTCTGGTCTGCGCCATGGCCGACAGGCTTTATCCGATGCTCCATCAATTGCTGTCCACCCGGGAGCCTGAGCAGCTGACCCAGCAGCGCTGGGAGCTCCTGCGAGAGCGATTGGGGGATCTCATCGAGGAGCGGATGAATCTCCGGCGCAGTGCCGTGCTGCATCTGCTGGATCCTGCCACCAATGCACCGACCCACCATCGACTGGTCAGCACTCTGGCCCTGGTTGCAGGCCCCGGTGGAATCAATCGACTTCGCGCCTTCCTGTTGGATCCCACTCCCTGAACAGCCATGCTCAAAACCGTTCATCGCTATGAACAGACGGCCGCCCGCCTAGTGGTGGAGGGGTATCCGGATCTATCGGATGGCCAGGAGGGGGACACTATCGGCATCCTCTCGGCTTGGAGGCTTCAACTGGTGGGTGCCCCGGAACTCGAGGGCACTCGCGATCACCTTGAAGCGATGATGGCTGCGGTTATGCCGTATGCACGCCATCAGCTGTCCGGCATCGGTGCTCGCTTCGGAACGAACCAGAGCTTTGTCGGCATAGAAGCTGTGGGTGGCAAACACCAGCTCCAACTACGCAGCAGTCGCGAGGGAGTCAAGCCCTTGCAGCTCCTCCTGGATGATGCGGATCTTGCCGATCTTGTGCGCTGTCTTGATCGTCTGCGCCTCGATGAAAAGGTCAAGCTGCAATGGACCTATCCAGAGGATCGACCTCTGGCTCGCAAGGAGCTGGTGGAGCGGATCCCGCTGCTACGCCGACTGGGACCAGCTGCTCTTGGCGGCCTGCTGCTGAGCTTCTCTGCAGCGATGGCCCTGCTGCTGCCGCTGCCACCACGGCCGGGGACAGCCACCAGCGTTGACGTCAACGAACCAGGGTCCAGAATCATCAACGAGACGAAGTGATCTCACGGAGATGGGTGCCAGCTGGTCCGAACTGAGGCGACGTGTAGCCCGTATCGGAGCATCCCTTGATGTAGTGGTTCGCAGTGATCCGGAAGTTTGTGGACTGAGCGGATCGGATTACCTACTCACCCTTCATCACAGCGGCTACGGGGACTGCACCGTCGGCAATCTCACCTTGATCGATTGTCAGAACGAATTGGTGCTGATCGAGTTCGAGCGTTGGATGCGTGGTGCTGGGTACAACCTTTCCCCATGACCAGACTCAGCCGTCCTCCGCAGGGTGCGCAGCATGACGTCTTTCGACGAGAACGCCGGCTCCCCGTGGGGATGGTGATTCGACATTTGATCGTGGTCCTTCTTTTGCTGTCTAGCGGGATCGGCATCGTTGTCCTGCTCCAGCGATTGCCGGAACAAGTGGACCTGATGGTGCTGGTCAGCCAAGCGATTTCTGACCTGATCAGTGGCATCCAACTCCTGCTCAACTCCATGCTCGGCTTGGGGGGAATCGTGCTGGTCAGCACGTTGGTGATGCTGGCCGGGGTCCTGATGCTCTCTGGACTGTGGCGGTTGCTCAAACTGCTGAAGATGCTGTTCTTCCCCCCACGATCTCAAGGTCGCCGTCGACGTGGTGCCAGGGATCGCTAAAGGGCCCAGAGTTGCTCAAGAGTCACATGACCATCACCATTCCTGTCCACCCCATCGAAGTTCCGCTCGATCAAAGTGATTCGTGAAGCTCCCTTGCGGTTAAGGCTCTGATCTGCATTGCCATCTGCCGGTCGAAACCGTCTCGTCAAGATGCACTACTGGGTCAAGGCCATAGGATTACGTGAGGTCATCTTGCTTGAAGGACGGGATGCTGCTGGAAGAGGTGGTTCGATCAAACGGCTGACCGAACTGATGAATCCTCGGAAATGACTTGTTGTTGCTCTGAGCACTCCGTCTGATCAACAGAACACCCAGTGATATTTCCAGCGCTATGTAGAGCACTTCCCAAGTGCAGGTGAAATCGTGGTCCTAGACCGCAGCGGGTATATCCGCGCCGGCGTGGAACGGGTGATGGGATTTGTCACCGAGGAATAGGTTGAACAGTTCTACGTTGCCTGCCCTCAGTTCGAGCGCATGTTGGTGCAGGACGAGATTCTGCTGCTCAAATACTGGTTCTCGATCAATGACGATGAGCAGGAGAAGCGTTTCCAATCCAGGATTGATTGCGAGAAACGGCGGTGGAAGCTGAGCCCCATGGATATTGAGTCGCGAAACCGCTAGGTGGAATATTACAAAGCCAAGAACATCATGTTTTCCATAACACATATCTCTGAGGCCCCCTGTTTCAAGGTTGAACCTAACGACAAACGTCGGGCACGCCTGAATGGCCGGCGACATTTGCTCTGTACAATTCTCTAAGAAGACATAACACCTGCCGCCCATCGATATGTCTCCGCGTCCAGAGCAGGGAGACTACAAACGGCCTTCCTTCGACGAGAAATTTTTGTGCCTAACAACTATCCCTACAAAGACTTAGCATTCGAAGTATAAAAAGATATAATAGAAATTTTGAGTTCAACTCACCTGCTTATTTGCATTCTTCAAAAACCAGTTTAAGCAAATGATAACGGACCTCAGGCACCGTCCCACTTGGCTTTTCCGTCCAGGAGATCCATCAATTCCTGCAATTTTGCATTCGTGGCGCGAACATCAGCCGGGTCCGGCATCGTGCTTTCTTCAGCAACAACGGCGTAGTGATCTCGGCACATGTTGCGCAACTCCTGCAGGCGCTTCTTGACGATGTCTTTTTTCTCAGCAGCAGTTGCCACGGGGCCTGGTTATGAACTGTTTCTATTTTGCTTGATGGCGTGCCTCAAAAAAATTGCCATGGACCTGTATCTTCCAGACCCTCTGGTGGGAGCTGCAGATCAGCGGGCTCGACCGTCCTTACGCGCCAAGAAGGAACCCTGGCATCCCGGTAACCAGGGTGCTGAATCAGGATGCCAGGCTCAGCATCCGTGGTGGCCTGAAACCCTCCAATCCAGCGGGAGGGTTCATTAAGCCCACCTCGGAACCAAACCCAGCAGCGCTCTTTCCGCATGATTCCAGTCTGCCGTTAACCCATGGCAAGGGGCAGACGGCATCCCAGATTGACGTTGCCGGTGTCGATGAGCCGACCGAGCCTGAGGGCCGAAGCCACTTCCTCCCTACTGAAGAGGTGCTGATGCGAAGCCACCCAGTCGACCTCGTCCTGGGTGATGACACCAGTGCTGAGGGAGGTCAGGAGAACATCTCCGAGTGTCATGAGAAAGGATGTAACAGCTTTGTTACATTGTGGCAAGTTACTGGCTGCATCCGCGACCGCAACCCACGTAACCTCTTTTTCCCTTGTCTGAAATCAAGACATTGCTTGGAAACTGGCAAGTTGTGATGCGGTGCGTGGCCAGCGGCTTGTTCTTGCTGGCCCACGGCTTGCTCGTGCTCGAGCACATTGCCCTTGGTACTGCACTCCACGGCATCGCCGAGTTATTCCTGGCCCCATGGGCCATCCGTCATCGCGCCTGGGACATCATCGTGATTGGACTGATCTTCTGCGTGTTCGACCTTTGGGGCACGATCCGACTCGTGAGTTTCGCCTGATCCAGTTGTGATTAGACGTTGAGTTGCTCCATCCAGAAGCCCACCAACTGCCAGGACGACCAAAGAAACATCGCCAGAAAAACCCAGTTCAACCAGCCAGGACGTCGGTCGTTTTCGAACACCAGGACGAGGATCGGAAGGACACACCGGCACCTCCGGCTCTCTTCAAATCATGCATCCCTTCCAGCTGGTTGTGAACTGCTAAGAGCTGCTGGCGGATGTGATCCGTATGTGGAAGATCCGACAACGTCTTGAGGACATCCTCAAGAGATCTCTTGGCATCAATAAGGAGACGGCAATCGGTGCTGCCTGGCTCAACGGTCATGGGCCCAACATCATCTCATTCCATTCAGCGGCATGGCACCTCGGCCGGATGTGTGCATCGCGACTGATTTGGGATCCATCCCAGGCAAACACCGCGCCGCAATGGCATCACCAGCCGGATCATTGATATGCACGAGCTCAATTCCCGGACGATCCCAGAGAGCCAGGAACACCAGACGACCAATCCGGCCAAAGCCATTGATACCAATCCGCATGCCAGCCCCTTTGATCAATCAAATTATGTTGATCCGAATAGAGCGGGGGACACTGCTCTTGTGATCCAGAACACCCTCAATGTCGAGCAGTCGAGGCAGCTGCTCAAAGCACTGGCCTACCCCATCCGCCTCGATGTGATCTATGCGCTGGTACAGGGCGAACGATGCGTCTGTGACCTCACCAGTGATCTCAACCTCTCCCAGTCGAAGCTCTCGTTTCATCTCAGGGTGCTTCGAGAAGCGGGACTCCTAGCAGACCGGCAGATCGGCCGCTGGATCTACTACCACCTGCAACCGGATGCCCTGGCAGCACTGGAAGCCTGGCTGGCCGAGCTTCGCCGCCACTGCAGCCAGAGCGCTACCCCCTGCCCGAGCTGACGATGGACCAACGGCTTTATTTTCCAGCCACGGAACGCAATCGCGGCCCCATCGGAGATCTGCTGAACCAGTTGTTGCCTGCATCAGGGGCCGTGCTGGAACTGGCAAGCGGCAGTGGTGAGCACGCCGTCTGCTTTCAGCAGCGCTTTCCCTATCTGCGCTGGCAGGCCAGCGATCCGGATCCAGACCATCGCGCCAGCATCAACGCCTGGATCCAGCACCAGGGTCTGAGCCAGGTGATGCCAGCAGCTCTCAATCTTGATGTTGAAACCCGCCCCTGGCCCCTTCCCCAGACCGTCCGAGGGTCACTGAATGCTGTGGTTTGCATCAACCTGCTGCACATCAGTCCAGCCAGCTGCACTGATGCCCTGATCGAGGAATCCGCCCTGCTGCTGCCCAGCGGAGCCCCCTTGATCATTTACGGCCCGTTCATGCGCTATGGCGCTCACACGAGTGCAAGCAATGCCGCCTTCGACCAATCCCTGAGGGAACGCAACCATCAGTGGGGGTTGAGGGAGCTGAATCAAGTGACAGCCATCGCTACCAACGCAGGCTTCAAAACCGAAAACGTGGTCTCCATGCCCGCCAACAATCTGAGTCTAGTTTTTCAGCGCGTTTGAGCCCGATCTTGCTTGCCAGCTTCAGGAAGGCCGTGGACAATCACGCGGTATCTCCGGTGTGAGTGATGGATCTGACTGATTTCTTAGCAACGCTGCTGATCGGTTCAGCCATCACCCTGACCCTGTCGTTCCTGTGTAAGACAGTTTTTCCTCGCTTTACCAAGCGGAGCAAAACCGACTTCGACGACTTTGTGCTCAACACCTTTGCCGCTTCTGTGGTGCCTTTTGGTTTGGTGGTCACCCTGATCCTCGCGCAGGACGATTTGGGCTTGCCCAACAACATCGAAAGGGCCTACGACACATCACTTCGCATTGTTGGCACGATCATTCTGATTCGATTAGTCAACCGGGTCGGATCGCGATTCCTTTTCGGATTGGTGCGCCGCGCAGGCGCGGATGATCTTCAACAACTCCTCCAAAGCCTGCTCCCACTGCTCAGAACCGTGGTTTGGGGCATCGGCACCTTGGTGCTGCTGCAGAGCCTGGGCGTAAAGATGACGGTGATCTGGGGTTTACTAAGTGCAGGCGGCATCGGCATCGGCTTAGCCCTGAAAGAACCGGCCCAGGAATTGTTCGCCTACCTGATGATTCTTCTGGACAAGCCTTTCACCGTTGGACAATTCATCACGGTGGGCTCCACCTCAGCAATAGTGGAACGTATCGGTATTCGCTCCACCCATCTGCGCAGCCTGCGCGGCGAACAAGTGGTGATGAGCAACTCAACCCTTACAGGATCCACCATCCTCAACTTCGCCGAAATGGCACAACGCCGGATGATCTATTCCATCGGCGTCACCTACAGCACATCCGTCGAGCAGATGCAGGCAATCCCGACGATGGTTCAAGCCATCATCGATGCTCAGAAGCACAGCACCTTCAACCGCTGCCACTTCACCGAATTCGCTGATTCAAGCTTGAATTTTGAACTCGTTTATTACATCGACACCCGCGATTTCACCGTCGCTCTGAACGAGCAGCAAGCGATCAACCTCGGAATTATGGAGGTCTTCACCCAAGAAGGCATCGACTTTGCCTTCCCGAGCCGGACGCTCTATTGGGAAGGAGACACCCTTTCTGGTAAAGCATCCTGAAGACGATCCGATTGAACCTGGTGCCACCACACCAGTCCTGCTGTAACAGCAAAGGTGATGACCAGGGCTGCTGCTGGGGCAGACCTCCGAAGCAGGGTCTGTTTCCCAATATCTCGATCCAGTTGTTCCCGCCTCGCTTTTAGAAAGCTGGTTTGCCGGCATTGCTGACACAACAGCCTGCCGGCGCCGGAATTTTTGAATTTGAAGCCAAAGCGGCCCGGAATCTCCACAGCCTTGCCACAGCTGGAGCATCGAAGGGTGAACACCGACATCGCCCAAACCAGACGTTCATCCATCAAGTCTGGACTGCTCCGATACAGACGTCCTGATCCCTGATCAGGAACGGTCTGGCAGGATTTGAGCAGCCCTGCTGGTGACCGTGCCGCGTTATAAAGCCCGCGTCCTTGTGCGCCTGCGCCCCTCCGTGCTCGATCCTGCCGGTGAAGCGACCCGCGGCGCCGCTGAACGCCTGGGGGTGGAAGGCATCAGCAAGCTGCGGATCGGCAAGGCCATTGAACTTGAGCTGGAAGCCTCTGATGCGGACGAAGCCCGCCGCCGGCTGGAATTGCTGAGCGACCGCCTGCTGGCCAATCCAGTGATCGAAGACTGGTCTCTGGAGCTGCAGGACTCATGAGCATCGGCGTCCTTGTCTTTCCAGGCTCCAATTGCGATCGCGATGTGCAGTGGGCGACAGAAGGCTGCCTCGGCATGTCCACCCGGCGGATCTGGCATGAGGAAACGGATCTGAGCGGACTGGATGCGGTGGTGCTGCCAGGAGGCTTCAGCTACGGCGACTACCTCCGCTGCGGTGCGATCGCCCGTTTCGCTCCAGCACTTGAGTCGCTGCTCGGCTTTGCGGCAGCGGGGGGGAGGGTCCTGGGGAGCTGCAACGGCTTTCAGGTGCTGACCGAGTTGGGACTACTGCCAGGGGCCCTGACCCGCAACCGAGCCCTCCACTTCATCTGTGAGGACGCACCGCTGCAGGTGGTCAGCTCTCGCACTCCATGGCTGAAGCAGTACGGAACAGACACTGCGCTCTCCCTGCCCATTGCCCATGGGGAAGGCCGCTATCAATGCTCTGACGAGACCCTCAAGCAGCTGCAGGATGCAGATGCCATCGCCCTGCGCTATCGACACAATCCGAATGGCTCCGTGGGAGACATTGCCGGGATTACCAACAACGTCGGAAACGTGCTGGGATTGATGCCCCATCCGGAGCGGGCCTGCGACCCTGCTATCGGCGGGACGGACGGTCGCGTCCTGCTTCAGGGACTGCTGAGCTGAGATGCCGAACCGCCTTTAGGAGCGGCGGCAATGCTTGCAGCTCTGACCTCCAACCGCGCCATCGCATCAGGCCCTGGCGCTGCTGGCTGGCCCAGACCCCTGAGAGATGGATCCTGTCTGAAGGCCGTGAACCTAGGCACCTGGATAGATCCAGACAGGGATCTCAACCCCCTGAAAGAGCGCTGCAGCGCTTTGGGTTGGCAACTGGAGATTCCGACGGACGTCAAAGAGCAGTGGCGTTATTTCTCCGGCACGGATGACGAACGCCGTGCCGCACTGCTGGAGGCCTGGCATGACCTTGGGGTGGACGCCGTGATCAGCCTCGGAGGAGACTGGGGCGGCGCCAGAGTGCTTGAGCCTGGTTTCCGCTTTCCACGCCGGTCGAAGTAGACCCTCGGCTTTTCGGACACCAGCTCCCTGCTGCTGGCTCACTGGGCTGCCGGACTCCGGGGCGCAATCCATGGATCCAACGGCTGACCGGACGAGCAGTGGCAGCGAACGATTGATCTGTTGAGTGGGCGCCCTGTGTATCCACTGAAAGGACTCGGCATCCGTCCAGGTGTGGCCGAAGGCCCGCTGGTGGTGTCCAACCTCACCGTGGCAACCCATCTGATTGAAACACCCTGGCTTCCCTCCCTCGATGGCGCTCTTCTGGTGCTCGAGGATGTGGGGAAAGCCCCGTTTTGGGTGGATCGGATGTTGACCCAATGGCGTTCAAGCGGACTGCTGAGCAGACTGTCTGTGATCGCTTGTGGTCGCTTCACTGGGAGGAGGAGGAAATCCTTTCCGAGAACTTCAGCATGGAGGAGATCTTCCATGAGCGGCTCGGCGACCTGGGGATCCCTGTGGTGCTCGACCTTCCGGTGGGACATGGGCTGCCCAATCAGGCGCTGCCCATCGGGGCAACGGCCCGGCTCGACGGACGAAAGGGCACCCTTGAACTCATGATCTGATCAAAAAAAATGAGGGCCCGAAGGCCCTCATGGAAGAAGCGATTTGATGCTGAATCAGGCAGCCACAGCAGTCTTGGGATCGAGGGCACTTTTGGCGTAGAGATCGGCGTAGTAGTTGATGCTCTGCTGCTGGATCTTGCTGGCGTTGCCGGCGGCCCAGAACTGCTGGTAGCGGTCGAGGCAGACCTGTTTCATGTACTTGCGAGCCGGCTTGTTGAAATGGCGAGGATCGAAGTTGGCGGGGTCAGCCATGGCCGCTTCCCGCACAGCAGCGGTGAAGGCGAGGCGGTTGTCGGTGTCGATGTTCACTTTGCGCACACCGTTGCGGATGCCTTCCTGGATCTCCTCGACGGGTACGCCGTAGGTCTCGGGGATGGCACCACCGTACTTATTGATCATTTCCAGCCATTCCTGGGGAACGGAGGAGGAACCGTGCATCACCAGGTGGGTATTGGGGATGGCTTTGTGGATCTCAGCGATGCGGCTGATGGCGAGCACTTCACCCGTAGGCTTGCGGGTGAACTTATAAGCGCCGTGGCTGGTGCCGATGGCGATAGCCAGGGCGTCGCACTTGGTCTTGGCGACGAAGTCGGCAGCCTCTGCGGGATCGGTGAGCAGCATGTCCTTGGACAGCTCGCCCTCGAAACCGTGGCCGTCTTCCGCTTCACCCTTACCGGTTTCTAGGGAGCCCAGACAACCCAGCTCACCCTCAACACTCACACCTACGGAGTGGGCGAAGTCCACCACCTGCTTTGTGACGTTGACGTTGTAGTCGTAACTGGCGGGAGTCTTGGCGTCGGCTTCCAGTGAGCCGTCCATCATCACGGAGGTGAAACCGTTGATGGCGGCGGAGTAGCAGGTGTCAGGAGCGTTGCCGTGGTCCTGGTGCATCACCACGGGGATGTGGGGATAGGTCTCGGTCGCGGCCAGGATCAGGTGACGCAGGAAGATTTCTCCGGCGTAGCTGCGGGCGCCGCGGGAGGCCTGAAGGATCACAGGGCTGTCGGTCTCGTCAGCCGCTTCCATGATGGCCTGAACCTGCTCCAAATTGTTCACGTTGAACGCAGGAATGCCGTAGCCGTTTTCAGCGGCGTGGTCGAGCAGGAGCCGAAGCGGAACGAGCGCCATTGGAAAAATCTGAAACGGAGAACCTTGACGGATAAGACTCCGCCGGGCGACGACTTTACCTAGTTGTGTTCAAATTGTCACCCAGCTCTGTCGCACGAACGACAGAGCTGGGTGACATCGGATTCAGTAGGTGTACCCAGCTACAAATAGCTGCTCATCCGAGGAAGGCTGCGATCCGGGCACGTACCGACCTCGTGAAGCCTCTGAGTTGGCCTGGGCACGTGCGATCAATGCCTTCTGACCTGCTTCGACGTTGGAACCACCCCAGCCTTCGAGACAGGAATGCTGTAGAGCACGGCCATAGGAGAAACCGAGGTTCCACTTGGCTTTGCGCTCAATGCTGTTCATGTGATTGAGGTAAATCGAGGCGGCCTCTTCGCTCAGGCCTCCGGAAAGGAACACAATGCCGGGAACACAGGCAGGAACACTTCTCTCAAGAGTTCGCACCGTCATGGCAGCGACTTTTGCTGGGTCTGCCTTCTCTGAGCATTCCGCGCCTTGAACCGTCATTGAAGGCTTAAGAAGTGTGCCCTCGAGCAAAACACGATTGGCGAAGCAGGCGTGATAAACCGCCTGAATAACTTGCTCCTGGATTCGAGCGGTTGTTTCAATGCTGTGGTTGCCATCCATCAGGATTTCGGGCTCCACGATCGGCACCAAGCCTGATTCCTGAACTGAGCGGGCATAACGGGCAAGGCCCCAAGCATTTTCGCGAACAGAGAGCTCTGAGGGACAGCCATCCGCCGTGATCTGAAACACAGCACGCCACTTCGCAAACCGTGCACCTTGGGCGTAGTAGTCAGCAGCACGCTCAACCAACCCATCAAGGCCGGTGCAAAGCGTCTCGACTGCGCTGGCTCCACCCAAGGGCCTCAGGCCCTTGTCAACCTTGATGCCGGGAATAATTCCAAGCTTGCCCAATTTGTCGACCATCAACTCGCCATCGGCGTGGCTTTGGAACAGGGTCTCTTCGTAAAGAATGGCGCCGCTGATGAATTCCTCCAAGCCTGGTGTAGTGAACAGCATTCCGCGGTAAGCCTGACGGTTCGCTTCTGTGTTCTCGACACCGATGGAGCCGAGACGTTTACCAATTGTCTTGGTCGATTCGTCAACTGCCAAGATCCCTTTGCCGGGAGCGGCAAGGGCTTGGGCTGTTGCCATCAGTTCCGAGGTGTAATCCGCCAGAGCCATGGAGTCGATTTAAACGAAGGCAATTCTTCAATCTGGAGGGACAAACCTATTGACTTAGGTTACAAAAACGCCTTCAAATTAGAACCAAGGGATTGCATCATTTGGCGCAATCAATTGTGAGCAATTGACGCCTGTGCCTGATCGCAGGCAACACGACTCGCAACACCCTCGGCCAGTCCAGGCAGCACCGGTCGTCCACTGCGAATGCTCTCCGCCCACCAGCTCATCACCCGGGCCACAGGGGCAATACGGCCATCCGACCAGGTCTCCGGGAAGGCGAGGTCAGCATCCGGCACCACCGCACGGAAAGGCTCACCGAGCGGAGCATGCTGAAGCTCAAAGCCATGGACGTAGTCATTCTGGTTGGTGCTGCTGAGCAGCAACGATCCCGAGGAACCCACAACATCCAGACAAAAGCCGCGCCCATTTCGCGACACGGAACTGAGGCTGACCTGAGCCGGCACCGGTAGCTCCCACCGACCCTGCCAATGGCTAACGGTCTGTATCAGCGACACATCAGCGGCATCCACGGACGCCAGACCACCATCAGGGTGGGGGCGTTGCTTGATCGAAACGCTGTTCAGGGCCTGGACGGTACCCAGGGGACCGATCAGCCAGGCCAGCATGTCGAGGGCATGGGTTCCAAGGGCTCCGATCACACCACCACCCTGATCGGTCTGGGCATACCAGTTCCAGCCACGCTGGGGATCGGCACGGCTGCCCATCAACCAGTCGAGCTTCACCAGCCAGGGTGTGCCGACAGCACCAGCCTGCAGGAGGCGTGCGGCTTGCATGAACAGTGGGACAGCCCGGTATTCGTAATCCACAGCCACCGACAGTCCCCGTGCCAGGGCCAACCGCTGCAGCTCCCGGGCTTGATAGGCATGCAGAGCGATGGGCTTCTCCAACAGCAGATGCTTGCCCGCTTCCAGGGCCCGGCGAGCAAGGTCAAAGCGAGGTGCCGGGGGGGTGGCGATGACCACGGCCTCCACCGCGGGATCGGCCAGCAGAGCGTCCCAGTCGCTGAATCCCTTCAAGCCATGGGCAGCCGTGGCGGCATCCAAGCGTTCCTGGCGGGGGTGCCAAAGGGCCACTGCCTCAAGATCGGGTGCTGCAGCAAGGGCCGGCAGGTGCACCTTCTCCCCGAAGCCGAGACCGGCAACGGCAACACCAAGGGGTTGTGGAGACATCTCAGCTGGGGAGGGGTTCGGTGCAGACAGCCTTAATCACGGAGGTAATCAGCCCGTCATCCCCGGCAGGCTGCCATTGGGCACGAAAACGCGGCAATCCATTCACTTGTTTATCGCGATACAGCTCCTGGGAGCAGTCCAGTTGCATCACATAGAGCTCTCCGGAGGGCTGATCCCCGTCGTCGGTGGCCGCTGGGGTAAACCGACTCAGCACGGTTCGATATCCATCCCGATCAATGCGCACACTGCCGCGGTCCCACCACTGCTGACCCGCATCGGTGGCGGGAACCTCTATCCATTCCACGGGGCCGGCTAGCACGGGGGCTACCCAGCAGACCAAGGCCAGGATCAGAACAAGTCCAGTCCGGATCATGCGCTGGTCAGCTCCTTGGGCTTGCAGCCATGCAGCCTCAGCAGGTTAGTCAGAGTGCTGCGCAGCTGATTACGCGGAACGATAGTGTCAACAAAACCGTGGTCCTGCAGATATTCCGCGGTCTGGAAATTGTCAGGCAGTTTCTCGCGCAAGGTCTGCTCGATCACCCGCCGCCCGGCAAAACCGATCAACGCTTTGGGCTCAGCCAGGATCAGATCACCCAGCATGGCGAAGCTGGCCGTCACGCCCCCTGTCGTTGGGTGCGTGAGCAAGGGCACGTAGAGCAGCTCCGCTTCCCGATGCCGCTCGAGGGCCCCTGAGATCTTCGCCATCTGCATCAGGCTGAGCATTCCCTCCTGCATGCGGGCGCCACCTGAGGCACACACGATCAACAACGGCAAATGACGCGCGGTGGCCTCCTCCACGAGGCGAGTGATCTTCTCCCCCACCACGGATCCCATCGATCCACCCATGAAACGGAAATCCATCACCGCCAGAGCCAGGGCCAGGCCATCAACGCGACAAAGCCCCGTGACAACACCATCGCGAAGACCTGTCGCCGCCTGACTCTCGCGGAGGCGATCGGCGTAGAAGCGCCGATCCTTGAAGCTCAGGGGATCGGTCGGCTCCAAGGCCTCATTCAGAGCCTCAAAACTGCCCTGATCCGCAATCAAAGCGATGCGTTCCTCGCTGTCGATGCGGTGGTGATGTCCGCAGCCTGCGCAGACGCTGGCATTCGCCTTCAAATCCTTGACGTAAACCAACAGGCCGCACTCAGGGCACTTGCTCCACAGCCCATCCCCCTCCTCCGGTTCCTGGGTGATCTTTCCGGTGGACTGACCCTTGCGGCGGTCAGCGAACCAGTCGAACAGAGACACACAAACCGCCCGTTTCCACCATTAAAAACCCAGCAGCTGATGCCATTGCTCCGACCACCAGTCAGCACCCCAGAGCCATACCAGCCAGATGCCCAATGCGATGAAGGGACAGAAGGCAAACGCCTGCCGCAGCTGCAGCCGTCCGGAGACCCGACCCAGGCTTCCGACCATGGCCCCGCTCAGCGTGGCCAGATCCATGCCGGCAGCTCCCAGCCAGGCACCACCGAGGGCCGCCAGCTTGGCGTCCCCTAACCCCAGAGCAGGCTGGACTAGCAGACTTTGAGCCATCCCGCTCAACCCCTCGAGCAGCACCAACGCCATCGCAGCAGCCGCGAGATGGTCAGACTAAACAGTCCATCCAGCACCTGCACTTCCCAGAAGGCCGATCACCACGCCCCATCGACACAACGGCTCCGGCAACCAGAGGTGATCCAGGTCCATCAACACCATCGGCAACAGCAGAGCCACCAGCACCAGGCAGGCCCAAGGCCGCTAGGGCTCCGGCAAACCACCACCGGCCTGTAGCGACAGGGCATACAACCAGAGCAGGCCACTCGCTCTCTCTACAACTGGGTAGCGCCAGTTGATGCCGTCGCCGCAGTCAAGGCATCGCCCCCAGGAGCGGCCACCCCAGCACCGGCAGATTGTCGTTTCAGCGGATGGTATGGCCGCAGCGGGAGCATTGGCTGCATGGACAAACCACCGATTCCTGTCGGGGCAGGCGCCAGACCACAACGTTGGTGAAACTGCCGACACAGGCGCCGAGCAGAGCAACGATGAGCAGCCTCATACCTTCCATCGTCGTCTCCCGCGCGTATTGCGGCCCCTAATTAGCTCCAGCTCAATGAATTCTTCCTCGGGCAGAAGCACGGGCGGTTCAAAGACAACTCTTCCACCTGGTTGACCGGGCGCCAGAACCACCCCCAGGGGATCCCGGGCACCACTGGATTCTGAAAGATGGGAGAAATAAACCCTTCGCGCGGCCCTGATCAAGGCACGACTGTCGATGCGATCCCACCGGGGCGTCGCTGGAACTCCTGCGGCACCGCGAATCTCGAAGGAGGGCATTGAAGGCGAAATGGGCCCACCCAATCGCTCAGTTGAGCCCACTTTAGGGATCAGATTGTTAACTGATCAAAATCAGCCCAGGTTTTTCTTCTCTTCGATCATGCGGTGAATGATCGGGGTGAGGATCAGCTCCATCGCAAAGCCCATCTTGCCACCATTCACCACAATGCTGGTGGGGCTGGACATGAAGGAATCGTGAATCATATTTAGGAGATAGTTGAAGTCAATCCCCCACTTCTCACGGGCTCCCTTGCGGAAGTGAATGATCACGAAGCTTTCATCGGGCGTTGGGATATTGCGGCAAATGAACGGGTTGGAGGTGTCCACGGTGGGGACACGCTGGAAGTTGATGTCGGTTTCGCCGAACTGCGGACAGACGTGATTGATGTAATCCGGCATGCGGCGCAGAATCGTGTCAACGATCGCCTCGGCTGAATAGCCACGCTCTGCGTTGTCGCGGTGTATTTTCTGGATCCACTCCAGGTTTGTGATCGGCACGACACCAACTAGCAGATCAGCAAGGGAAGCCACGTCGTAGCTCTCACCTTTCACCCCACCGTGGAGGCCTTCGTAGAAGAGCAGATCTGTCCCTGCGGGAATGTCCTCCCAGGGTGTGAACTGACCAGGGCCGAGGTCAACACCAAGGCGGGCGTTGTGCTCTGCGGCCTCCTCGGGGCTGTGGAGGTAATAACGCTTCTGCCCTGCGCCAGTCTCGCCGTAGGTGAGGAACAGCTCCTCGAGCTTGTCGAACAGGTTGGCTTCCGGGCCGAAGTGGGAGAAGTTCTCACCACGAGCAAGGGCATCCGCCATGGCCTGTTTCATGGGCATCCGCTCATAGCGGTGGTAGCTATCGCCCTCAACCACAGCTGGCGTGATGCCTTCACGCGCGAAGATGTGCTCGAAGGCGCGCTTGACGGTACTGGTTCCAGCTCCGGATGAACCGGTAACAGCGACGACCGGGTGACGCTTCGACATCAGCGCAGAGACAACAGGCTCGGCGAGTTTGCCAGATCACGGTCCGATTTCACTAATACAATTTCAAAGGGCCCTTAACAATGCTTCGCCCATCGCTTGGCATCCCAGCAAGCTGCAGCCCTCAGCCATCAGATCTCCGGTGCGGAAACCGGCCGCCAGTACTTTGTCCACAGCCGCCTCAAGATCATCGGCAGCCTGGTTGAGCTTGAGACCGGTCCTGAGCATCATCGCGGCCGACAGCACCATGGCAATTGGATTGGCCTTGTCCTGACCGGAGATGCCCGGTGCGGAACCGTGCACCGGCTCGAACAGACCTGGACCGTCGCTGCCCAGGGAGGCCGACGGCAACATGCCGATCGAACCTGTGAGCATCGCAGCTTCATCGCTGAGGATGTCGCCGAACAGGTTGCCCGTGAGCAGCACGTCGAACTGACGGGGAGCAAGCAAAAGCTGCATCGCCGCGTTGTCGACATACATGTGGCTGACCTCCACATCACTGTAAAAAGGAGCCATCGCGTCCACCCGGTCCCGCCAGAGCTGACTGACATCCAGCACATTGGCCTTGTCCACGGAACAGAGGTTGCCGCGACGATCCCGGGCCAGGTCAAAGGCCACCTTGGCGATGCGATCCACCTCTCTGGAGGAATAAGTCATCGTGTTGAAGCCACGCTCCTCACCGTCAGCCTGGATCCGCCCTTTAGGTTGCCCGAAGTAGATCCCGCCGGTGAGTTCACGCACCACCATCAGGTCCACACCCTCGATCACCTCCTGACGCAGGCTGCTGGCACCGATCAGCGCCGGAACGATCTTCACCGGACGCAGGTTGGCGAATAGCTCCATGCCAGACCTCAGGCCGAGCAAACCGGTCTCCGGCCGTTTGTCGCGGGGCAGGCTGTCGAAACGGGGGCTGCCGATGGCTGCCAGCAGAACCGCATCTGCAGCCCTGCAGGCCTCGAGCGTGCTGGCAGGCAAAGGCTCTCCCGTGGCATCGATGGCACTGCCACCGATTGGGTGCTCCTCAAAGATGAGCTCAAAGCCGTGTCGCTGGCTCACCACCTCGAGAAGCTTGCGAGCCACAGCCGTAATTTCCGGCCCGATGCCGTCTCCAGGGAGCAGAACGACGCGGTGCTGAGCCATGGCGTACTGTGACGGCGGTACAGCCGCTGAGACTACTGAGCGGAGCTCCGGTTGAGTTCCCGCAGGGTCTTGGCCATCTCCGGCAGCTTGCTAAACGTGTTAGCACAGCGCAACCAGAGGCGGTGGGGAATGGCGGGAAAGCCGCTCACCACCTGACCAGCAGAGACATCGGCATGAACGCCAGTCTTGGAACTCGCGATCACGCCGTCTCCGATCACCACTCGGTTGGCCACACCCACCTGACCCGCCAGGATTACGCCGTTGCCGATGCGAGCGCCTCCGGCGATGCCGACCTGGGACGCAAAAGCACAGCCACGACCAACGGTGACCCCATGACCGATCTGCACCAGATTGTCGATCTTGGTGCCAGCTCCTATCCAAGTCTCCCCAACAGACGGACGATCAATCGTGGAGGAGCTCCCGATTTCGACAAAGTCCTCCAGCACCACCACACCAGTCTGTGGCATCTTTCGCCACCCCTTGGCTGTAGGCACAAAGCCGAATCCCTCGGACCCCACCACGGCGTTGGAATTCACCACACAACGCCGCCCCAGGCGACTGCCGGGGTGAATCACGGCATTGGCGTGGAGTTCACAGCCGTCACCGATCACAACGTCTTCGTAGATCACGACACCAGGGTGAATGATGCAGTCGGCTCCAACACGACTGCCAGCTCCGATGCACACACGGGCGGCAACAGCGGTGCCGGGACCCACCACGGCCCGCTCATCGATCACGGCCGTGGGATGAATCTCAGCCTGCGGACGCTTACGCGGATGCAGGCAGTCGAGTGCTTCGGCGAAGGCCAGACGTGGATCAGACACCACGGCAAAGGCGATCCCCCGCTGACTGGCCAGGTCAATCAGGTCCTGCTGATCAGGCAACAGCAGTGCCCCGACGGAGCTTTCTCCCAGCGCTGCCGTCAGGGCATTGCCCTTCTCCAGGAAGCTAAGTTGATTTTCTAAAGCTTGCTCCAGGGAAGCTGCACCATTCAGCAGAGGGTCAGCGCCCGGCTGGCTCCAACGCAAACCCGACTCACCCGCTTGCAGGGCCTTGATCAAGCTGCTGAATCGCATGGTGTCGCGGTGCGGCGGCCGGATAGTAAGCGTGCTCAGCGGCGATGAAGCACTAGGGCATCCCGATGCACCACCACCGGTGACGAACCGTCTGCAGGTTCTGCGTCCAGCGCACGCTGAACAGCTTCGCTGGACAGCAGGCAAAGGCCTCTCCCCAGCTCACGTCCGTCCGGATACTGTAATCGGACGGGCTGATTCGCGGAGAACTCGCCCTGCACCGCGATGATCCCAACCATCAGCAGGGACGCACCCCGCTGATGCAGCGCGTCACAGGCCCCGGCATCCAGGGTTAGGTCACCCTGGGGCTGCAGGGCGTGGGCCAGCCAGCTGCGACGGTTGCCCAGCGGTTCCGGGTGGGGATGAAATACCGTCCCACCCCGCTCCCCCTGCAGCAGGGCATCGAGACGTATGGGATCCCGCCCATCCGCCAGATGCACAGTGATGCCACTGGCGGTGGCGATCCGAGCAGCCGCCAGCTTGGTGGTCATCCCACCACGGCCCCATCGCCCCCCATCACCGGCGACGGCTTCGAGGGCATCCAATTCCCGCGGATGATGCACATCGGAAATCGGTCGGGCATCCGCCACCAGGCGCGGATCCGCCGAATACAAACGATCCACATCAGTGAGCAGAATCAGCTGGTCGGCATCGACGGCCGCAGCCACGAGGGCGGACAGGGTGTCGTTATCACCAAAGCGGAGCTCGGCCGGAGAGATGGCGTCGTTTTCATTGACCACCGGCAACACCCCCCATTGCAGTAGCTGCTTCAGGGTTCCTGAGGCGTTCTGATAGCGACGACGATCAGCAAGATCCGAGCGGGTGACGAGGATCTGCGCAACAGCAATGCCATAGCTGGCCAACGCACGCTCGTACAAGGCCATCAGCTGGCCCTGACCGGTGGCGGCCGCCGCCTGGAGTGCAACAACGGTCTCAGGCCTCTGGGATAGCTGAAGCCGCTGGCAACCCAGCCCCACGGCGCCACTGCTAACCAGAACAACGCGATCGTCCCTCGCGAAGGCAGCTGCAATGCCTTCAGCGAAGCCCTCGATCGTTGCCGAAGTATCCCCTCGCAACAGACTCGTACCCAGCTTCACCACCCACAGCGTCATGCCGTGGGGGCTCCCATCCAACATGCAAGACGACGCTCCACTCGTTGCACCCTGTTATGGCGACAGGGCTGTCCGTTCTGAGCTATCGGTCTTACCAGCACGGTGTAAAGACCGAGTCGATTGCCGCACCAGACATCGGTGAATAGTCGATCGCCGATCATAGCGATCCGATTAGGGGGAAGATCAAGCTCCTCGATGACACGTCGCAGGGCACCCCGTCTGGGTTTCCTGGCCCCGCAGGTGAAGCTCACACCGAGTTGGTCGGCCACCGCTGCAATCCGCGCCCGAGATGGGTTGTTGCTGAACAGGTGCAGCGACAGGCGACGTTTGGCATCAGTGAGCCAGGCAAGGACCGGCTCGGGCAGGGTCACATCACGCCCGGGCAGCAGGGTGCGATCCACATCAATCACGGCGGCTGACAGTCCCTGGGAGAGCAGATGGGGCAGAGAGAGATGGGCAATCGTCAACCCCGGATCCCAACTGGGCTGCAATCGATGCTGAACATTCACTCCGGCCATTCCCTTTCTTCAAGTTCCGCTTCTAGGCGCGGCTGAATTCGATCGAAATCCTCTCCCTCCACCAGTTCCGCCTGGCCATCGACCATGCGTGCCACGACGAAAAACGGGTCGAGGGGAATGTAAAGGCCGTACTCCTGCTGCTCAACCATGAAGCTCACCAGCAACTCGAAGGTCTCCGAGTCCTCGTCCTCATCATCGTCGTCGTCATCCAGCTCATCGGGATCGGGTTCATCCAGTTCACCGCTCACGGTGAGGGTCACCGCAGACCGCACCAGCGTCAGGTCGTGCTCCTGAAGCACCACGTCAGCTACCGAGAGAATCGGTTCACTGCTGTTGAGGGTGAGGATCGGCTCAGGATCAGCATTATCCTGAAGACGAAACAAGGATACCGGCGTATCAACGGGCGTCAGCAAGACGTAGTCGGTGCCATCCAGAGGAACCAACTGCTCCAGGAAGCAGAGCAGGTCGCGACCATCCCCGTCACGCACCAGGACGGTTGGAACGTCACCACTGCTGGAAGCGGAGTCACGCATGGACGCTGGAAACACTGCGCTCAGGATCCACCATCGGCCTGCTCCGTGCCCGCGCTGTCCCCAAATGGCTGGACCGGTTTGAGCTCCGGCCCCTCCTGAAGCCACTGTTCCAACAGCAGAGATGCAGCCGCGCTGTCAAGCCGGCCACTGCGATCTCCTGAAAGCCGATACTGCTCGCCCGCCGCCCAGGTGCTGCTGTGCTCGTTCACCCAGGCCAGGGGTAACTGCAAGGCCTGGGCGAGACGCCTGCCATAGCGACGACAATGCTCGGCCTGAGGCGTGGGCTGCCCGGCGGCATCCAACGGTAGGCCCACCACCAGGCCGTGAACCCGACGGTCCTGGCAGAGCTGTTGCAGCACGGTGAGATCCCAATCAAAGCGCCCCCGATGCAGCGCGGGGAGCGGTGTCACCGTGATGCCAAGGGGATCGCAGCCGGCCAGGCCGATCCGCCGCCGGCCTACATCCAGACTCAGCACCGAACAGGGTTGGGGCACCTCAGCGGCGACCCACAGTCGGGGATGGCATGGGTTGACCTTGGGGACGCAAGCGGCCCAGGACCTGATCGAAGGAGCGGCTGAGTTGCAGATTGCGGGGAGCTGTCTGACGTCGCCACATGCTGCGACCCATCAGCAGCTGCTCCTCCCCCCGACACCAGCCTTCACGGCTCAACAGTCCGGTCATCGGTGCATCATCCAGAGCCGTGCTGAGCCCTGCGACAGACGTCTGACAATGAAGCCGGCGCAACAACTGCGGGAGGGCCTGATCGAGACGGGGGTCCCAGGCCGCATCGCGAATAAATTCGAGCATATGAGCATCCATACCCTCACCGAGGCGCAGACATCCGGCCAGCACGGAATCGCCGGCCATCAGGACCCCACAACCGGGCCCGCGGCGATCAAGCAGATCCAGCCAATGCCGATCAGTAATCTGCCGCAGGTGACTGAAACAGCCCCCCTGTTCAATCGGCCATAGACGCTGCGCATTCCGGCGGTTAATCGGCTGCCAGGTCAGCCCATTAGGCAGGGACTGAAATGGGGCTGATGGGGTGGCAGGAGGATGCCAGACCTGAAACGGACGAAGCGGTTGAAACCCAAGCTCCCGCAACAGGGCGATGGCATCGGCGTCGCCTGCGGGGCAGCGAATAACCCAGCTGCCGACATGGCGATCGCCCTGATTAAGCACGGTCTGCAGAAGGGTGCGCTGCACGGTTCTGAGCCCATGGATGCTCTTTCGAATCAATTGCTGCGGTCGATGCAAGGTCCAGCAGCTACCGCGGCGGTTGATGGGCTGGACCACAACAGCGGCCAGAGGGCCATCTGCATCCAGGGCAATGAAACAGCGGGGCGAGCGACTCGGCAGCAGATCCGGAAAACGCTGCTCAATCCGAGCCAGCCAGTCGCCGAGAAGCACTGTCTGAAGCTGGGGGAACCAGGCCAGATGCGCCGGGCTGATGGGCTCAACCCTCAGAGTCTCCAGGGGTTGTGCTGTCATTCCTCCCCCCTGAGTTATCCACCTTCAATGTAGTGCTCAAGCGCAAGCCGAACGCACCAACACCAGCGGCGTCCGCTGGTTGGCGTTTCCAGCCGGGTTGGGCTTCAGAGCGCGCATCAGCAATGCGTCATCACAGCCAGAGCTGGAAGCCAGCACCTTGACCCGGCCGAGGTCGTTGACGTCGACGATGGCGACATCAATGCCAAGGGCCTGCGAGGCCTGAGCGCAGAATGACCCCGAACGTTGCGGTCCCAGCACGATGGTCTGGTCGTAGGGAGGGGTAGTGCCTGTGATGTCATCAATCAGGCGAGCCTGATCACCGGCCAGGCGATAGAAGCCACCCGGGATCCCCACAAGTTTCATCAGCAGGCCACCCAGCCAGGCTGCGATCACCCGGGTGGGACCCACCAAATCGATCAGGGTTTGCATGCCACAGGCCGTGGCCAGGCTGCTGGTGGGATGAAAAACACGGCAAGCCAACCTGGCAATGGGGCCAGGTTCTAGCTCGCTGGGATGCTGGTAATGACCCTGAATCACCGCAAGGGGCGTTTCGCCGATCGTGAGCACATCGCCCGGTTGCAGCAAAGGCTCCGCATAGCGCCGCAACACATCGATCGGATCATCCAAAGGACCAAGCAGGTGGGTCTTCAAGGGCAGAACGCTGCAGCCATCTCCGCTCTGCCACGAAGCCTGATCAACCCTGAGTGGCTCTGGACAGCGCAACGGAACGGGAATCCCCTGCCGGCGCGCCAGACGTCCGAACGGGCCGTAGTTGATCCATTGCACATCAGCCCAGAGCGTGTCGACCTGCTCCAGGGATTCGCCTCCGCTGATCTCGATCGACACCCTGGCCCGGGTTGTCTTTCGGCCCTTGACGATATACACAGCCCAGTACCCATCGGCACGGGCCTCGTCATCGGGGTGATCGGCCTGAATCCTTGTGGAGACCGTCAGACCGGAGAGATCAGCCTTGCCCAGAAGCGTGGGCACAACCTGCAGTTCTGGCACGAACACCTCCATGCTCGGATGGGGGTTGCTGATCTCCAGGACGCCTTTGACCCGCAGCACACCCCCCTGGGAGGTGACCGTCCAATCCCTGGCAGTGAGCCGAAGAGGAGAGGCTGGCCGCATCCGATGGCGAGCTTCCAACCAGGCCACCCCAGCTCCGAGGGCCAGGGGGGCGATCAGCAGCGACACAGAGGTGATCCAACTGGGCGGCAGCGTAAGTCGATCAGCGGGAGGTGACCTCGATGTTCACCTCGTTGAAGCTGCTCTCCTGATCGATCGTCGGCAGATCAGGCGCTGGCAAACCGGTGGCCTGGCTGATGGCATCATTGATCGCAACCAGGGAAACCTGTCCGTCCTCATCAAAGACCACATCACCCTTGGGGTCGATTACGACAACCTGCGGAATCTGCCCTCGCCAGTAGGAGGCTGGATCAGCAGGGCCGGTGGGCTGACGGCCCTGCAGTTGATCGATGGTGAGGGGCAGGAGATCTATGCCGCGGCCCCAGAGGCGCTGCAATTCCGACACGACAGGAGCGAAGCGTTTGCTGACGGCACTGTCATCGAGGTAATAAACGATGACGGCCGTTCTCTGCTCCGCCAGGGTGTCCTCCAGGGTGTTGGCAGGAGGCACCAGGGAGCCGTTGCCCGCGTAAAGGGCGTAGATGTTGCCGTCGTAGCTGTCGTCGTTGAGGACCGCCTGAGCTGGTGACACCAGCATCAGGATGGCGATAAAACAACAGATCAGACGAGGCAGCAGACAACCCATCAGGTCGGTTCAAGGAGTCCCATTGTTGCCTCAGCCGCGCCCCAGGCTGCGCCCCATCCCCTGGGAGATCCCGCGACCAACCAGGCCGATCGCCCTTCCCAGCACCTGGGTCAGCAGCACCACAGCCAGATCACCGAGGCGTCGCAGCAGAGACTGCACCTGGGGAGAAAGAGCATCTCGGGTCTCTAGGAGCAGCGCCACCTGACGCTGCCACCAACCCAGGCTGTTGAGCTCCTGATCGCGGGGCTCCGTCAACACCAAAGGTTCAATCCGTCCGGCACGCAGTTGAAAAAGGGTGCGGTGACTTTCGTAAAGCTGGATCGGGCGCTCAATCCATTCAGACCAGCGCAACTGAGTGTTGAGCTGGTTGCGAAGACGATCCAATTCCCTGGTCGCCAGCAGGCGATCCCCGAGCAGATAACGACGCAGTTCCGGCCACTCGCCGCAGGCCTCCAGCAGCTCAGCTCCGATCAGCTCAGCGGTGCGCACCAGCCAGTTGCTCACCAGGGTTTCCAGTTGCAACAATGCTCTTGGATCATCAGCCGGCAGCAGCTGTCCGTTCACCAGCACCGGCTGATCCGCCAGCAGCGGCAGCAACATCGAAGCAGGATCAGGAAGCTCGTCATCGTTGCCTTCAAGATTGGCGGAGGCCAACAGCGTGGAAGCGACTGGCTGCAGAGCGCCGTCCCTGGGAATCTGGACGTAGCTACCGGCCATCACCGTGAGGGCTTGACGACGCAGTTCGGGCTGCAGTGCCGACCAATGGGCAGGGGCTGGATCCTCCTGACGCAGGCGTCCCAGCACTTGATCCAACTGCTGGAGGAGAGCTAGCAAAAGCTCTCGACGACGATCGGGGTGCAGCCCCTCAATCGCCAGGAGGCGACCGGTAGCGTTGCTGAGGCCGCTTTGAACGGAACCATCCAACCGCTCGCGGATGGAGTCCCACACCGCGAGGGCATTGCGCTGACGCAGGGTGATCGCTGTCGACTCCGCTGAGGAAGGGGATGGCTCCTTCGGCGTATGAAGGGGAACGGCATCCTCGAGGCCCACCTGCAGGGGGCCCCACAACCACAGCAGCAGCGAACGAGCGCTGCGCAGTTCCCGGCAGCGGCCCTCGAGCAGCAGACCCAGCAGCCACGCCGTCGGGGGGGGATTGAGCAGAGCTTCGATCACCTTCAGGTCGTTGCTGATCTGCTGCAGTCCGCTTAGCAACAGCGACTGGGCTAGCCCGAGGGGAGGCGGCTCGGACGATGAGGCAACGGTCTGGAGCTGGACAGTCCGTCCGCCCTGAAGCAGGGTGGTGATGGCCTCCTGCAACTTAGAGCTGTCACCGTTCTGAAGCAGCCCTTCAGCAGTGAGGGTCAGCAGCTGGTCGCGGCTGGCGTCAACATCAGCGGGCAACAGAAGCAGCAGTGGTGCAGGCTGCCAGCGCTCCTGCAGTTGCAGCACCTCCCGTTGCAAGGCTCTCAAGGACGGAAGCTTGTTGAGGGACCAGATCACGATCTGGGGATGGCCCTTCAGCCCATCCGGCCGAAGACAGACCTGCCAGTCAGACTGGCGAGTGGTCAGTTGCAGAGCCAGCGATTCCCCGAGCAGATTCGGTGCCAACAGCAGAATCCTTACTGGAGCTGAGGGAGCCAAACCATTCGGGACGAGTTGTCATCAACGTAACGAGCCTGGACCTATCGCTCCAGTGGGCGACGTCCATTGAG
>QCSJ01000015.1 GCA_003211535.1 Synechococcus sp. AG-670-A05 | reverse complement strand
GTTGGATTTCGGGCACATGCAGTCGGGCTTCACGTTGCCGCAATCGAGGTATTGAGGCGTCTGCATGGAATGGAACAGTGCCACGGCAAGCCTGCTGGTGACCAGCACGCTGTTTGCTGGTCTGCAACTCTGGTGGATCCGTTCGCTTGTGCGCCGCAACCGGCTACGTCGCGGCGCTGAGCCATTGAATCAGCAGGATTTCCGGCAGGAACTGGAGCGCATCTTCCGCAAGACCACCTGAGCGGTGCGGTGATCCCCATGCCGACCGAACTGGTCCTGTTGAAGACGTCTCCATAGGGTCGATTCATCTCAGATCAATCGCTCATGAATCGAGACGACGCCCTCTCAATCCCTGACGCCCTCTGCCATCGGCAGCTGAACCAATGGCTTGCAACCGCTAGGCAGGAATCCTCAACACCTGTTGACCAGACACTATCAGCAGAGCTCGAACGCTGGGCGAATCACACCCGCTTCTTGTTGCAACGCGTGGCACACGAAGGAGACTCCATCGGTTCACATCGATCACCACAACAGCTGATGGCGCTTGGTAGTTTTCGCACGCATTTGATGCTCGGGTTGCAAGCTTTAAAGGCATCCCAACCAGGTCGTTAATGAAACAACTACCCGGTCGAGCCAGACCACGTTGGCTTCAGCTGATCGTCACAGGTGTGCTGACGGCGGTTGCAACGGTTTGGCTGGTGACTTTGCTGCCATTTCTGTTGTTGTTCAGCCTGGTGTTTGCTGCGCTGTTGATTCCAGTGATGCGCCGTCTACGCCGAGAGATGGACGGGGCTGGGTTCAATCCAGGCATGGAACAACGGCCAGGGCGTCGTGCAGCCATCGATGTGACCCCCTGGCATCAGCAGCTGCTCAACGTGATGAATCAGCTGCTGAACAAATCTCCCACCATCGACCGGTAACGACCAAGGGAGGGGCCGGCGTTGCGGGATCGTCTGGGCAAGGTGCGTCCCGGCACAAGGTGGTCAGGCGCGAATGTCCTCAGAGTGACCTCCGGTGCTTGTTCTTGTTCATCAGCTAACTGCTGACGGATGGCTTCGGCGGTGGTGAGGGTCGGGGCGACAGCCGGTACCTTCTCAACACGCTTCGGAGGCGTGGCAGTGACCTTGGCCTTTTTTCTCCGCAGGGGCCAGAGAAACAGAAGGCTGAAGACCAGAGCCGCGATCGATGTGATCGTGCCGGTGAGGCCGAGGGCAATGCCTTTGAAGTTCCATGCAATGCCGGAGCCCGCTAGCCCGAAGGTTCCGATGGCGGCCAGGAGCAGGCCCACCAACGACACCTCAGGCAGCTGCAGGGAGAAGCTTTTGCCTTTGGCTGGCTCGACGTCAGCGACTGGTTCCAGAACGGGCTCCGCCGGTAAGGGACGCAGGAGCACAAGGCTGATGGCCAACAAGACCAGAGCGGTCACGGTGGCACTGAGACCCAGGGCTCTCCCCTGGAAATTCCAGAGGATTCCTCCTCCTGCCAAACCGGCAACACCAAGGGCGGATAGGCCAATTCCGCTGATCAATCCAAGACGTTGTGCCATGGGTCAGTTGCCCTCCTTGGATTGAGTGGCGGCGTAGGCCACGGCTCCGCCAGCCACAAGGGTGAGCAGGCCGGTGCTGATTAAAAAGCCCACCAGCATCGCGAACCCGAGCACGGAACCCAGCAAAGACATCTTGATGCGCAGGAGTTTTGATTTGATGAGGAGGGTAAGCAGCAGGCTGACCGTGGCCTTGAGACCGGCGATTTTTGCCGCACTGATCGGGCAGAACGGAGGAGGCAGGAACATCGGGTTTGGCCAAATCTCTAGAGATGCTCTGGAGTCTGGCGAAACCGATCAAGCTTTGTGACGTTGCAGCAGTGCTGTTCCCAACCCATGCAATGTGATCAAAAAAGCGGACCTTAAGTCCGCTAAACAATCTTCATTTTGGCCGACTTCAGCGACGGCGGTTACGGGAGCGCTGCTTCAGCTTGCGCTTGTACTTCTCCACGGGAGTTTCGTGGTGGCGGATCCGACGCAGGTCGGAAAAGATGCCGGCCTTGGCCACAGAACGCTTGAAACGACGCAATGCGGATTCGATTCCTTCGTTTTCGCCGACTGTGACCTGACTCATCCGTTTCCCCGAGGGAGAACAAAAAACAATCCTAACAGCCAGTCTCTTAGGGAGCTGTTCACGTTTCCGTTATGACAAGGCTTGCCGAGCTTCCGCTAAAACGGCTTCCGCAGTTCAGCACCGATGGTGATCCAGCACCGATTCGGTGGCACAAGATTTGGATCAATACCCTAATACGGCGAACGGGGATCGGGCTCTACGGGCTGATGTGGTTGTCATTCGCAAAAGGGGCTCTGCTGACAGCTCTGATCGGATGGTTGATCCGTTGATTTGATCAAGAAATCGCACGGAAGCATGTCAACCGCCCATCAGGCTGGGAGTCTCAATCCATGGGAATCACGCACTGCCCCCTCTGCATCGGGCTCGCTGTTCTGTCAGCGGTCCGGTTTATGGCACATCTGACGATGGCCGTTCAACTGGAACGCCAACGTGCCTCCACCACTAATTATCCGGCCCTCGTGCTCAGCACCCTGTTCGAGCTCTGAGTCGCGCCCCTACTGATCCAAGCGATCCACCAGACTGAGGTACGAATCGTCTGCCTCCTGCCAGAGACGCGCCGTCAGCTGACCATCTGCCAGGACGAATTGTGCTTTGACTAGTTGTCTAGTGAGGCTGAAGTAGCTCTGCCGGTCGTTGCGTTGGAGGCATTCCTCTGTTGAACGTATTTCCTTTGAAAAAAGCAGTCCGTGGATAGCGGTTGTTGCGGCTTTGAGCAATTGCATGACCCAACGGATGTCTGTCCTTCATGTGTGAATTGCGGGGATGTGCTGACAACGGGGCTTAATTCCTATCCCGATGCGTCCCGCGAGTTGAGTATTTCCACTCAGTCAATTCCGACGGTGCGATCGACGACTGTTTGTAACGTGATGTGAATTACTTTTGCTTCATCTCTCTGGTTTTATGGAACTTCTTGTGATCGCTGCAGTATTTATCCCTTTATCAGCTTTGGTGATGAACGCATTTGAGGGTGACGCCGAGGATGACTTCGATCTCCTCTGATGGAATCCAAAATTCTTGCTCTTATGGCTTTCGGAGCGTCGGTTATGACTCTATGGGCCTGGCTGGTTGCGAATCTCCCGCAGAGGGCATCTGACCCGAACAAGCAAGACAACCACCATTGATTCGGTAAGGCGCGAGATGGCCCCGCAGGCAGCGCGTCCCGCGGAAAAACATGGTCTGTCCCAACTCTCTGGCATGGGCATCGGTTAATGGCAGCTTCATCCAACGATTAGGCACAAGCCCTTCAAGCTGGGATCGATCACGCTGGGCCTGGGCACGGCGCTCCTTCTCCTCACGATCGTTCTTGAGGCAAACCCCTTCCACCTGACGTTCACGGGAGCAGGTTTCACAGGCATCAATGATCGGTTTGCGACGGGCGATGTTCAGGGAGAGCTTGTCCCCTGGCACCTCGCGTTCCTTCCCGCAGCTGCATTGGCACCACCAGTAGGCATTGCCGGCCTTCGTGCGTCGTTCCGACGCCCGCACCACAGTGAGCTGTCCGTAGACCTCACCGATTCTGTTTCTGGGGGATGAGGGCATTGTGCTGGTGCTGTTTGTGTTCGGTGAACGTTCGCCTGACTCAGGTGAAATCCTGATCCTGCAAGTCGGCGAACTTCTGAGCCATCGTCGGGTTGCGTCGGGTCAGTTTCTTGACCGAAACATCCTGCGCTTTGTCATTGGCGAGGCGCAGGTTGCGATCGGCCCCAAGCAGCGCATCTTTTGTCTTCTGCAGATGGTCGATGGATTTATCGATTTCATCGATGGCTGTCTGAAACCGACGTGAGGCGAGCTCATAGTTGCGGGAGAAAGCCGTCTTGAACGACTCAAGGTCGTTTTCAAAATTGGTCACGTCAATGCTCTGAGCCTTGACTAGGGCCAGCTCTGCTTTGTATTCCAGCGACTTCAGAGCCGCGTTACGCAACAGAGTGATGAATGGAATGAAGAACTGCGGGCGGATCACGTAGGTCTTGGCGAAGCGGTGTGAAACATCAACGATTCCGGAGTTGTAAAGCTCACTTTCCGGTTCCAGAAGTGAGACCAGCACGGCATATTCACAGGCTTTTTCGCGTCGGTCCTTGTCGAGCTCCTTGAGAAAGTCCTCGTTCTTCTTTTTGGTGGCGGTGGAGTCGGCTTCATTCTTCATCTCAAACATGATCGAGATAATCTCGTTCTCGGCCTCATCGTTGTCACGAAAGATGTAATCCCCTTTGCTGCCACTGCGAGCGTCGTTGTCCTTCTCGAAGTAAGCCCTGGGGAACGCTGCGGCCCGGATGCGGTTGAACTCCGTTTCGCAGTGCTGCTCCAATGTTTCTCCCACCATCTTTGTGGAGAGCCGCGCTTTCATGTCCCGCAGGCGTTCAATCGCCTGATCCCGATCGTGAATCTGCAGCTCATAACGCTTCTTCATCGACTGAGTGTCCAGCTGATGTTTGAGCTCGCGCTGGCTCAGGTTGTTGCGGAGCTCGTTCCGCTCTTTCTCGACACCGCTAAGGGCTTCAGTGATCGCCAGCTTGGTTTGCATGCCACTGGCCTCCAACTGCGCTTTCAGATCGCGGACTTCCCCTTCTTTCTGGAGGGTGAGTGTCTGCATTTCCTTTGCGAAGCGCGTCTCAGCCATAAGAGCAGCGGTTTCACTGGTGTCGCGCACCTGCTGCAATTCGCTGGCCAGAAGATCTCGTTGCTTTTCCGCGTTGCTCACGGCCTTCACAAAAAACGTGGCCACAAGAGCACGACCAAGTCAATCGAGCAGGGCATGAGTGGTCATGTCCAGTTTTTCCAAATAAAACGCTCGTCCCAGTCTCCCCTGACAGTGCGGATAAATGCATCCTCCGACTCGTCGGTCATGAAACAATAGGCAATCACATGGCTTTCATCATCTTTGATCGCCAGAACATCATCTGCCGGTGGTGATATGGCCGTTGAGAAAATTTTTCCGTCCCTGAGGATAAAGCGATGCATCGTCCGCAGACGGGATTTATTCAAGCTAGCCACACTTCTCCAGTATGAGTGCGACGGCTTTAACCAAAGCGTTCAACGGCGTGAGGGTATCCGAGCAGAACTGGACAACGCCGAACGGAGGAACTTGGAAAGAACTGTCGCAATCACGACAGAGCGTTCACTCCGTCTTCCGCGGAGCGCAGCTCTCCGAGGCCATGGAACGGGAGCCCGGGCTTGCTCACCTTTGCCTGATGTCAGCCTTGGAATGGAATGGATTTGCTTGTGTACGAGAACACCTCGAGGCCGCGAAGCGTGAAGCGCTTGTACAGCGTCTTGAGGCAGCTGTAGCCGCTCCTGATGGCCAGCACTCTGTCAAGCATCGCGGCACGGCTTACCTGCGTCGCAACGGATTTTCGGCTTTGCGCTGAACTGTCAGCCCTTATTGATGCTTTCAATAGCATCAGTGGATCGCCGGTCTGACGCCATGCCCACCACCGCGAACACGTTTGAAGACTTCAGCCAGCGGATCGATTATTCGCTGCTGAAAGCTCTCAGGCCTGATCCAGAGGCGACACAGAACGGCTATGACCATCGGCCCAGACAGGTGTTGTCAGGTCACTGGGTGCCGGTGAAGCCCACACCGATTCCGAATCCGAAATACGTTGCCCACAGCTTCGGCATGTTCGCGGAACTCGGGCTCAGCGATGACCTCGCCCAAAACCCCTACTTCACCCGACTCTTCTCCGGCGACGCATCGGTGGTCACCGATCAGATGCACTCATGGGGCTGGGCCACCGGCTATGCCCTCTCGATCTACGGAACCGAATACATCCAGCAATGTCCCTTTGGCACCGGCAATGGCTACGGCGATGGCCGGGCCATGTCAATCGTGGAAGGTGTGTTTGAGGGACAGCGCTGGGAGATGCAACTGAAAGGCGGCGGCCCGACCCCATACTGCCGTGGTGCCGATGGCCGCGCCGTGGTGCGCTCCAGCGTGCGCGAGTTCTTGGCTCAGGAGTTCATGCATGCCCTGGGCGTACCCACTTCCCGTTCCCTGACGCTGTATCGATCAGAGCTGGAAACGGTGCGTCGCCCCTGGTACTCCGAACACTCACGCTCCTTTGAGCCGGACGTGATGGTCGACAACCAGGCCGCCATCAGCACCCGGGTGGCTCCGTCATTCCTGCGCGTCGGACAGATCGAGCTGTTCGCCCGTCGAGTTCGCGACAACGCCCACCCCGACGCCCGGGAGGAGCTGCGGCTGATCGTTCAGCACCTGATCGACCGCAATTACCGCGACGAGATTGATATCACCCTGCCGTTCCATAAGCAGGTAATTGCACTGGCGTGTTTGTTCCGCGCTCGACTCACCGCCTTGGTCGCCAACTGGATGCGCGTTGGCTACTGCCAGGGCAACTTCAACAGCGACAACTGTGCCGCCGGCGGCTACACCCTCGACTACGGCCCCTTCGGCTTCTGCGAACTGTCTGATCCACGCTTCCAACCCTGGACCGGTGGAGGCACCCATTTCTCTTTTTTCAACCAGCCGGCCGCTGCTGAGGCCAACTACCGGATGTTCTTGAGATCCCTGCGCACCCTTCTGGAGGGGGATGACGCGGCCCAGCTTGAGCTCGATGACCTGAACGAGGGTTTTGCGGTCGCCATGCAGCAGCAACTGGAGGCGATGTGGGCAAACAAACTGGCACTTCCCAGCTATGACGAAATCCTGGTCACCGAGCTCCTACAGCTGTTGGTAGCCGCCAAGGCCGACTACACCAAAGCTTTCCGACTGCTCTCGGATATTCCTGAGCAGGTCACCGAACTTCATCCGAGCTTCTACCTAGCCAGTTCCACGGAACTAGATCAACGCTGGCAGGCCTGGCTTGAGCGCTGGCGCAAGCGGATCACTACCAACGGCAACCTGGCGGAGACATCAGCTGCCATGCGCCGAGTGAACCCTGCCATCACCTGGCGGGAATGGCTGATCGCCCCGGCTTATCAACGGGCAGAGCAGGGCGACAACAGCCTGGTGCTGGAACTGCAAACCCTGTTCAGCGACCCCTACAGCCCTCCATCCGCTGAGCTAGCGGCCCGCTACGACCAACTCAGACCGCAGCAGTTCTTCAGCTCTGGCGGCATCTCTCACTACAGCTGTTCCTCCTGAACGTGACATCCTGTGTGCGCCCAAGTCACGGCAACGGCTGATGACCGCCAGTTCCATCCAAGCCAAGCAGACACTTCAGAGCTCCCCGGTGCAAGGCGTCTGGAAGCTGGTGACCTACGTCGTGGAAGTTAAGGAGACCGGTGAGAGCTTCGCGCCGATGGGAGACAAGCCCACGGGTTACGTGATTTTCACCGCCGAAGGTCGGTTGTCCTTCACTCTTTCTGCCCAGGGGCGCCAACCCGCAATCACGGCAGAGGAGCGATCTGATCTGATCAACAGCATGATTGCCTACACCGGCATCTACCGGCTAGAGGAGGATCGCTGGATCACCCTGGTGGATACGGCCTGGAATCCCTCCTGGGTCGGTACCGAACAGACCCGTTTTTACAGCGTGGAGAATGATCAGCTGATCGTCAGCACGCCATGGCGGGTCATGCCGAACTGGCCCGAGAAGGGAATGACCCGCAGCATCGTGCGCTTTCAACGCTGTTGATCAAGCAGAGCTGATCGATGCACGAGGCCATCCTTGCCTTCTGGTTCGAGCAATGCCGTGGATGTCAGTGATTTCGCCGCAGCGAGTCCTTCGACCTGTAGGTGTGCCAACGGTTCGGCTCGCTGGTGGAGCAGACGATTGCCGGCGGCCTGCAGAGCTTGGGGCTGGAGCCGTCACCATGTCTGGCGCTGGTGCTTCTGCTGGATCAGTTCAGCCGTCAGCTCTGACGCGACGAGGCCCGAGCTTTTGCCGGCGATGAACGTGCACTGCAGTTGAGCGATCGGGCTCTTGCGCTCGGCTGGGTCGCCATGGAACCGCAACGGGCCAGGCGTCAGTTCTGGCTGATGCTGATGCTGCACTGAGAGAACCACCGTGGTGCAACGGGCGATCCCCTGCTGGGACTCACGTGGACCAGGCCTCGGCCGCCCTAGCAAAACTAAACCTAGAGCAGCTGCAACGCTTCAGGCGCTACCCCTGGCGCGATGCGGCTCGAGCAGCTGAGCTCAATTACCCATTACAGCCCATGCCGCCCATACTGGAGCCAGTACACTTGTATCAGTATGGGCAGCATGGCTCTGGCGAGCAAGGAAGCAACACCGTTCCTCGGCTTCAAGGCTGGAGACCTGGTGCTCGTTGAGCCGCTTCTAGTCGAAGCAGATGCTTGCGCCGACTGGTGGATGGGCTGGATCATCCATGTGGATGGAGGTGCACGAGATCCGCGCGTGCCGACGTTGTTCCAGGTCGCTGACTGCGATACAGGCCTTGTGCAATGGATCAGTGCCGATGAAGCGACCCGATTGGTCCTCAGCGGCCTGGAAACCAGCAACGTGGTGGACTTCACGTCGAAGCGTCACAAGCGCATGTCGTGAGGTCTGAACAAACAGACTAGGTCGTTGTCTAGACGTGCTTTGATAAAACCCAGTATGTAATGCAATGGCCAAGTTTTTACTACGAGACGGCAACAAAATTTCAGCCAACATCGATCCGAGCACATTGGAAATGTATAGCTACAAAGACAGGCAGGGCATTGAGACCAATGCCCTATTATCTACCCAGTCAGAACGTCAACTACTCAAAATCATCCCGATGCCAGCGCTGCCTTTACAGTCACGCTTGCAATTTGCGAAGAACCGCATTAGTGACTGAGAGGCGGGAGCACACCAACCTCTGTGATGATGTCTGTGTGCCGTGAGGTGATGGTTAAGGACACATAACGGTTTGCATCCACGATCCGTTTAATCAACAGCCCAGAACACTTGACCTTGGCGGAATTCACATCCTTCACCGACTTATCAAGACCGCTGTCGATCCAGAAACCATCGCGTTTCTCGTAAATCGTGAAATCCTGATCCATGCCTTCACGCCGGATGCGGATGCAGTACGCCACACCATCGTCATTGAGAAAGTCGGACGAATGCAGCTGCAGGGCCATCAATCGGTTACGTCGCTCCAGGAGTGGTGTCAATAGCGTCACTGCAACCGCGCATCGTGGACGATGACTGCTGCAGCCTTGCCCAGCACAGGTGCGGTCACAGGCCTCGGCGAGACCCTCGCCTTTTTCCTGGATCCGTCCTTCAGCCAGCGCCGCTTCCGTGAACTAGGCGATGTGTTCGAGACCAAACTGCTGGCTCAGAGCATCGTATTCATCCGCGGTGAACGCGCCATCAGTGATCTGCTCAAGCTGGAGTACTCCCTTCAAGGCTGGTGGCCGGAAAGCGTGCAACAGCTGCTGGGGAGCAGGTCTCTGGCCAACCGCAACGGCGCGGACCACAAAGCGCGACGGCGGGTGGTAGGCCAACTGTTCTCCAGTGCAGCCCTGAGCCGTTACAGCCCATCGATCGAAAGCCTCGTCAACGATCTTGCCCAGGAACTGCAAGAGGCCAATGGGCCGATCCCTCTGGCAGCACGAATGCGCCGCTTCGCCTTCTCGGTGATTGCCACCACGGTGTTGGGGCTGGAGGCGACGAACCGCGATGCCCTGTTCGCTGATTTCGAGATCTGGACCCGCGCCCTGTTTTCAGTCCCCCTTGCCCTGCCAGGGACTCCCTTCGCAAAGGCTCTCGCCGCACGGCAACGGCTCTTGGATCGGCTTAAGACCGTGCTGCAGACCAACAGCAGCAGTGAACAAGGTGGACTGGATCTGCTCAGCGGCGGACTGGACGAAGCGGGGCTACCGCTCGATGACGACGACCTTGTGGAACAGCTGCTGCTGCTGCTGTTCGCCGGCTACGAAACCACCGCCTCTTCCTTGAGCTGCCTGTTTCGGGCTCTGCTGCTCAACCCGGAGGTGGAGCACTGGCTCATGCAGGATCTCAACAGTAGTGATCGACCATCGAGGCTGGATGCAACCATTCTGGAAGTCATGCGAATGACGCCACCCGTGGGCGGCTTCTTCCGGCGAAACACTCAGTCAATCGAGTTGGCAAACGTAGCGATTCCCAAGGGGAAGGTGATTCAGG
This sequence comes from Synechococcus sp. AG-670-A05, assembly GCA_003211535.1. GTDB lineage: Bacteria > Cyanobacteriota > Cyanobacteriia > PCC-6307 > Cyanobiaceae > Parasynechococcus. The sequence goes on along the minus strand of QCSJ01000015.1, from coordinate 21,745 downwards.
TGGTGCTCAGCGCATCGAGCTCACCAGACCAGACAGACCTGGAGACCTTCCGGCCGCAGCGCCATTTAGATGGGTCTTTTCAACAGACCCTGCTGCCATTCGGAGGCGGTGAACGAGTCTGCCTGGGCAAGGCCTTGGCGGAACTGGAAATCCGCCTGATGGCGGTGGGGCTGTTGCAACGGGTTCAATTGCATCTGGAGCCTGGTCAGGATCTCAACCTGCAGCTGATTCCCAGCCCGATGCCTCGGGAAGGGTTACTGGTAAGGGCGACTGCCCGTTAATACGAACCCTTCAATCCTTCTTGGGAGGGTTGATCCATTCTCCGGTCTTCAGCGGCACCACGTCAAAACTCCCGACAAACACCAGAGCAACTACCACCAGCACCACGGCGGTCATGTTGCTGATATCTAGCTCCATTACTTTGAAGGCCAATAGATCTGGCATCGAAACCCTAACGGTGGCGAGAGCCTAAAACTGCGGTGTGATCGCGTCATTTGGGAAAAACTCCTCAAACACGCAGATCCGATCCGCCCAGCGCATCTCAACTTCAAAACGCATCAGGCGGTGACGCACCCACATCAAGGTGTCGACATCAATAGGTTTGTGAACCTTCTGCTTCTGAGCCCTGATCCAGTCGTCCTTGTTCTGATAGGAATTCATCGAACTGACCGCAAGTTCCCACAACGTAAGGACGCTTTTCAATGGCGCAGCCAACGTGATCTTCCGTAAGCATCGTTGGACACAGGAATCCCAAAAAAGTGTTCATCTGATCATCGTTTTCAGAGAATCTTCGAGTCCATATCCACTAGAGGTAGTATTCTGATTGTAGATTGGCTAGCCATCGCAGCAGTTGAGCAGGTGCACGAAGGTTGATATTGCTGCAATCACACCATCACAGCCTTACACTCGTATAATCAATGAAGCTTTTGTGAACAACGTCGTTCGAGCCAACAACGGATTAAAACCGACTGGAAAGACTATGGCAAGATGACTCGGAGCTTGCTCAGAATCGTTTCCGCAAAATTCCCTGTTGTGTAGCCCCATGAACGACACAACCCTGGACAGACCCTGCAAAACATTTGTGTAGCAATGCCTACAACAAGTTCTCCCCACCACCGATTGTTCGCAGTTCAACTAAGGCGATGGAACGGGCACCTTTGCTTGCTTCGAGGAACCCATTATGATCCTGACCCATCGCGGCCAAAAGTATATCGAGAACAACGCTGCTGCCACCAACAGCAAGAGTCCGGTGCTGGTTTATCGCGGCCATAAAGTGGTTCAGTGAGCCCCATCGTTGATGCGGCTGAATAGCCCCGCGATAGCGGGGCTTTTTGCTGTCCTCAGCCGACGGTTAATTCACCATCAACGCCATACTGATGAAGACATTGCTTCACGGTCAGCACCGACAGGGTGCTGCCCGTGTCGGCATCGAACAGAACATAAGGACAGCCCCGAAGAACGCAACGGCGACGCGCATCGACATAGGCATCGAACAGTGTCTGGTGAGAACATTCCTCTACCCAACCACTGCTGCTCAAGTAGCGCGTCAGGATCATGCGACCATTACGGATGATTCCGTGATGGCTCATAAATCATTCAGAACGCTGAAGTTACGTGAACTCTTCGGGATCACGGCAGAGTGATCAGCTCCCGCGGATTTTCATCACAACCTACTATCGCAGAGTGAACGCGTTAGTGACGGCGCATCGATCCAAGTGGAATGCCTCTGTTCATCTGTGCCGGCTGCAGCATGAGGATCGAACGGTCGATGGCGGCCTACTGGCGCGAGAAGGGGAAATTGCTCTGTTCCACATGCCTCGACCGGCAGGAGATGTCCCTTAAAACGTCAGACGACGACAAAAAAAAATAGTCTCATCCGAATTCATTGCCAACAGGAACCAAAACGGATATCAGCATTGGGAATGATGCTGAATCCATTCCACTCAAAACATGGGCTGGATGCGTTCTCTTGGCTATAGCCATGTCAGCTGCATGCACCACTAAGCCTTCCAAAGCCTGAGCGATCCAACAAGCGACCGTTTAAAACTGAACAATAACCGGGCCAGCCCCGGTTTTTTTTTGGCTAAGAGCCTTATGCCATGAATTCTCATTTGCCAAAGAGATTTAGAACTGCAACTCAGAGGTTCATACCACCCACTCGCAGCTGCAGATTCTTGATCCATTGAACGAATTCCAGGAAAATGCAGCGGGCTTACTCGACCCGGCCGCAATCAATCAGGTGTTGAATCCGTTCGCATCTCCACTGCGACACACCAGAACTCAACTCACTGTTGGGAAGGCCACCGAAGGATTCATTCACAGCAATCATTTGTAGCGATTCACACACCGAAGAGCATCAAAGCCGCAGACAGTGAACCTGCGGATGAAATCTAGGGTTCCGATCTCTTCACAGGGATGCCTGGTCCAAGAGGTTTCCACCGGCTTTGCCGGTTGCACGGAGGGATAAAAGCCCGGGAGACCGCCTTAACGCACACTCCCTTGTTTGATGCCATCCCCATCGGAACCCTCGGGAGCCTTCCAGCGTTCGCATCCCAGCGAAGGCATGCAGGCACTCGAAAAAGAATGCAAGCTTCCACTCACTGGCTGGCAGCAAGAAGTTGACCAGGCCAAACGCTTCGGGCTCGAAGCCGCCGAAAGCATTGTTGACCGCAATATCTCCACCTTCTCCAGAGGTGAGCTGCCGCATTTCGCCGGTATCAACACCTTCATGAAGGCGCCTTATCTGGAAGACGTGAACCAGGTTGGGAATTTTGATGTTGCCATCGTTGGCGTTCCCCACGATTGCGGCACCACCTATCGCCCCGGCACACGCTTCGGTCCCCAGGGCATCCGTCGCATTTCAGCGCTTTACACCCCTTACAACTACGAGATGGGGGTGGATCTAAGGGAGCAAATCACCCTCTGCGATGTCGGCGACATCTTCACCATTCCCGCCAACAATGAAAAAAGCTTTGATCAGATCTCCAAAGGCATCGCCCACGTTTTCTCCAGTGGAGCCTTCCCGATCATTCTCGGTGGTGATCACTCGATCGGCTTTCCCACCGTGCGTGGGGTCTGCCGCCACCTAGGTGACAAGAAAGTGGGAATCATCCACTTCGACCGCCACGTCGACACCCAGGAGATCGACCTGGACGAGCGGATGCACACCTGTCCGTGGTTCCACGCCACGAACATGGCCAATGCGCCGGCAAAGAACCTGGTGCAGCTCGGCATCGGTGGTTGGCAGGTTCCCCGCGAAGGGGTGAAGGTGTGCCGCGAGCGCGGCACCAACGTGCTCACGGTGACGGACATCACCGAAATGGGACTGGAGGCCGCTGCACAGTTCGCCATTGAGCGCGCCACCAATGGCACGAATTGCGTCTACATCTCCTTCGATATCGACTGCATCGATGCCGGGTTTGTGCCGGGCACCGGCTGGCCCGAACCGGGTGGACTGATGCCCCGCGAAGCCCTGAAGCTGCTCGAGCTAATCATTCGCAATGTTCCCGTCTGCGGTCTGGAGATCGTTGAGGTCTCGCCGCCTTACGACATCAGTGACATGACCTCCCTGATGGCCACCCGGGTGATCTGCGACACCATGGCCCACCTTGTGGTGAGCGGTCAGCTGCCCCGCAAAGGGAAGCCGGCTTGGATCAGCGACGAGTGCAACATGAACGTCGATCAGAAGTGGAGATAGGCCATGCATGAAGTCGACATGACGAAGTGCCTTCTGATCTCCCTGAATGAATGGCGCGACCGTCGCGAGGACACCTCTGCGATGGTTGAAACCGTTCACCTCGATGTAGGGCGATTCACCTGCGTTGAACCCGATCAGCTGGTGACCACCTACAACGCTGCGGTCCAGGGGACCTGGCTGGATGGATCCCAGCTCACGATCACGGAAATCCCCTTCGTAGGCCGCTGCTTGATCTGCAATGGCACCTACAACCCCGTGCCGGAAAACGCCTACCGCTCTCCCTGCTGCGATCACCCGCTTGAGGACATCGTCAGCGGCAGGGAATTACGCATCCGCAGCATCGATTACCGCAGCGATGCAGCCGCTGCCCTTGAGTCCGCGGCAATCCAGCGCCAACGCTGAAGCCAATACCCCCTTCTTTGCCATGCATATGCCTCTCGAGGACACCCTCAGTCTCAATCTGCTCGCCGCCAACACCCATCAGGCCGAACACAACAACGATCATTTTCAGAGCTGGGATCTCCTTTGCCTCAACCTGATGAGCAGCCCCGGTGCCGGCAAAACCGCCCTTCTCGAACGTTCCCTCCCAGCCTTAGCTCGCGAGCTCAACATGGCCGTGCTGGAAGGCGACATGACCACCCAACTGGATGCCGACCGCTTGGAAGCCGTTGGCATTCCGGTCGTGCCCATCACCACCGGCAGAGCCTGCCACCTTGATGCGGCGATGGTGAGTGGTGGCTTGAAGTTGCTTCAACAGCGGCTCGATCCTTCCGCGCTGGATTTGCTGCTCGTGGAAAACGTGGGCAATCTCGTCTGCCCAGCGGAATTTGCCGTTGGGGAACATCACAAAGTGGCGTTGCTCAGCGTCACCGAGGGCGACGACAAGCCGCTCAAGTACCCCCTGATGTTCCGCAACGCGGATGTGGTGCTGATCACCAAGGTGGATCTCCTGCCCCACCTGCCTGTGGAAGTGACGGCGATCCGCCGCAACATCCACAGCATCAACCCCAACGCCACGGTGATCGAGGTCTCCGCCCTGACAGGCGAAGGCCTGGATGCCTGGCACATCTGGGTGCGGCAAGCCCTCGCCAGCCGGACCACAACAGCCCCTGCTCTGGCCACCGCCTGAGCAGATCAATCCAACATTTTGTTCTTCCCGCCCATGCCATGACTAAACAACTACGCAACCTTCTCTTTGCCGGCCTCGCCATCGTGCTGGCCGTCGCCTGCACCAAGCCATCCACCCCGACGGTGGGCGGAACACCGATCGTTTTGGGCTACAGCAACTGGGCAGGATGGTGGCCCTGGGCGATTGCCGTGGAGGAAAAGTTGTTCGAGAAGAACGGGGTGAATGTGGAGATGAAGTGGTTCGACGGCTATGTGCAATCGATGGAAACTTTCGCCGCCGGCAAGGTCGACGGCAACTCCCAAACCTTGAATGACACCATTTCCTTCCTGCCGGGTGAAAACGGCGGTGAAGTGGTGGTTTTGGTCAACGACAACTCAGCCGGCAATGACCAGATCATTGCCGACGCCTCCATCACATCCATCGCCGATCTCAAAGGCAAAACCGTTGCTGTTGAGGAAGGCGTCGTGGACGACTACTTGCTCAGCCTGGCCCTCAAGGATGCGGGCATGAGCCGCGACGACGTGGTGATCAAAGGCATGCCCACCGATCAGGCAGCCACAGCATTCGCGGCCGGTCAGGTGGATGCCGTGGGTGCCTTCCCTCCTTACACCGGCACCGCCATGCAGCGTGAAGGTGCTCAGGTGATCGCCAGTTCCAAGGAATACCCCGGTGCCATTCCTGATCTGCTCACCGTCAGCGGTGATCTGATCAAGGAGCGTCCCGACGATGTGCAGAAAATCGTGAAGACCTGGTGGGACGTTCGCGAGTTCATGGAAAAGAACCCCGACAAATCAGAGGCGATCATGGCCAAGCGTGCCGGTATTCCCACCGAGGAATATGAGCAATACAAGGACGGCACCCGCTTTTTCTCCATCGAGGAGAACCTCGAGGCCTTCAGCAATGGAGAGGGGATGAAGTTCATGCCATTCGCCGCCGAGTCGATGGCCGACTTCATGGTGTCGGTGGGCTTCATCCCTGAGAAACCCGACATGAGCTCGCTGTTTGACGACAGCTTCATCAAGAAGGTCGCCGCCTCCTGATGACTGCGACGGCCGCCGCTGCCAGCAAGGGGAGGAGCACTGGGCTTCTTTCCTTATTCACCCTTGGTGCCATGCCATCCAAGGCCGTGCGTGGCGGCCTGCAGGTGGCATCACTGCTGGTGCCCCTCCTGCTCTGGACCACCATCGCCTCCCTCGGCCTCGTCGATGAAAAATTCCTGCCCTCTCCGCAGGCCGTGTTCCGCTCCCTGGCCTCCATGGCCGAGAGCGGAATCCTGTTCCAGGACATCGTGGCCAGCACCGGCCGCGTGTTCGGGGGTTTTCTTCTGGCCACACTCCTGGCGGTGCCAATCGGCATCTGCATGGGGGTTTACCCAGCAATCTGCGCCCTTTGCGAGCCGCTGATTGCCATGCTGCGTTACATGCCTGCAGCGGCCTTCATCCCTCTTCTGATCATTTACTTAGGTATCGGTGAGGAACCGAAGATCGCTCTGATATTTCTCGGCACGATTTATTTCAACATCCTGATGGTGATGGATGCGGTGAAATTCGTTCCCATAGAACTCATCGAAACCACCCTCACCCTGGGTGGTCGCAGCCGGCAGGTGTTGGTTCAGGTCGTTGCCCGCTACAGCCTGCCGAGCATCATCGACACGCTGCGGATCAACATCGCCACCTCCTGGAACCTTGTGGTGGTTGCTGAGCTGGTGGCCGCGGAAGTGGGCCTCGGCAAACGCATCCAGCTCGCTCAGCGCTTTTTCCGCACCGATCAGATCTTCGCCGAGTTGATCGTTCTGGGCTTGATCGGCTTTGCCATCGATATGGGGTTCCGGCTTTTGCTGCGGCAAAGCTGCAAATGGGCGGTTTGAGCCATGGAGTTGATCGTTGAGAACCTCAGCAAGCGTTTCGGGGAGAAATTGATCCTCGATCACTTGTCGTTTTCCATGCATTCCGGAGACTTCATGGCCTTGGTGGGCAGCTCTGGATCCGGCAAGAGCACAATTCTGCGGCTGATTGCTGGTCTGGATCAACCGAGCAGCGGCAGCATCACTGTTGACGGCACCCCAGTCTCCGGTCCTGGGCCCGACAGGGGCATGGTGTTTCAGAAATACAGCCTCTATCCCTGGCTGAACGCTGCTGAAAATGTCGCCTTCGGCATGCGTCTTCAGCGGATGAAAGCAGCACAGATTAAGGAGCGAACCGCTTATTTCCTCGAAGTGGTTGGGCTCAGTGACGCCGCCACAAAATTGCCGCGCGAACTCTCGGGGGGCATGCAGCAGCGGGTGGCCATCGCTCGGGCCCTCGCCACCAACCCCAGCATCCTGCTTCTTGATGAACCCTTCGGAGCTCTGGATCTACAGATCCGCGAATCGATGCAGGACTTCCTGCTCAAGCTTTGGCAGCGAACAGGCCTAACAGTTCTCCTGATCACCCACGACGTAGAAGAGGCGTTGGTGCTGGCCCAGCGCGTTCATGTTCTTGCCCCCAATCCAGGTCGCATCATTCGATCCCTCGATATCGACCTCGACAAAACCAATCTTGATCAGCTGCGCTTAAGCAGCGCTTTCCTTTCGATGCGACGCTCCCTCTCCGCCACGATGCGGGAACTGGAGCCGGCACTGTGCTTAGTGAAACCGTGCTGACTGAGTCGTTCTTGCCGGCTTGGCCCTATCGGGGCGAGGCGATGCACTGTTGGGACCGGCAGACCTATGCCAGTAAGTACTGGCATCCGGTTGCAGCCAGAAGCGATCTCCATCCAGGAGAGGTGATGGAAGTCAGCATCCTGGATCAACAACTTCTGATCACATGGCCAGCGGGAGAACAGCCCCGGGCTTTTCGCAATCGCTGTCCCCATCGCGGTGTGGCGTTCAGAAAAGGAGCAACCGAGACAGGTCAGACCTGTCGTCGCCTGGTCTGCCCTTATCACGGATGGACCTTTAACCTGCGCGGAGACCTGCTGGCAGCGGCACGAGAAGCCGAGTTTGAGCAGGACTTTGACCGGCAGAAATGGGGGTTGCAAGAGATTTCCTGCCGCATTGACGGTCCATTGATCTGGATCGCTTTCAGCGATCAAGCTCTACCCCTCGAGGAGCAGCTGCAGCTGATTCATGCAGAAGCCGGTGAGACCTGGAATGCAGCTCAGCAACAGCTCCACCTGAGACGACGCAACCTGGCCTGCAACTGGAAGATCGCCCATGAAAACACTCTTGACGATTATCACGTCGCCATTGCCCATCCCACGACGCTCCACCGCGAACAAGGACCTGTGCGGGATTACATCCATCGCTTTAGCCGATGCAACAACTTGCTGGAGACTCCTCACCCGAGCGGTGGACGCTTTCTCACCTTCGGCCTGCCCCCCTGGAGCCATCTGCTCGTCTGGCCTGACGGACGGTTGGCATTTCTAGAATTTATGCCCGATAAGCCCGACCGATGCAGCATGCAATTGCGTTTGTTCGCGACCAGAGACGCGATGGAGCCAGCCTCAGCCGACGCCTGGCTGAGGCAACTGCTCACCTTCCTGGAGGAAGACAAGGCATTGGTTGAATCAGCTCAGCAAGGGTACGACGAGCAGTTCAAACCGGGACCACCTCATCGATTGGAGCGAAGGATCCTCCACTGGCAGGGCCTCTACCGAAAAAAATTGGAGTCTGCCGGAATCATCAATGTGGAGCGCAGCCAACCCACCATCGCAGCGTTGATCGAGTCCACATCAGCCACGGGTTCTGCCGCGAATGGTTGCAGCGGCATGTAGCCATCGGGGCCGAACTCCGGCGTGATCGTGATCGGTTGATCAGACCACGCTCCCTGATCAAGAAAAAACTGCCAACAGGAGCGATGGGCCTCCAAGGCTTCGGCCCACTCCGGTGCGAAGGGATGGCTGACCGACGGGCCCTGCGCATGCCCGACGCGGGCATGGATATGGTCAACCCGTCCAGCCATGGCCTGCACCGGTGAGAGCTCTGGGGTCATCAACCGCTCGGCAACGCAACACCAGTGGCTCAGGTCAGCAGTAAGCCTCATCCTTGGATGGCGCTCCAGCCATAACGGCATTGCCCAGGGGTTGGCCAGGCTCCGGCTGCGATGGGTCTCCAGCATCACGGCGCAGGGCACGGCGTCGATGTGATCGAGAGCGGCCTCGAAGAAATAATGCTGTGCGGCCTCAGGCCAACTGTCACTGCCGATGATCAGGTTGATCTTGAGCGGCTCCATGGCCAGCGCACGTTTCAGCAACCCTTCGAGTTGTTCGAGATGCCGTTTAGGAGCATCAGTCAAATCTGGGGTGTAGTCGCCACCCGTGGTGATTTCCAGAATCAGCTCCTGCCCATACCTTCCGAGCAACTGCTGAATCTCGGCTGCGCCGACCCCCTGCAAGCAGGGATGAGCCACGTTGCATTCAAGACCATCAAATCCCTGGGTTGAGGCCCGCTCGGCTGCAGAACCGAGAGATCCATTCCAGCCCCAGAGTGTTTTGAAAACCAACACAATTTTAGTGCTCGTTCGAGAACAGTTGCGGTTGGATGCCGAGATAAATGGCCTCGCGAAACAGCGCCTGTTTTGCTTTGGCATCAACGCGCTTCTGAGCTTCGCTGAAGCGACGCTGCAAAGAGGAGATCATCGTCCGCCGTCTGGCATCCGGGCAGTCTTCTCTGGCCAAGGTAGGCGAATGCTTTCAGCAATTATGAGAAGAGAACGGGCGCCGAGGCGATCAAGGCTCCGTCTGCTTCTGCTTCCAGCGTTCGAACAGCACCGCCACCGCCAGGGAGATGGCAACGGCGATGCCGGCACTGATGAACACCACCCCGAATTCCACCGGCATCAGCCCGTTGCCATCGCCACCCCATCATTATTGAACGCATCAGCCCATCAACTGCTGGTAGGCCTCATTCACCCGACAAAACGCCTCGGCTGATCCACCCATGTCCGGGTGATGCTGCTTCACCAATCGGCGATGGGCTCGCTTGATCGCCTCGGCCGATGCCCCGGGCTCCAGACTGAGCACAGCCAAAGCGTCAGCGCGGGAATCGCCACCGGGGGGACGTGAGCTTTGAAGGCGCTGGCGTAATTCTTCCACCACGCGGCGCGGATCCTCATCCAGCCATTCACTGGCCCTGACTCCATAGAGGGCAAAAGCCGCCAGCACCGCACTGTCCTGCAGTGTCGCCGGCTCCGCCACTGACGCCAGCAGATCGGTCCCGAGACCAGCTACCAACCGATCCAGCCGTTGCCGCAGGTTGAGATTCGCAGGGAAAGCCTGCCGATTGAGCTGCTCGATCAAGGTCTCCAGACCAACCTGATTAAGCTCACTCCAGCCGGGCTGCAGGACCAGTGCCTCCTCCCAGCGCTGCACCTGCACCTTTCGGATCAGGTTTATCGTCGGTTCAGGTCGAGGGCGCTGCTGCTGCCGCAAACGCTCCAGCTCCCTTCGCGTCCGCTGCAGCTCTCGCCGCAGCGCATCGTTCTCCGCCAGCAACGCCTCAACGTTGCTGGTCACCCGCTGATCACGACTGAACGTCGAGGAATCATTCGGTGGGGGACCAGACCATTGACGGGGATCAAAACCCACAGAACCCCTCGAATCGACTCACCATGGCAGCACCTGCCCATTGGCATGCCAAAAGCAGCCACTGGTCTCCAGGGTCAACGCATCGAGTCGAGCCAGAAGGCCCTGAACGGCATCCGCCGGATCAATGCCATTGGGGTTGAAGCGGATCATCCCGGTCCGCACCAGTCCGGGGTGCAGGATCGCCACGGCGATTCCCCGGGGCTTCAGATCAATCGCCAACGATTTGCCGGCAATGTTCAAGGCCACCTTCGACATCCGGTAGCCGTAAGAGCCCCCGGATGTGTTGTCGTCGATAGACCCCATGCGACTGGTCATCAGAGCCAGCTTGCTGCCTCGCGGCATCTGCGGCACTAGAGCCCGTGTCAACAGCAACGGAGCTAAGGCATTCACCTCGAACTGACGTCGAATGGCCTCCGCGTCCAGATCCTCCAGTCCCACGGAGTGAAGAATGCCGGCGTTGAGGATCACACCATCGAGGGAGCAACCTTCAAGACGCCTCACCAGATCAGCGATCGATGACTCCTCGCTGAGCTCGATACCGGCTTCAAGTCGCAACCCCAACGACTCGAGTTCAGGACTCACCTTTCGGCAGACAGCAATGACTGCATCTCCTCGGGCCTCGAGCTGCTGGCAGTAGGCCAGACCGATGCCGCGGTTGGCCCCTGTCACCAGATAGGTCGCCATCGGTTGATCACCATTGCCGTACATCCTGACCCCAAAGGGTCATCGATCCTGAACAATTCAGGCATGCCTAGTCTGCAGGTGTATTTCGGGTTGAGGCCCAGGCGAGACATCTCATTGGCCACATTGCAGAGCTCGAATCGCGGTTAGCTCACCCGCAGCACTGGACCGAAGGAGAAAACACCAAAAACACGGAAAAACTGAGGCAACTGCGTTTCGAACTGCGTCGAAGACAGACACTGGGTGAGCAGGATCCCCTGGAGGAAGACCCCTCACCCTCCCTCTTCAGTGATATCGGCTGGGATACTCCCCAGGATGATCAACCCTTGTGACGCGGATCCGCTTCATACTGGCCATCCAGCAGCAGCAGGTCACTGCCCGTTACGGCGTAATCAAGCTCCTGGGCAAGCATTGCCACCTCATCGGCCGTGATCGCCGCCTGAACCTTCACTTGAAGAAGTGGGTCCTAGCCCAAGTGCCTCAGAAACTCTTGCACCTGTGTAGACGGCATGGCGGTAGCCAAGAGGAGCACAACTGTCCCATGGAGCTGATCGTTTCAGCTGCAGGGGGGACTACAAAATTCAAGGGGCAAAGCGACGACGGTAACGAGGTGAGGGCTTTACGACGCCGGCCATGCATGTGAGCGTTGCCCACAGTGGAGCTAGATGGAGCGTCGTTGCACTGGTGAATATTTGGAATGCCCCAAAGTTCAGCTGATGGCAGTTTCGACAGATCACAACGAACTCAGGCATCAACGTTCCCTCGGAACTTTTTTATTTCAACAGAGTGATTTCGATCTGCAATCAGCCCCGGACGGACACCCCCTTGACGCCGTAGATCCCTAAAAGCCACGCGCCATCTATGGACATCATCAGCCGCATCTGCGCCACCTCAAAAGGATCAACTATCGATGCCATCGGCCATGGTCGTTATCGGGTCTGCAATCGCAACGCCATCTGCTCAGAGGTGGAAGGTCTCTGGCAGGCCTATGAAACGCTGCGCCAACAGGAACAACGGCTGGCCTGAACACCAAACAGCATCGTCCTGTGAAGCGATCCCGAAAAGAATTGCATGGATCGGGATCAAATCTTCCGCAGCCACGAGCGTGAAGCTTCCGGCACAACTGCCATGTTTATCATTGAAGGTCTCACCGACAACGGCTGGAGTTTCGAAGCACACCACGACAACCGCGACAATGCGTTCTGGCATGCCCGCGCCAAAAGCGACGCCACTGGCCGCACCTTTCGAATGGTCAGCAAAGATCAGCAGATTGTATGTCTGCTGACGTCAAAGGGTTCCGAATGCTGGGGCATGGAGTCTGAACTGGTCGCCTGAACCAATCAGCCTCGGTCAGGTATCAACACTTACATAACCGATCTGGTCTGTCTGTAACGTGACGAACACCCCAGTGAGGGGGTATGCGTCGATTGACGGGGGGACTGGGAATCCCCCCTCTTTTTATGCCCGACAGAGAATCCCTCAACCCGGGTTTCGATGAAAGCATCGCGATTGAACACCACAATCTTCTGAAGCTGCAAATTAGCGCTATGGATTGAGCTCCTCTCGGCACAAGGCCCGATGTCCGATCTTCCGTTCATCTGCGGGCGTGAATCGGAGCTGATGCGACTGATGCACCAGCAGCCACCGCTCTGGCGCGACCAGAGCAATCTCCATCTCAATGACATCCGCTCGGGATTCGCCTGTGCGCTACATATGCATCAACCCGCCATTCCCGCTGGAGCGAATGACACCCTGATCTCCCACCTTCAGTACATGGCTGAGCATCCAGGAGAGGGAGATAACCACAACGCTGAACCGTTTGCGCAGTGTTACCGGCGGATGGCAGATCTGATCCCGGATCTCATCAGCCAGGGCTGCAACCCACGGATCATGCTCGATTACTCGGGAAACCTGCTCTGGGGCGTGGGGCAGATGGGTCGTGAGGACATCACCGGAGCCCTGAACTATCTCGCCTGTGATCCAGAGATGCAGCGCCATGTGGAGTGGCTCGGAACCTTCTGGAGCCATGCCGTGGCTCCATCCACCCCAATACCAGATCTGAAGCTCCAGATCACCGCCTGGCAGCACCAGTTCGCAGCATTGTTCGGAGACGATGCTTTGCAGCGGGTGAGGGGCTTCTCACCACCGGAGATGCATCTCCCCAACCATCCCGACACGCTGTATCAGTTCATCCTGGCCTTGAAGCAGTGCGGCTACCGCTGGCTGCTGGTGCAGGAGCACAGCGTTGAAACCCTTGCCGGAACGGCCCTGCCGGAGGAGCAGAAATACGTACCGAACCAGCTGATGGCGCGCAACAGTGCCGGGGAGACCATCAGCATCACGGCTCTGATCAAGACCCAGGGGTCTGACACCAAACTCGTGGGTCAGATGCAGCCTTGCTATCAGGCGATGGGGCTGGAACGCACGACCCTGGCGGGTCACTCGATTCCCCCGGTAGTGAGCCAGATCGCCGACGGCGAAAACGGTGGCGTGATGATGAATGAATTCCCGACCGCATACCGCCAGGCCAACGAACGAATCAAGGAGGACAACCATGGCACCGCGGCCATCAACGGTACTGAATACCTAGAGTTGCTAGAGGCTTCAGGCATCACTAGCGAGATGTTTCCCGCCATTCAGGCTGTGCATCAGCAGAGGCTTTGGAAGGCCATCGGCGACGACATCAACCGAGACAATGTCGAATCAGCCATTCAACGGCTGGAGTCGGCAGGGGATGGCTTCTCGATGGAAGGGGCATCCTGGACCAGCAACCTCAGCTGGGTCTCTGGATACGAGAACGTGCTCGAACCCATGAACGACTTAAGCGCCCGTTTCCATCAACAGTTCGATGCGTCTGTCAGGAACGAACCGAGCCTGACGGGGACCTGTAGCTATCGAGATGCACTGTTGCATCTGCTGTTGCTGGAGACCAGCTGCTTCCGATACTGGGGTCAAGGCGTCTGGACCGACTACGCCAGAACGCTTTTTCATCGGGGGGAGATTTTGTTGCAGCAGATGCCCCATGACAGTCCAGAAAAGCCAGACTCCACGGACAAAGACCCTCTACTGAACCCCAAATGACCTATGAACCTGGCAGTGCCGAATGCCGTGTGTTGATTCGCAGCAAGGAGAAGATCGAGACAATGCTGCTCGATTTGAGCAAATTAGAAGGAACGGACCTGCTGTTGAAGCAACTGCGCCAGGTGCACAATCAACTGGAAGCCCTACACGACCTGCGTCGGGCTTCCTGACGAATCCTGAGAACGGGCGTTCACATCCCGTTACAATCGGCTAAGGTATCTAGAAGAAATTTTTGATTTATGGGCGACTACTCCACTGCCATTGTTGCCACGCTAGTAGTTACGGTCGTCCTGACTGGAGCAACAGTCTTCGCCTTGATGCAACCCTCAGACCTTCCTGTGACTAAACAAGAGAAGGAGTGAAGTCATGGAATTGATCAGTGAACTGATGATTGCGGCAGCAGATATTGCTATTGCATTGGTGATTGCCGTTACACTGCCATCAGGGCAACCCAGGAAAATCTGAACGCTCCGTCGATATGATGTGAATAATTTTACCTAGTTCGACAGTCAGCTTTCTTAGCTTTAATTCACTGTATAGATGAGTGATTTATAACGAATGTAGTTCTACTGTATTCATGGAAATTGATCCATTGAGTTTGCTCTACAAAGTTATGACCGTTGCCCACACGAAATGGCCGGAGGTGTATCCTTAAGAGTAATTTTGTCTTTCGACCATGAAGACGAACCTGTATGCCGCTTTAGTGGACAACTTATTCGAATAGTGAATGGGTCGTTTCAAGGCGTTCGTTCTGAGCCGTCCATTCCAGATCCTTCAACAGAAGTGTGAATCCCAGACCCATCAAAGCCAGAGCCGTTCCCTTGTCGCTGTCTGCAGCCGATGAGACTGATCGTGCAAGTTCCAGATGTTGAGACCACGAAAAATGCACTGGACAACTGATCTGGAAGTCTTGACATTCTTGGTCATCGAGCGGGCAACAGGTGAAATTTCGAAGCTCTCAGGCAATGTTCTGTAATCAATCAAAGGTCACACGACGAACACACAACAACAGCATTGTTCGCATTGTTACTGCTCGAGAGAATGAGCTCAATAAATTCGTCACAACCGCCTGAGTTTTGATGGAGCCCATCAGCCTGACCCTCGTGCAGAAGTTCGAGCTGGAGAAGAGAAGCCGCGACATCAATGCCATCACGGATGTTCAGCAACTTCAGAACCTGACCAAAGAACTCCTGCTGGCCTGGCAACAGGAGATAGCACGCTCAAGGGCTGCCGTGGCGGACGTCCTCGGTTGAAAGGTCGAGGTTGAGATCAACTGCGCTGGCCAGAATTCCAATGATGTTCCAGAGTCGCTCGAAAGGCTTCGGTGTCTCTGGTCATTCCAACGGAACCGGAACGCTGCCGCCAGCATCGTGTGATTCGCCAGAATTTCCAGAGCGATCCAACAGCCACAACACCCCAGGCAAGCAGAAACCAAGACGAATTTGGCATTCAAAGGCAGATTGAGTAGTTCATCGTATTAAAATCGGCTTAGGGACTGGCCTTGGATCCTGAAGTACGCCAATTTGTAATCGTGCAGCTGTTGGTGATGATCGTCCCCGTCGGGCTGATGTTCGCACTCTGGGTATCCCTGTTGAACAAGAAAGTTCAACGTTGATTGCGACCGTCCACAACCGCCACAACATGATTCCAGCTTGGATTCACGATCCTGTAGGTGCGAAGGGTTGCCATAGATTTGGTGCGGGCGTTCACGAAGGCCTTGAACTCTGTTTTGAAGCACATCTCCTTGATCCATTCTCCTTCGGCGTCCTGACGTTCGATGCAGTACATGGCAGATCAATCACACTGTCATCGAAGGTCATCTTCTCCATCAGCACACGAAATCAGCAGAGTGGCTTCGGGATCATGCTGAAATCAGCTCATAACGTCAGGTTTCCAACGTCATGACCATGATTGTTGTTGCTCTGGTGGCACCTTTGCTGATGCTGTTTCACCTGGTTGGGCCGGTGCCATCCGATCTCGGTACACACAACGGCACACTCAGTCCGTGCACCACCCCAGCCCACTGCGCCCGACAGGCCTGGGCCAGCAGAAGCCCAGAGACGGACTTCACATCGATGGTGGCCTACGTGAAAGATATGCCGCGCACCGAGGTGATCGAGCAGACCAAGCACTACATCCACGCCGAAGCAAGCAGTGCCCTATTCGGCTTTGTGGATGACCTTGAACTGCTGCTGGATGTAAGCAACGGCAGCATCCAGGCCCGCTCGGTCTCCCGGCTTGGTGATTCCGATCTGGGGGTCAATGCCAACCGCCTGAGTGAACTGCAGTCAATGGTCAGCCAATGAAGCCAGTCAAACCTTTACTTTGCGCAGATTGCCCAGGTCGTGGGCCAACTCCCGCAGACCGGTCACAAAACCCACGGTGGCAACGCTCACGATCCCCACGATGATCACGCTCTCTAGCAAAACGTGGGGATCCTTCAACAGAGCTGGCCAGGCGCTTGAGAGTGCTGTCATCTCGTCAGAATCCGCGTTCCTCTGTTGGTAGCAACACCTTCGTCAGACGCCATGCACGACATCATCTGCCCGCACTGCAGCAAGGCGTTCAAGGTGGACGAGGCCGGCTACGCCGACATCCTCAAACAGGTGCGTGACCGCGACTTCGAGCAGCAACTCAGCAAACGGCTGGCTCTGGCGGAGCAAGAAAAACGCAATGCCATTGACTTGGCCATGGCCAAAAAGCAGACGGAACTTCAGGAGCTGGAGGCGCAGCTGAGAGCCCGGGACATCGAACAGGAACTGGCAGTGAAGGAGGCCGTGAGCAACGCGGAAAAGCAACGAGATCTTCTGGCCAGCGAATTGCAGCAGGTGCGCGACACCAGTGAAACCGCTGCTCTTATGGCTGAGACGCGCTTCGCAAAGGAAATGCAGACACTCACCCTCCAGAAAGAAGGGGAAGTCCGCGATCTGAAAGCGCAGTTGGAGGCCAGTGGCATGCAAACCAAGCTGGCGATCACTGAAGCCCTTAGCGGTGTCGAGAAAGAGCGGAACGAGCTCCGCAACAACCTGAGCCAGCGCGAGCTCAAACATCAGCTGGACACTCAGTCGATGAAGAAGCGTTATGAGCTGCAGATTCACGATCGGGATCAGGCGATTGAACGCCTGCGGGACATGAAAGCGCGGCTCTCCACAAAGATGGTGGGAGAAACATTGGAGCAGCACTGCGAAACGGAGTTCAACCGCATCCGGGCCGCAGCGTTCCCCAGGGCTTACTTCGAGAAGGACAACGACGCTCGCAGTGGCAGCAAAGGGGATTACATCTTTCGTGACAACGATGAGGCCGAGAACGAGATTATCTCGATCATGTTTGAGATGAAGAATGAAGCCGACTCCACCGCCACCAAAAAGAAGAACGAGGACTTTCTCAAGGAGCTCGACAAGGACCGACGCGAAAAAGCCTGTGAATATGCCGTGCTGGTCTCACTTCTGGAACCGGAAAGTGAGCTTTACAACTCCGGAATCGTTGATGTTTCACACCGCTTCGCCAAGACCTACGTGATCCGCCCGCAGTTCTTCATTCCATTCATCACTCTGTTGCGTAACGCGGCTCTGAAGTCGCTGGAATACAAAGCAGAGCTGGCCCTAGTCAAGGCTCAGAGCATTGACGTGACCAATTTTGAAAACGACCTTGAGTCGTTCAAGACGGCTTTCTCCCGCAACTATGAGCTCGCCTCACGTCGGTTTCAGACAGCCATCGATGAAATCGATAAATCCATCGACCATCTGCAGAAGACAAAAGATGCGCTGCTTGGGGCCGATCGCAACCTGCGCCTCGCCAATGACAAAGCGCAGGATGTTTCGGTCAAGAAACTGACCCGACGCAACCCGACGATGGCTCAGAAGTTCGCCGACTTGCAGGATCAGGATTTCACCTGAGTCAGGCGAACGTTCACCGAACACAAACAGCACCAGCACAATGCCCTCATCCCCCAGAAACAGAATCGGTGAGGTCTACGGACAGCTCACTGTGGTGCGGGCGTCGGAACGACGCACGAAGGCCGGCAATGCCTACTGGTGGTGCCAATGCAGCTGCGGGAAGGAACGCGAGGTGCCAGGGGACAAGCTCTCCCTGAACATCGCCCGTCGCAAACCGATCATTGATGCCTGTGAAACCTGCTCCCGTGAACGTCAGGTGGAAGGGGTTTGCCTCAAGAACGATCGTGAGGAGAAGGAGCGCCGTGCCCAGGCCCAGCGTGATCGATCCCAGCTTGAAGGGCTTGTGCCTAATCGTTGGATGAAGCTGCCATTAACCGATGCCCATGCCAGAGAGTTGGGACAGACCATGTTTTTCCGCGGGACGCGCTGCCTGCGGGGCCATCTCGCGCCTTACCGAATCAATGGTGGTTGTCTTGCTTGTTCGGGTCAGATGCCCTCTGCGGGAGATTCGCAACCAGCCAGGCCCATAGAGTCATAACCGACGCTCCGAAAGCCATAAGAGCAAGAATTTTGGATTCCATCAGAGGAGATCGAAGTCATCCTCGGCGTCACCCTCAAATGCGTTCATCACCAAAGCTGATAAAGGGATAAATACTGCAGCGATCACAAGAAGTTCCATAAAACCAGAGAGATGAAGCAAAAGTAATTCACATCACGTTACAAACAGTCGTCGATCGCACCGTCGGAATTGACTGAGTGGAAATACTCAACTCGCGGGACGCATCGGGATAGGAATTAAGCCCCGTTGTCAGCACATCCCCGCAATTCACACATGAAGGACAGACATCCGTTGGGTCATGCAATTGCTCAAAGCCGCAACAACCGCTATCCACGGACTGCTTTTTTCAAAGGAAATACGTTCAACAGAGGAATGCCTCCAACGCAACGACCGGCAGAGCTACTTCAGCCTCACTAGACAACTAGTCAAAGCACAATTCGTCCTGGCAGATGGTCAGCTGACGGCGCGTCTCTGGCAGGAGGCAGACGATTCGTACCTCAGTCTGGTGGATCGCTTGGATCAGTAGGGGCGCGACTCAGAGCTCGAACAGGGTGCTGAGCACGAGGGCCGGATAATTAGTGGTGGAGGCACGTTGGCGTTCCAGTTGAACGGCCATCGTCAGATGTGCCATAAACCGGACCGCTGACAGAACAGCGAGCCCGATGCAGAGGGGGCAGTGCGTGATTCCCATGGATTGAGACTCCCAGCCTGATGGGCGGTTGACATGCTTCCGTGCGATTTCTTGATCAAATCAACGGATCAACCATCCGATCAGAGCTGTCAGCAGAGCCCCTTTTGCGAATGACAACCACATCAGCCCGTAGAGCCCGATCCCCGTTCGCCGTATTAGGGTATTGATCCAAATCTTGTGCCACCGAATCGGTGCTGGATCACCATCGGTGCTGAACTGCGGAAGCCGTTTTAGCGGAAGCTCGGCAAGCCTTGTCATAACGGAAACGTGAACAGCTCCCTAAGAGACTGGCTGTTAGGATTGTTTTTTGTTCTCCCTCGGGGAAACGGATGAGTCAGGTCACAGTCGGCGAAAACGAAGGAATCGAATCCGCATTGCGTCGTTTCAAGCGTTCTGTGGCCAAGGCCGGCATCTTTTCCGACCTGCGTCGGATCCGCCACCACGAAACTCCCGTGGAGAAGTACAAGCGCAAGCTGAAGCAGCGCTCCCGTAACCGCCGTCGCTGAAGTCGGCCAAAATGAAGATTGTTTAGCGGACTTAAGGTCCGCTTTTTTGATCACATTGCATGGGTTGGGAACAGCACTGCTGCAACGTCACAAAGCTTGATCGGTTTCGCCAGACTCCAGAGCATCTCTAGAGATTTGGCCAAACCCGATGTTCCTGCCTCCTCCGTTCTGCCCGATCAGTGCGGCAAAAATCGCCGGTCTCAAGGCCACGGTCAGCCTGCTGCTTACCCTCCTCATCAAATCAAAACTCCTGCGCATCAAGATGTCTTTGCTGGGTTCCGTGCTCGGGTTCGCGATGCTGGTGGGCTTTTTAATCAGCACCGGCCTGCTCACCCTTGTGGCTGGCGGAGCCGTGGCCTACGCCGCCACTCAATCCAAGGAGGGCAACTGACCCATGGCACAACGTCTTGGATTGATCAGCGGAATTGGCCTATCCGCCCTTGGTGTTGCCGGTTTGGCAGGAGGAGGAATCCTCTGGAATTTCCAGGGGAGAGCCCTGGGTCTCAGTGCCACCGTGACCGCTCTGGTCTTGTTGGCCATCAGCCTTGTGCTCCTGCGTCCCTTACCGGCGGAGCCCGTTCTGGAACCAGTCGCTGACGTCGAGCCAGCCAAAGGCAAAAGCTTCTCCCTGCAGCTGCCTGAGGTGTCGTTGGTGGGCCTGCTCCTGGCCGCCATCGGAACCTTCGGGCTAGCGGGCTCCGGCATTGCATGGAACTTCAAAGGCATTGCCCTCGGCCTCACCGGCACGATCACATCGATCGCGGCTCTGGTCTTCAGCCTTCTGTTTCTCTGGCCCCTGCGGAGAAAAAAGGCCAAGGTCACTGCCACGCCTCCGAAGCGTGTTGAGAAGGTACCGGCTGTCGCCCCGACCCTCACCACCGCCGAAGCCATCCGTCAGCAGTTAGCTGATGAACAAGAACAAGCACCGGAGGTCACTCTGAGGACATTCGCGCCTGACCACCTTGTGCCGGGACGCACCTTGCCCAGACGATCCCGCAACGCCGGCCCCTCCCTTGGTCGTTACCGGTCGATGGTGGGAGATTTGTTCAGCAGCTGATTCATCACGTTGAGCAGCTGCTGATGCCAGGGGGTCACATCGATGGCTGCACGACGCCCTGGCCGTTGTTCCATGCCTGGATTGAACCCAGCCCCGTCCATCTCTCGGCGTAGACGGCGCATCACTGGAATCAACAGCGCAGCAAACACCAGGCTGAACAACAACAGAAATGGCAGCAAAGTCACCAGCCAAACCGTTGCAACCGCCGTCAGCACACCTGTGACGATCAGCTGAAGCCAACGTGGTCTGGCTCGACCGGGTAGTTGTTTCATTAACGACCTGGTTGGGATGCCTTTAAAGCTTGCAACCCGAGCATCAAATGCGTGCGAAAACTACCAAGCGCCATCAGCTGTTGTGGTGATCGATGTGAACCGATGGAGTCTCCTTCGTGTGCCACGCGTTGCAACAAGAAGCGGGTGTGATTCGCCCAGCGTTCGAGCTCTGCTGATAGTGTCTGGTCAACAGGTGTTGAGGATTCCTGCCTAGCGGTTGCAAGCCATTGGTTCAGCTGCCGATGGCAGAGGGCGTCAGGGATTGAGAGGGCGTCGTCTCGATTCATGAGCGATTGATCTGAGATGAATCGACCCTATGGAGACGTCTTCAACAGGACCAGTTCGGTCGGCATGGGGATCACCGCACCGCTCAGGTGGTCTTGCGGAAGATGCGCTCCAGTTCCTGCCGGAAATCCTGCTGATTCAATGGCTCAGCGCCGCGACGTAGCCGGTTGCGGCGCACAAGCGAACGGATCCACCAGAGTTGCAGACCAGCAAACAGCGTGCTGGTCACCAGCAGGCTTGCCGTGGCACTGTTCCATTCCATGCAGACGCCTCAATACCTCGATTGCGGCAACGTGAAGCCCGACTGCATGTGCCCGAAATCCAAC
>QCSJ01000014.1 GCA_003211535.1 Synechococcus sp. AG-670-A05 | reverse complement strand
ACCTCAATCAGCTGAAGGAGGACCACCCAGACTTTGAGCTGAGCAATGTCGCTCCGGTGGTGAGCGGGGTGGAGCCGATCAGCCTCTAAGACCTCACTTATTTGGAGCTGAGGCGCACGGCTGTTCGGTGCCCTAGAGATTGCGACGCCGCTGTTCGGCCTCGTGGATTCAGCGTTGTGCTTCAGCACGGAATTGAGAGGTTCTGGCCTGTTCCTCAACAGCTTTCAAGGCCAGCAGCAAATTCAGGGTGCTCAAGCGGTCATGGTCGTTGTTCACCATCAACCATTGCTTAACCAACAGCAAGTCGGTGTTGCTTGACAGCCGGTTTGCATGCCCTCACCTGCTCGCGGGGTCGGCTTCTAATCGCCAGACTACTCGGACTTTACCGTGACGATCACTTGGAGAGTCTCTGGCTTGTGCGAAGCACGGCGGACGGCGGCACCGAGTACGTCTGCTTCCGTGGTGCCAGTGAATCCGTGGAAATGTTGGAGGGGTTCCACCTGCCCCCTCAAATGCCTTTCATCAAGAAACGGCGCTGGTTGAACCGTTCCGAAGCCCTGAGTTGCCGCCAGAATCTTGAACGTTCCGAGGGTTTCCGTCACGGCAGCGCTCTGTTCTGAGTCTGTCTAGATACGCTCTGTTCATGTTGTTGCTTTAAGGGCATGTCTGCCGTCGGTGAATCCGGTCCTTCGTCCGGCTCGGAAGATCCCTATGCCCGGCTTGGATTAGTCCCCGGGGCCACCTTCGATGAGGTTCAGGCAGCCCGAAACCGTTGTCTTGCCGAGACCGACGACGACCCCCAGGCCAAAGCTCGGGTAGAAGCGGCCTACGACGCAGTCCTGATGGCCCGCCTGAGGGACCGACAGCAGGGTGAGGTCAGTGCTGCTGCCGCCACGGCGTCCCAGAAGGAGGAATCAGCATCGTCCGCAAGCCCATCGGTGCCCGGTGTCAGTGTTCTGCAACGGTTGCGGCCTCGCCTTCCGCAGGTGACGCCATCCATGTCGGGGATGGCCCCCTCCTGGTCACTTGTGGAGGGTCAGGGTCTGGTGGTTCGCCTCTTGACTGGTGCAGCAGCACTCCTGTTGTTGCTGTTCTCTCCCGGTGCCGGTCAGTTGGTCCTGGCCCTGGGCCTAATCGGCTGTTTCCTCAGTCAGGTGCGAAGGGGCCGCCGTCCGCTTCCCTCCCTTGGCTGGTCCCTGCTGGTGCTGGGCCTCGGATTGATGGTAGGAAGTGTCCTGACGGCATCGCTTTCTTCAACAGCCTTTAGTCAGCTCAACCTCAGTCTTGAGCAGATCCAGGCGATTCCCGCTGCTCTTCTGCTCTGGCTCGCGGCGCTTCTGCTGGCTTAGGACGCAGGGGCCAGTTCTGCGATCAGCGCTTTCAATTCATCACCGCTCACCAGATAGCGCGTGTTGCAGAAGTGACAAGTGAGTTCAGCTCCTCCGTCCTTCTCGAGCATGTCCATCAGTTCTTCCCGTCCAACCAGCATCAGAGCGGACACACTGCGTTCACGTGTGCAAGGGCAGCGGAATTGAATGGGATGACTGGCTTCCGTGTCTTCGAAGGGTGTCGGATCGAGGTCAGGGAATACATCCATCAGCAGATCCTCCAGCTGGTCGCCGTAACGGTCCAGGTGTCCGCTGAAATCCTCGATTTCGCGGCAGCGTTGTTCCAGCAGTTTCACCAGAGCAGGCTCTTCGACTGCTTTGGGCAGAATCTGCACAAGGAGTCCGCCGCTGCTGTGCAGTTTCTGGCTGCTGATTCGCTCACCGACAAACACCGCTGATGGTGTCTGCTCCGAGTGCAGCAGGTAGGAGGCGACGTCATCGCCGATCGCACCGCTCACCAGTTCGACGGTGCTGTTGAACGGTTCCCCCTTGCCGTCATCGCGCATTACGTGCAGATAACCGGTCCCGGCAGCTGCCTTGAAGTCAAAGCTGTGGTTTCCGTCGGCATCGATGAGCGGATCTAGCTCCAACGTGTTGTCACCCACGTACCCCCGCACCGTTCCATCACGGCCCGCATCCACCATCAACCCCCGCAGGGGGCCATCGGAGCCGAGCCTGAGGTTGACGCGTCCGTGCCGCACTTTCATCGAACTCGCCAGCATCAGGCCAGCGGTCATGGCGCGGCCAAGCATCACTGTGGAGAGGTACGAGAGATCGTGTCGGCGTCTCGCCTCCCGAACTGTATTCGTCGTGGAAACGGCCACCAGCCGGATCCCACCCCCTGCAGCCGTCGCTCTCACCAGGCGGTCGGCCATGGCTTCTTTTCAAGCTGCGGGCAATGTAGTCACCGGCTCTAGTCGCCCGTTTCGCAGCTGATGCCGCTCGCAGGCCCAGTAGTTGAAAAGCTGCGGTTCATGGGTCACCACGATCAGCACCCGCTGCTTGGAAAGCTGGCTCAGCAGACTCAGCACCTCTGCCCGCACTGACCAGTCCAACCCGGCCGTCGGTTCATCCAGTAGCAGTAGTTCCGCCCCGCGCAGCAGCTGCACCGCCAGGGCCAGACGTCGTTGCTGGCCGCCACTGAGGCGTTCCGGAGCGTCGCTCAGTCGGACGTTCGCTAGCCCAACGGTGTGCAGCGCAGCCTGCTGTTGGTCGCTGCCCAGTCGCCGATGACCAAGACGGAGTTCCTGGGAAATAGTCAACCCGAGGAAATGGCGTTCCGGGAACTGAAACACCATGCCACTGAGCCAGCGACGCTGCCGTTGGCTGATCTCATGCCCCTTCCAGCGGATGCTGCCCCGTTGATGGCCACTCAGCCCTGCGATCACCTCCAGCAGGCTGGTCTTTCCGCTCCCGCTGGCTCCGGCCACGAGAACTGGTCGGCCAAGATCAGCCTTGAGGGCAACATCCTTCAGCAACGGCCCTGTGGCGGTGGCCGGCGAATAGTCGAGGGCGTGAAGTTCCAGCATGGACCTCAGCTTGACCGATGATGACCTCACATCAATGGTCCCTCCATGGACGTTCGTTTCCGCGAGGTGGATCCGTTCAATTGCTGGATTTGGCTGCGTTTTGCTTCACCGCCGAGTCAGGGGGAGCGCAATTACGTCGATGGCATCTTCGACAGCTGGTATGTGATCGGGCGTCTCGGCGGCTTCAATGCCGAAAACCTTCAGGTTCATGAGGAAGGCGCCGATCTCAGCTGGATGGCCTTCGACAACGACGAGGCCGACTCGGTGATGCCGGCCCTGATGCACAACATGGGGCAGCTTGAGTACCAGGCCGAGTGGGGGCGTTGCTGGGTCGACATGGGCACCAGTGACGGCGTTGGGGTCGATGTGCTGATCAATGCCCTGCGTCAGCTGGATACGGATGTGGTGCAGATCGAAGAGCTGGTGATCGGTGGTGTCAACGAAGACTGGCCTGTGGAGGACCATCCCGACAGCCTCTTCCCGTCGGGTGGCTGAGCGGCGCCGGCTGCTAATTGCACCCCAGCGACTGGCCGCAGTGGATGCCAACGAACCCTGCGTTTCGCTGGAACGGTCGGAAAAGCATTACCTGCGACGGGTGCTTCGCTGCCGAGTGGGTGACAGCATTTCTGTGGTCGATGGCTGCGGATCGCTCTGGCAAGCGCAGCTGAGCCGTGCCGATGCACTGCGGCTTTCCTTCCCTCCAGAGCAGGTCGAACCTCCACCCACACCGCGGCTTGGGCTAGGCCTTGCCCTGATCCGGCGCGGTTTTGAGGACGCACTGCGCATGGCCTGTGAACTGGGGGTGGATGAGATCCAACCGCTTCTGGCCGACCGCTCCATCCCCCAGTCGGAGCGGCGACCCGAGCGCTGGGTCACGATTCTGCAGGAGGCGGTGGAGCAGTGCGAACGGCTTTGGTTGCCCACGCTGCATCCTGCCTGCAGCCTTGATCAGTGGCCAGGCAGCGGAGGTCCCGTGGCCGTGGGCGTCACCCGCCGCTCCGACACCCCGGCACTGCGCGACTGGCTCCTGGGGACGCCAGCCTCGGACGGAATGGTCTGGTTGCTGGTGGGTCCGGAGGGCGGCTGGAGTGATGCCGAATACGAGATGATCGGTTCCAGAGGATGGCAGGCTGTGGATATGGGGAGCTTGATCCTGCGAAGCTCCACGGCCGCGGTACGCGGCAGCGTGGAGCTGGTGCAGTGGCGAGATGGATGAGCTTGACGCCGATCAGCTCTTGAACAGATCCCCGGCGATGGTCTTGAACTCCTTCATGCCAGCACCAGGGCGGCGCTTGAGAGACCGTAGCCCAGATCCCGGCATCAGGTTGGCCGGGGCATAGGTACTCATGGTGACGGCCGGACGGGCTGCCTGGCTTGCGGCGAGTTCGGCAGCGATTGCTTCAGCTGTGGTCTGAATCTCTTCTGAAGAAGCCCTGAGTTCTGTGGGCGCGGCTGTCACGACGGGGGAAGGTTGCTCAGCAAAAGACTCCTCTGCGGAGGGCACTTCGGGTGCGACGACATCAGGCAGATCCAGGCTCACCGGCTCGGCGCTCTCATCGAGCGTCAGGAAGAAGCTCTTGTTCTGGTTGAACAGCATGCCGAAGGTTCCACTGACAACAGCGATGATTCTGCGACGCAAGGCCCTGTTCAGGGCGTTTGCTTACGGCACTGCAACACGGCATCAATGATCTGGATTCAGGCCCTGCTGCTCAACACCGTTCTGATCGCTGGGGCTCAGCGCGCCCCTCTGCTAACTCCCGCCGGTTGGTTTCATGCCGGAGCATTGGGCACGATTCTATGGGGTTGTCTCGGCTGGCGGGGTTGGCTGGCCGTGGTGGCGTACCTGGTGCTGGGAAGCCTGGTCACTCGGCTCGGTCTGCGCGACAAACAAGACCGTGGCCTAGCCGAGGCCCGAGGCGGCCGCCGTGGACCTGAAAACGTCTGGGGTTCGGCCGCAACAGGCACGCTTCTGGCGTTGCTTATCGGGGCGGGTGTCGAAGCCAGACCTCTGCTGTTGGTCGGCTTCTCGGCAAGCTTTGCAGCCAAGCTTGCCGACACCTTCGGCAGTGAAATCGGTAAGCGCTGGGGCCGTCGGCCTTTGCTGATCACGACCATGCGTCCAGTGCCGCCAGGAACGGAGGGAGCCATCAGCCTGGCGGGGACCTTGGCCAGTGCAGCCGGCAGCGTGGTGATGACCCTGCTGATGTGGCAACTGCAGCTGCTTCCATCGATCAGCATCAGCCTTTTCGTGATGCTGATCGGTTTGCTGGCGACTCTGGCGGAGAGTCTGCTCGGAGCTCTGGCTCAGGATCGGATCAGCTGGCTGAGCAATGAGTTGGTCAATGCCCTGCAGACGCTGCTGGCAGCGCTCATTGCAATGCTGTTGATGTCCGACTGGATCTGATCGGCAGTAGACCGTCCTGTTCACCCCAACGTTGCAGCAGCTTCAGTGCAGCTCGGATGCTTTTGCGTTGTTAATTCGGGGGCATGCAGGTGGCGGCTGCGATGCGCCGCACACTGTCACCTTCGATGAAGTGCCGCTGCTACAGCCGCCGTTGCTGCGGCTTGAGTAGCTGCAGTGAATGCTGCTACCAGCGTTCCTCCGGATCGTCGTCGCCCGAACTGGATGCCTGTTCATGGATGGTGCTGGTTGGCACCATCCGTTCCGCTTTCTGGCTGCGATAAGCCTCCTGGCAGCGCTAAAAAGTGATGTTGAGGGCGTCGGCCAGTTCAGCAAACGACAAGGGTGTCTCGCCAGCTTGGAACTGGTGTTGCTGCACTTCTGACCTTTGACGTAAGCGTCCCGCAGCCGCCAGGGAACCTAGATTGTGCTGTCCGATCCCGGCGGAAGTAGAGCATCTGACCATTGGCGGCCGTGCTCAGGAAGGTTAAGGATTTGACACCCCGCTGAGGATCAAACCGCTCGCATCCGCGGATGCCCCCGATGCGGGTCTCCTGCTCCAGGTCGTCCCTCTCCTTAGGGCCCCGCAGGTTTTGACGCGAAGCAATCATCCCGGCGATCCCGAGATGATTCAGAACTGTGATGTTGCGTTGACCATGGCCGGGGGGAGATCCCTCCGCTGTTGACGCCGCTGCCATCCGGATGTGTTCATGGTGCTGAAGCAATTGTCTTCAGCGTTTGTGCATCCGAGTTGTCTGACCGCCCACCTCGGTGCCTGATAGGGGCCCGCTTTTCAGCAAACCTCTGAATGGATTGGCAACCTGACGGCCTGGCCGCCCTGAAAAAAGATGTGCCCTTTTTGTGCGAGCTCCCGTGCGCCGGCGGGTCGAGTCGATGGACGGCGAGGCGAGGCGAAGAAGTATTGACCTCAGCTGATACATGCAGGCGAAAGCGAGCATGGCGACCAGCTGAGGCTCAGGGAGTGTGCAGGTCGCAGCGATTTAACCCCGGCTGAGTGAGGCGATCGATGGTGCGGGCCATGTCGATCGACGTGAGCTCACCGTTTTCGTCCCACTTGAGGGTGGTCTTGCGCTGAGCGGGTGGCTGTTGCGTCGAGGACTGTCCAGCTGTCTGCTCGAAAGAACGATCGGCCACCACATCCGAATGTCAGGGTTTACTGATATTAGGATCTAGGTGGTTCTGATCATCCGCCAACGGGTGTTGTTGTGGTTAGTGGCAACAATGCGGCCCAGGTCTGCAGGGGTGTCCAGTTGCGCAGGCGCTGGTGGATGAAATGGTGCCCCCCTCCATTGAGATGAAGACCATCGGGTTCCATCCAGGTCAGCCAGTCCGGCTCCTCCAACATGGTCTGGTGCAGGGGCAGAAAAGGGATGTCGGCATCTCGACAGGTCTCGGCCAGCACGGATTCATGGAGCTCCACATTCTGATTGCTGTACCAGAGGCAATCGGCGAAGGGCATGACGTGTTCATCCACGGGCGTCAGGCCGATCACCAGAACCTGGGTGAGCCGCTTTATCTCATTGAGCAGCTGACCCATGCCGAATCCATAGGCCTCGCTGCTTAGTTGCTGGCGCCCGTCAGGTCGCCCCACCCGTGCCGTGTCGTTCAGGCCCACCGCCAACAGCACCCCGTCCGGCGTCTGTCGCCTCAGTTCGCCGCGGCACTGCCACTCGACACGCCAGCGAGCGGCCACCCGTTCCAATCCGTCTCCCCGGATGCCCAGCGGATAGATCACCGGTGCCGCCGGCAGCTGCATCCAGTCCCGGCGCAGGCGCTCGCACCACCCCCCCGCCTCTCGATCGCCCCAGCCGTACACCCCGCTGTCCCCGATCACCAGAAGCTGCCTTGGTTTCATGTCATCTCCTGCAATCGTTCACACAGCAGCTCCCCTAGCAGCGTCAGAGCGGCGTACACCAGGACTAACCATCCCACCTGTTGCCAATGGAAGGAGGAGAGGGCCTCCATCAGCTGCCAACCCAGACCGGCACCCCCCACCAAACCAACCACCGCCGTATCGCGCAGAATCACGTCGCTGCGGTAGGCGGCATAGGCGAGGTAGCGCTTACTCGCCGGTGAGAGCACACCGAACAACCATGCCGAGCGCGGTCGAGCACCAAGGGCAACCATTGCCTGGTGCTCGCGGTCGTCGACGCGCGCTAGCCCGTCCTCCAGCACCAGCCCCATCACACCGCTGTGGTGCAGGCCGAGGGCCAGCGCCGCAACTGTGATGGTCGGCTTGCTGGCCAGCATCAGTAACAGTGCCGTCAGGGGGGCTGGCAACAATCGCATCAGCAGCCAGCCAGCTTTGACTATGCGACCAGGGCCAGGGGCAGGAGCGATCAACCGCAGCAAGGGCGGCAGGGCGATGGCCACCCCGGAGGCAAGCAGTGTGATCAACAGTGTCTCGCCAACCAGCTCCAGCCAAGGCGTCTCGATCCACGCCTGGCTCATCCCCTCAATCCACTGCGCGGATGAAGCCCATGGGGCCCCATCAACCCACCTGGGCAAGGAGAGATCGTGGTGGAGACTTCGGCTCCACTGCATGGTGACCAACGGCAGTGCAAGGAGCAGCAGCAACAGGCCATGACCGGCGGATAGTCGTCGGATCAAAAGATTCACCAACGCCAGCAGCAGCGCCATTAGCCACAAACCGCTCCAGAGTTCACGAAAGCGCAGGGACTGCATGCTGAACATCAGTTCAGTCCCTAATCCCCCAAGGCCGAAAATCCCCAGCAGCAGGGCGGATCGAAGGGCGCAGTCCAGTCGGTGACCGATGTGGTCCCGTATCGCCGTTGCCACGGGTGGTATCAGACTGGTAAACAGATTGGCCACGGCGGGCACACCAGCACAACGCAGGGCGGTGAGTGCCAATGGTTCGTGGCGGTCGAGCTGGTCTGCCAAGACGCGGGCCAGCAGTGCTGAGTAAGGAAGAACGATGGCCAGCACGGCCACCCAGCCGTTGAGGCCGAACAGTTGCAGCAACAGCAATCCCCATACCATTTCATGGATCGATCGCAGGGGTGACAGGCAGCGACGCAGCATCAGGGCAGGCCAGCGCAGGCCCGTCAGCGTTGACACGATCGTGGTCGAACAGAGCAGGCCGAGCACAAGCCCGATGCAGCTGCTCAGGCTCCAGGCCAGGAGAGCTGTCAGAGCGGTGACTTGCAGTCCAGTGAGCTGATGCGTCAGCAATGACCGCTCCAGGGAGGGTTGGAAGGCCGCCAGCCAGAAACGGCCGATCTGTTCGGCACCTCCAGCATGGAGATCTCGCAACAGCCCCAACCCCAGTGGCAACAGCACCAGCCCAGGAGCCAGGGCCATCAGCGCTGGTGCCGGTTTCAGTCCTCGCTGTAAAGCCATGCCAGGGTTGATTCGTTGATGGCTGAAGGGGCAGCGTCCACCACCAGTTCACCCTGACGCAGGCCCAGCACCCGCTGGAACTGATGCATCAGATCAGGCCGATGCAGGCTGATTACACAGGACGATTGGTGGAGCAGGAGGTTGAGCACATCACTTGCCAGGCCTGGGTCGAGGGCTGACAACGGTTCATCGACCAGCACCAGCATCGGTTGCTGTCTCAACAGCCGAGCGATGGCCACCCGCTGGCGTTCACCCCCTGAAAGCCCGGACACCCGCTGGTCGCGGAGATCGCTGCTCAGTCCCACCTGGCGCAGGATGGCGCTGCCAATCTCCGGTTCTGGCGGCTGCAGCAGGTTGCGCAACGCCCAGACCATTGAATGGCGCCCGAGGGCTCCGGTGTTGATGTTCTGAAGCACGGTCAGTTCCTCCACAAGCCTTAGGTCCTGCCAGAGAGTTCCTATCTGCCGACGCTGCTCTGGTCGACAGCGCTTCAGGTCCTGTCCCCGCCAGAGAACATGGCCTTGATCGGATGGCAGGCTGCCGTTGCAGAGGCCGATCAGGCTGGATTTCCCAGCCCCGCTTCGCCCCAGCAGAACGGTGGTCTCGCCGCGATGAATGGTGAGATCGAGTGGTTGGAGCCGGCCGGTCAGTCCAGCCCGGCGGAGCTCCAGAAGAGACATCAGCGGATTTTGCCCAGCTGACGTCCCACCGCCTCGATCTTGCTGTAGTCCTTGTTTTGAGCCGGAATGAACCGTTTCGCTCCGAACAGCTCCAGAACCACGGCTCCCCGTTCCGTTGTGGGTGACAGCGACAGCAGGGCGTTCTGGACACGACCGGTGAATCCCTCTCCGAAACGGGCATCCAGGTCCGGCCGAGCCAGCCAGTGGTAATCCACGTAGGGCGGGGTTCTCCAGATCACCACTACCTTTTCGGAATCTACGCGCCCTTCATCGACATTGCTCTGCCAGACCTGTGCGTTGAGAGCACCCACCTCGTAGGCACCGCTCTGGACTACGGCAATCGTGGCGTCGTGGCTTCCACTGAAACCGGGTCCACCCCCCGCTAGATCCGTCATGGTGATGCCGTTCTCCCCTAGGAAGAATTGGGGCATCAGTCGACCGGAGGTGGAACTTTCGGAGCCGAAGGCCATGCGGCGTCCCTTCAGCTGAACCAATTGGTCGGCACTGGTGATGGGCCGCAGTCCGCTTGCTCCATTGGCGATGAACACACTCGTAAACTCGGCATCGATGTCCCGTTGGGCCAGCACTGTGGCCCCTGGGGTCTGCAGACGGGCCTGAACACCCGTAAGGCCACCGAACCAGACCAGATCAAGACTGCCGCTGCGGAATGCGCTGACGGCAGCCGCATAGTTGCTGACGGGCACGTACTGCACATCAATATCCAGGGATGCAAGCAGTTCGTCAGAGAGGGCTTCATAAAGCCTGTTCAATCTCTCGGGGTTCTGGTCCGGAATGGCACCAATCTTCAGAACCTGTATGGACGAAGGTGTTGTGCTGCTGCATCCGACCACGGAGGATCCAAAGGTAAGTGCGGAGATGAAACCGGCGACCATCACGGCCGGTTGTACTCGTCTTGGCATCAAGTCAAAAGGTGAATCAGAGCGGTTCAGATCGCGCCGAGCAGTTGCCTCAGTCGCGACAGTCCATCTCTGATCGTCTCACGCGAGACAGCGCAGGACAGCCGGATGCAGCGGTCGTCTCCGAACGCCAGACCCGGGACAACGGCAAGGCCTGCCTGCTCGAGGGCACGACGGCAGAAGTCCATCGATCCATCTGCTGATTCTGGTAGCTGCGGAAACGCATAGAAGGCTCCTCGGGGCTCCACAAGCGTGATCTCTTCAATGGCCTTCAGCCCCTCGGTGAGCAGCAGCCGTCGGCGGTTGTAGCTCTCCGCCATCGCATTGACGCAATCGCGCGGACCCTGAATAGCTGCCAGCGCCCCTTTTTGGGCAAAGCTGCAGACGTTGCTGGTGCTCTGGCTCTGCAGTGCAGCGGCAGCCTTGATGACGTTCTGATGTCCGGCGAGGTAACCCAGCCGCCAGCCGGTCATGGCCCAACCTTTGGCAAAGCCATTGACGGTGAAACAGCGATCGGCCAGATCCGGTGCGATGGCCGCAAAGCTGTGGTGCTGCTCTCCCTTCGCGAGCAGGAATTCGTAGATCTCATCGCTCATCACCAGCAACTGGGGATGACGACGCACCAGCTCTGCCACGGCTTCAAGCTCCTGCCGTGGCATCACCCGACCGGTGGGGTTACCGGGTGTGTTCAGCACCAGCAGGCGACTGCGAGGCGTGATCGCTGCCTCCAGGGCGTTGATGTCGAGACGGAAGCCCTCCTCTGCCTGGGTCGGGATGAGCTTGACCTCGGCGCCGGCCAGCGCGGCCATCTCCGGATAGCTCAGCCAGTATGGAGCCGGCAGAAGCACCAGATCTCCTGGATTCAGCAGCACCTGAAACAGGTTGTAGATCGCCTGCTTGCCGCCGTTGGTGATCAGAACCTGCTCGGATGTGGTGGCGATGCCGTTGGTGCTGGAAAGCTTTTCGGCGACGGCTGCCCGGAGCTCAGGCTCACCCGCCGCTGGTCCGTAGCGGGTGATGCCATCGCGCAGCGCTTTCAGGGTGGCCTCAACGATGAACTCCGGCGTATCGAAATCAGGTTCGCCTGCGCTGAGGCTGCAGATGTCACGACCGGCGCTTTTCAGTGCCTTGGCCTGGGCCGCTATGGCTAGCGTCAGCGAGGGCTTGAGGGCCACAGCCCGGGCGGACAGTTCTGGAGGGCGTGGCATCGGCAACGCACCTCCCCGCGGCACGCGTAAAGATCACATCCTGCCTCACGTGGTGTTCCACACAACCTTGAGTGTTCTCCCGTCATGAGTTCCACGAACCTGAGCTGGGTGCTGGCGGCTGAAGATCCGCAGCGATTGGCCAGCTTCTACGCCGCGTTGATGGAGCGTCCTCAACGGGAGGGGTTTTCCCAATCCCACTGCATCGTCGATCTGGCTGGCGGAGGACGTCTAGAGATCTACAGACCTTCCCGCCAGCGTCCGTTCCCGCTGCGAGGTCGCGCGATGGCCCCTTGCCTGCGCCTCGCCTCCAGCGATGTCCCTTTGGAGGATTTGCAGCACCGGTTGTCCGCTTGGCTGGCCCTGGGGGCATCGCTGATCGAGCCTGCACGTCAGGAAGCCTTCGGTGCCGAGGTGTGGCTGGCTGATCCCGAGGGCAATCCCGTGCTCGTGGTGCAACCCTTCCCCAGTGCTTCCACCTGAAACCGATGTCGGAGCTTCTTGACTGTGAGCATTGCACCGCGTGTGATCTGGCTCTGACGCGTCAACGGGTGGTGATCAGTCGGGGTGCTGCGATGGCGCCCTTGATGCTGATCGGCGAGGCCCCCGGTGCCCAGGAGGATGCCATGGGTCAGCCTTTTGTCGGTCGTTCCGGACAGCTGTTGGATCGCCTGTTGCTGGATGCCGGCCTGAATCCCGAGCAGGATCTGTACATCTGTAATGCGGTGAAGTGCCGGCCTCCGCAGAACCGCCGACCGAAACGAGGGGAATTGACGGCCTGCAGACCCTGGCTGGATCGTCAGATCGACTTAGTGGATCCCAGGGTGATCGTTCTCCTGGGGGCGACTGCTGTGGAAAGCCTGCTGGGGATCAAAGGTGGCATGACCCAGCTCAGAGGGCAGTGGCTCAGCTGGGAAGGCCGGGTGGTGATGCCGATCTTTCATCCGTCATATCTGTTGCGCAATCCATCCAGGGCCGCTGATGCGCCAACAGCGCTGACCCTGGCCGATCTCCGCGTGGTGCAGCAGCGACTGTGCGAACGTTGACGCGCTCTCGGCCTGGCCCGCCATGACAGCCCTGGATCGGCGTTACGACACCCAGATCCATCGCCGCATCACACGCACCGTGATGGTGGGTGATGTTGCGATCGGCAGCGATCACCCCGTGGTGGTGCAGTCGATGATCAATGAGGACACCCTCGACATCGATGCGGCAGTCGCCGGCATCGTCCGCCTGGCGGAAGCCGGCAGTGAAATCGTGCGTGTCACTACACCGTCGATGGCCCATGCACGCGCCATGGGGGAGATCCGTGCTGCCGTTCGAGCCCGCGGTTGCTCGGTGCCGTTGGTGGCCGACGTCCATCACAACGGCGTCAAGATCGCGATGGAGGTGGCGCAGCACGTTGACAAGGTGCGCATCAACCCTGGCCTGTTTGTCTTTGATAAGCCAGACCCCAACCGAGAAGAGTTTTCCGAGGAGGAGTTCGCGGCCATCGGGGCACGGATCCGCGAAACCTTCGAACCACTGGTCATCCTTTTGAGGGAT
This sequence comes from Synechococcus sp. AG-670-A05, assembly GCA_003211535.1. Classification (GTDB taxonomy): domain Bacteria; phylum Cyanobacteriota; class Cyanobacteriia; order PCC-6307; family Cyanobiaceae; genus Parasynechococcus. The sequence goes on along the minus strand of QCSJ01000014.1, from coordinate 19,813 downwards.
CAGAACAAGGCATTGCGCATCGGGGTGAACCATGGCTCCCTGGCGGAGCGAGTGCTGTTTACCTACGGCGACACCCCCAAGGGGATGGTGGAGTCAGCCATGGAGTTCGTTCGAATTTGCGATGAGCTCGACTTCCACAACATCGTGATATCGATGAAGGCGTCAAGAGCTCCGGTGATGCTAGCTGCCTACCGCCTGATGGCGGACACAATGGATAAGGAGGGATTCAACTATCCCCTCCACCTCGGCGTGACTGAAGCCGGTGATGGTGATTACGGCCGCATCAAGAGCGCGGCTGGCATCTCTACCCTGTTGGCCGATGGTCTTGGCGACACCATAAGGGTGTCCCTAACCGAGTCACCAGAACGGGAAATCCCCGTCTGCTACTCGATTCTTCAATCCCTCGGTCTGCGCAAGACCATGGTGGAGTATGTGGCTTGCCCCAGCTGCGGCCGCACCCTGTTCAACCTCGAGGAGGTGCTGCACAAGGTTCGGGAGGCAACGTCCCACCTCACAGGTCTCGACATCGCCGTTATGGGCTGCATTGTCAATGGTCCAGGCGAGATGGCAGATGCCGACTACGGTTACGTGGGCAAGACACCGGGGGTCATTTCGCTTTACCGGGGACGGGACGAGATCCGCAAGGTGCCCGAAGAGGATGGTGTGAGTGCATTGATCCAGCTGATCAAAGAGGACGGGCGTTGGGTGGAACCAGCCTGATCTCGTTAGTGTGAAGAATCAGTGATGTCAGGCCATGCCTAGCGCCAAGGGTTTGCGCGGCCTCCTCCGTTCAACTCCCCTCCTGCTAATGCTGGGACTTGGGAGCATGGCCGTTTCAGTGGCAGCTCCGAGTTTTGGCTTGAGGGGGGCCACTGGTGGTGCGATCACAGACAGTCCTAAGGAGGTGATTGATCAGGTCTGGCAGATCGTCTACCGGGACTATCTGGATTCAACAGGTAGGTATAGCGATGGTCGTTGGCGGCAGCTTCGTAAGGATTTGCTGAGGAAGTCCTACGGCGGCGAAGAAGAGTCCTACGAGGCCATAAGAGGGATGTTGGACAGTCTCGATGACCCTTACACCCGTTTTCTTGATCCCAAGGAATTCAAGGAGATGCGGATCGACACCTCCGGTGAGTTGATGGGGGTCGGCATCCAGATCAGTCTCGACAAAGTCACCAAGAATTTGATCGTTGTGTCCCCGATCGAGGGAACGCCAGCGTCCCGAGCGGGCGTGCAGTCGAAGGACATTATCGTCAGCATCGATGGCAAGTCCACTAAGGGCATGACCACGGAGGATGCTGTCAAGTTGATTCGAGGACCGGAAGGAACAAAGGTGATTCTTGGACTGCGTCGCAAGGATGATGTGCTCACGATTCCGCTAACCCGTGCCCGCATCGAAATTAATGCCGTCAAATCCGCTCTGAACACTTCAACGGATGGCAGCAAGATCGGTTACATCCGCCTGAAACAATTCAATGCCAATGCATCGCGTGAGATGCGCAATGCGATTCAAGAGCTCGAGGAACAGGGAGCTGCCGGATATGTCCTTGATCTACGCAGCAATCCAGGCGGGTTACTGGAGGCCAGTGTGGACATCGCTCGGCAGTGGTTGAACGAGGGAGTCATTGTCAGCACACGGACTAGGGAGGGGATCCGCGATGTACGTCGCGCCACGGGAAGCGCCATCACGGATAAACCAATGGTGGTGCTGATCGATCAGGGCTCCGCCAGTGCCAGTGAAATTGTTTCTGGTGCGCTTCAGGAGAACGACCGTGCTCAACTCGTCGGGCAGACAACTTTTGGAAAGGGTCTTGTTCAGGCTGTCAGAGGACTGGCCGATGGATCAGGAATGACGGTGACGATCGCCAAATACTTAACTCCGAACGGAACAGATATTCATAAACATGGCATCAAGCCGGATATCGAGGCAGAGGTGTCTGAAAAAGACATGGAAAACATGAAAATCGAACATTTAGGCACAATAAAAGATAGTCAATATCGAATTGCTGAAAAAATTCTTATTAAACATATCACTAAGTTTGACTTACTGAGGTAAGAATAAGATCAAACTATTTAATAGAAAAATGATTAGTTTCGATTACTGCTTTATAGACTGCAATTAGCCCAGGAAAACTGACATTTACGCTACAGGTTGCATCAACCCGCCGCCGCCACCACCGTTGGAATCATCGTCATCGGAAGCAGGTTGCAATAGGGCATACAGGCCGAGAGCTGCCGTGCACACCACGCCACTGATTAGCTGCAGAGGGAAGGCACCTGCGTTGAGGTCAATGAATTCACCCATTTCACTCGCCTTTAGTTCCGACCAATGTAACGAAGAATTGCGCGACTGTGGAAGTTATTTCAGAAATGCAAGTAAGCCCTCACACCCGCAGCACCGCCTCGTTCCGTTGTGCCAGCTCCTCCTGCTTCTGCGCTTCGGTGGTTCCGTCGGCTTCGGGGATTTGCGTCGCCATCAATCGCAGCCACTCCATCAATTGCTCGAGTTGCTTCTCCATAGGCAGAACCCCCAGCCCTCGTGCCAGCACTTTGTGTTGAAGCGCTTTGCCGCTCTGGTATAATAAGCGACCATGCAGGTGCTGGGGTAATCCCTTTCGCAGCAGACGGAAGGCCGGTTCCTCCATCGGTGTTTCCAAAACGATGTTGGGCTTCTCCGGTTTGATGCGCGAGATCCCGCATCGTTTGGCCAGCAGTTTCAGCTCCATCAACTGCAACAGGGATTGCACCGCAGCAGGCAGCGCCCCGTATCGATCCGCCCAGCCTGCTGCCAATTCCACAAGGGCCTCGCCGGAGCGACAGTCGGCCGCAGCGCGATACGCGGCGATTTTCTCGTCCGGATCAGTGATCCAGTCGGCCGGCACAAAAGCCGTCACGGGGAGATCCACCTGGGTGTCGTCAACGCTGGGGATGTCCTGGCCCTGAATCTCCGCCAGGGATTCCTGCAGCATCTCCATATAGAGGTCGAAGCCGATGGTCTCCATCTGGCCGCTCTGCTCCACCCCCAGCAGGTTGCCGACGCCGCGGATCTCCATGTCGCGCATGGCCAGCTGATAACCACTGCCGAGCTGTGCGAACTCCTGGATGGCTCGCAAGCGTTGGCGTGCGTTGTCACTAAGGGAACCATTGCCGGGATAGAACAACCAGGCGTGAGCCTGAATGCCACTTCGTCCTACACGGCCACGCAGCTGGTAGAGCTGGGCAAGTCCGAAGCGGTGGGCATCCTCGATCAGAATCGTGTTCACCCGAGGGATGTCGAGCCCGCTCTCGACGATGGTGGTGCATAGCATCACATCGGCCTCACCGGCATTGAACGCCACCATCGCGCTCTCCAGTTCGCCCTCGGCCATCTGGCCATGGGCCACCAGCAGCTTTAGACCTGGCAGCATCTCTCGCAATCCCGCAGACACGTCCTCGATGCCCTCCACCCGGGGCACCACGTAGAACACCTGTCCGCCTCGGTCCAGTTCCTGGCGGATGGCGCTGCGAACCGCTTCCTGATCCAAGGCAGCCAGATGGGTTTTGATCGGACGTCGCAGCGGCGGTGGGGTGGTGATCAGGCTCATTTCCCGCACCCCTGACAAGCTCATATAAAGCGTTCTGGGGATCGGCGTCGCCGACAGAGTGAGAACGTCGACGTCCTTGCGCAGAACCTTGATCTTCTCTTTCTGATTGACGCCGAAGCGCTGTTCTTCATCGACCACCAGCAAGCCGAGCTGGTTGAACGAGGCTCCTTTGCCAAGCAGCTGATGGGTGCCGACTACAGCATCGATCGTGCCCCCCTTGAGCCCCTCCAGAATCGTCTTCCGTTCTGATGCCGTGCGGAAGCGGTTCAACAGCGCCACCTTGATCGGGTATGGGGCAAACCGTTCGGACAGGGTTCGCCAGTGCTGCTGGGCCAGCACGGTGGTGGGGGCCAGCATGGCTACTTGTTTCCCCGCCGTGATCGCTTTGAAGATGGCGCGTATGGCTACTTCCGTCTTGCCGAAACCGACATCACCGCAGACCAAACGGTCCATAGGTTCGGCCTTTTCCATATCGCGCTTCACATCGGCGGTGGCCTTGATTTGATCCGGGGTCGGCTCATAGGGGAACGACTCCTCCAGTTCGCACTGCCAGGGACCGTCACTGGGGAAAGCGAAGCCGTTGGCCTGCTGCCGCTCCGCATAGAGCTTCACAAGGTCCATCGCCACCTTGCGAACAGCCTTCTTGGCCCGTTCCTTGGCTTTGGTCCAGGTTGCACCTCCCATCTTGCTGAGTTGAGGTGGGGTCTCGCTGGTGGCCCGGTAACGGCCGAGGCTGCCCAGTTGGTCTGCAGCAACCCGAAGGATGCCGTCGGCGTACTGCACCACGAGGTAATCGCGCACGTCGCCGGACACCGCCAGCTTTTCTATCGCTTTGAATCGACCGATGCCGTGGTTGCGATGGACTACAAAGTCCCCTGGCCGCATCTTGTTGGGGTCCACCGTGCGGCTGGCCGCCTTGCGGCGACGTCGCACATAACCGCTGGAACCCAGGGTCTGTTGTCCGAAGAACTCGCGGTCCGTGACCAGGGCTAGCCGCCAGGCCGGTAGTTGCAACCCCTCCAACTCAGCGGTGCCTGAGAATTTCAGCGCCACTGGCGTGTTCTGTTCGATCAACCGCGCAATGGCCGGCGCATCGGCTGGATTGGGAACAAAGCGGCCGATGCAGTCGTGCTCCTCCAGCAGAGCCACCGCCCGACTGGGTTGTGCGGAGATCAACCAGACCGCGGTTTTTTCCTTTTGGAAGCCCTTGATCAGACCGCCGAGTTTGCCGAACTGATTCGGGTACGCCGGCATCTGACGACTGGCGAGGTTGAAGCTGTTGGGATGACCGTCTTCCTCGAGCAGCTCTGCCATGTCAAAACCATGGCGGGCCTCAGCTAAGGCGTAGGCCTCCTCGATGTTGCGCTGCAGGACCGCTGGCCACAGCGCATCACGTTCCTCCTCCGATAGTCCGAGCTCGCTGGCCATGTCGCCGTGATGATCGATGGCGTGATCCAGCCACTGCTGGCCATGGGCCAGTCCGTGACGGCGCTCATCGATAACAACCGCAGTGGAGGCCGGGAGGAAGTCGAGCAGGCAGGCGGGTTGCCCCCAGGCCAGACCCATCAGCCGACGAAGCCCTTCGGGTGTGCCTCCCTCAAGAAGTTCTTCTGTGGCCTCATCCCCTAGCAGTCGATCCAGGCCTTCCGGCATGGTGTCACGCAGTTGATCGGCCACCAGCGGTCCGAATCCCGTCGGGGTGAGCTGCAGCCGCTCCACAGGATCGAGCGAGCGCTGGGTAGCAGGGTCAAATTCCCTGAGTTTGTCCAGCTCTTCCCCGAAGAACTCAAGTCGCACCGGCAGTTCAGTGCTCACCGGGTAGATGTCGACGATGTCGCCGCGGCGACTCCACGTGCCTTCCTGGTCGATGGTGGAGACCCGTTCATATCCAAGGCGGGCCAAAGTGTCGGCCAGGTCGTCCAGGTCAAGCTCATCACCCTTTTTCAGGGTACGACAGATGGCCTCAAGCGATGTCCGCGGCGGAAGGTGAGGCTGAAGGCAACGCTCTGTGGCGACGATAGCTTTCCCCGCTGGATCATCGCCGCCGATTAGGTCACTCAGAACCTGCAGCTGTCCCCATATGATCTCGCTGGTGGGATCAAACGGTTCGTAGGGGGACCCCTCACTGGTGGGATACAGGTTGGCGCTGCTCCAACCCATCAATTCCAGCAGAGCTGACCAGCGACCGGCTTCTTCAAGGGTGGGCACTACCACCAGCAACGGCCTCTTTTCCCTTTGTGCAAGGGCGCTGGCGAGCAGTGCACGGCTGATCCGACCGGCACCGCGCAGGAGCAGACGCTCATCACGCCCGCTGCGCTGCAGCAGTTCGCCAGTGAGGGCTGCATCACGCAGCTGGGTCACCAGGGAACGCAGGGACATGGCTCTGTTCAGTCGGCAATCGCTGATCTTCGCAATATGGTGCAATCGACCGAGTCAGAACTTTGCCGCGCTTCCGTTGTCCATCCTGTTGCTGTGGACCGGCTGTGGTGTTGAAGCCACCTCGGGGTGTCGTTCCAGTTTGTTATCGCTGTGGTGAGCCGTTGGAGCAGCAGCCGCTGGTGCGATCCATACCCCTGATGGTCTTTCTGGCCGTGGGCAGTGTTTTGGTGTTGTCCTCTATTCCCTTGATTCAGATCCCCACACCTCCGCGACCAATCGATCGCGGGCGAACAGCTTGATCCACCGACAATGCATACCGTCGAATCACCTGTCCTGCTGATTGCCGTCTATATGAATAGCGTTCGTTATCTACTATTACTTTAATCTTCGCCCTTGATGCGGTCGGTGGTGCCAACCGACTTCTGAGTTGACAGGAGTAGTAGGGGGCTACCAATAGTCAATATTGGGATAAACAGAAAGCCTCAGAGTTGGGCCATCACTGGTGATGGGATCATTACCGGCAGGGATCAAGCTCGTAGCCCATTGGTAAATATCTGCTTTCGGGTTGAAGCCACGAAAGACGATATTGACCTGCCGTCCTTGCCCAATGGGTGGATCAAAACGAATACTCAACTCATTTCCACTCTCCGTCACTATGGCTTTTGAAAGGCCAGGCTCGCCGCGATGCCGTAGTAAGTAGTCACCCAGATAGATCTCAGGATTCCTGCGGCCCCATTTCCACCGGTCAAGACTGGATAGTTGTGAGAGAACCACATGCTCAAGTTTTGCCCCAGCATTTGCAGGAACTCGAATACTGATAGTGGTTCGATTGCGCTGCCCTTCTGTTGAAGAGGGATTGTGGATGCTTACCTCCGTCGGTGGACTGCGGAAATAGTTCTGTGCCGATGCCATTTCGCTGAAGATCAGAGCACTTAATCCGATTAAGAGCAAAGTGGTGAGTCTGGTTAAAGCCATGGGTTGTGAATTAAGCAATCTTATGAGTGTGATGGCGTTTGATCATGCTTTCGTTATCGCCTGTTCCTCCAGCAGCATGTTGAATTGAAGAAGCTGTTCATCGGTCAGTTGCTGGCGACTGCTGGCCTGAAGGTGATCCTGCAGAAATACTCGAGCCTGGTCGGCCTTCCAGCCCAGCTGCTTCAACATCTGATCACCTTGGGTGATCAGATCACTGCGGCAGATCGGAATGTGGGCCTGATCCGGTTTCTCCTGGGGTTGAAGTTTCCGCAGTTGACGCAGGTAAGCCACCAGGTCGGCATAGCGGGTCAGCCGATGGCGACTGGCATGGCCGAAGGCCCGTTCCAGATAAGTGCGTTCCTTGTCCCGTCCCCAGCCGATGCGTTTCAGCTCCAGATCAATGGCCGTCAATTCTTCGCTCCAGTCCTCAGGATCCGTCGGGGTTTCTGAGGGGGGATCCAGTGGAGGAGACACGGATTGTTTCTCCGCTGGCGCGGACGGATGACTCGGTTTTGGTACCCGAGTCGGAGTCGGACCTGGAGCCGGGGTGGGTGCTGGTTCCGGTGCGATCTCTGGTTTGTGCTGAGGTTCAGTCAGCGTCTCCCGCAGCCGCTGCCGGGCTCGGTCCTCCGCTTCTTCCGCGTTAGCCGCTTCACCAAGGCAGCTGGCGACACAGCGCTCTCCATTCCAGGCCTCGGCACGCACGATGCAGCGAAGGGTGTCGATGTGACACAACTCGGCTCTTACCTGCATCCGCCTCACCCAATGCGCTCTTTCTAGGCTGACGTAATGGACATCACGGCGCTTCCCTCTCTCTCCGACATTTACGAGGGTGCAGACCAATGGGCAGAGGTGCTGGCTCTGCTGCCAGTGCTGGTAATGCTGGAGCTCATCCTGTCAGCGGACAACGCCGTCGCTCTGGCGGCGATCGCCAGGACCAGCCGCAGTCCCGAACAGGAGCGTCTGGCGCTGAACATCGGCATCGGTCTGGCGATGCTGCTTCGCGTCGGCTTGATTGCCCTGGCTCAATGGGTGCTGCAGAGCGCCTGGGTCCAACTTCTGGCTGCCGCCTATCTGTTCTGGCTGTTCATCAATCATCTGCGGCAGTCCTCCCAGGACACGGCTGATGGCGCGTCGGGTCTGGCCAGTCCGTCGCAATCAAGACATTTGCTGCAGACCGTCCTGCTGCTCGGGTTCACCGATCTGGCCTTCTCAATCGACAGTGTTGCGGCGGCTGTGGCGGTGAGTGATCAGATCCTGTTGATCAGCACGGGTGCTGTCATCGGCATCATTGCTTTGCGCTTCACGTCTGGTTTGTTCATTCGCTGGCTCGATGAGTACGAACGACTGGAAAGTGCTGGTTTTCTGTCGGTTGCCTTTGTGGCCCTGCGCCTGCTGATACATGTACTCATTCCAGAGTTGAATCAACCGGACTGGTTGACCCTACTGGTGGTGTTCGTCCTGTTTGCATGGGGCTTTTCCGTCCGTATCCCGATGGAGGCCGATCATGTTGGTTGAGCTGCGCCAGGCCGGCAGCGAGGCCTTGCTGGACCGACTAGACCTTGAGAATGCTCCCCAGCCGGGACGCTGGCTGGAAACGGACGATCAAAGTTTTCTCGTGTTGCAGCGACGCCACCGCTACACCTTGCGCAACGGCCGGTACGAGATCGCTTCGGTGGCCCTTCTGGTCAAATCCCAGGTCAGGCCGGCAGACGCCCAGCGGTGGCGCCATGGTTGGGTGATCGGAGATCCCGACTGTCGCTTCAATGCCCGCAGTCCTCTGCTGCGCTGTGCTGTCTGGCCAGAGGGACCTTGCGACTCCTGCGCCCACCGTGAGGAGCGATGACTCCACACGGCTGGATCTCCACCACGCTGGTGGATGGATACGGAGTGGCGTCCGGTAAGAGCACAACATCGCCCTATCCAAAGGGCACGATTGCCATGCAGCGGCCCCTGTTTGCTCAACGTGGCCTGGATCTTTCCAGTTGCTGGCCGGGCACGCTCAACCTCAGCGTCGCACCACTGGAGCTGCAGCTTCGCGATCCTGACGCCACCTTTCCCCTTCTCCGCTGGACCGACCTGCACCCACCGGAAACCTTCTCGTTCTGGCACATCACGCTTCAATCAGCTGCTGATCGTGAGGTGCAGGCCTGGATTTATCACCCCCATCCGGAAACGAAAGAGCGACACCAGCAACACCGATCCGTTGTAGAGGTGCTGGCACCCAAGCTCAGGGGGATTGAGCCAGGAAACAAGCTTCTGATTCACGATGCCAGGAACCGCATTGGCTGCGTGGATGGCCTGCGGCTGAGAGCCCAGTTGCTCGAGTTTCTCAAGTTTCGGGTGCTTGCAGCTCAGGATGGTTTCTTTGTCAGGGCAAGCTTTGAGGAACGACGCAGCTGGTTGCGACATCACCACCCCCAGGCCCTGATGTTGGACGACTCCTCGTTGCAGTCGGTGTGGGATCGTGCCCATAAGCTCTACATCGAGTCGTGATTTTCACCGGCGGAGAAGCGCCATTCTTCTTAATATTTATTAATAAATAAGGGTTTGAGGATGGCTCCTGAAGACGCATTCCAGCGCGAAGTGTTCCGCCGTGAGCTTGACGATGAATTCGATGCTTCACGTCTGCGGGCTCTTGCTTTAGATCTCTATGACCTGTGGCAACGTCAACGCTCGTTGACTAATCAGCTGGTCCTCCAGGACATGCGGCAGTCTTGAACCAGTAACGCCTATCCGAAGCGCTGATGTTCAGCGGAGGCCAGCTGTTGCACCAGTGCCTGTCCCCGACTGCGGGCTTTGCCCTCTAATTGCGCTTCGCGGATCAGCACCGGACAGCCGGAACTGCTCACCACAATTCCTAGATTCTGTATACAGGCCAGAACGGTCCCACCGGCATCATCACCAGTGGGCCATCGACCGAGGAGTTCCTGAGCCTCTGGGCTTAATTGACCCTTCAGGCGCTTGATAAGAGGTTCTGTTTCAGTGAGCTTTAGCCGTTTGCCACTCCAGCTGGTCTGAGCGCGGGGAAAGAGGCCCATCACCTTGCGGTGGATGGCCAGGGCTGAGTCGGACCAATCAATCTGGAAATCCTGTTTGCTCAACATCCGGGCATAACAGCTCCCCTCCGCCTGGGGCTGCAGGCCGAGCCGTTGCCAGCGGTCGTTGATTGATCCGGCACCCGCTGCCTCGATCAGCGGCAGCGCTTGCAACATCAAGTTCGCCGTCATGCCACTGAGGCGCTCCCCCAGAGCATGGGCATTGTCCTGCAGCCCGATGGTCAACTTGCGTTCCAGCAACACTGGACCGGTGTCGAGACCCTCCTCCATCGCCATCACGCCGACACCGGTTTCGTCGTCTCCACTGAGGATCGACCATTGGATCGGGGCTGCCCCACGCCAGCGTGGTAGCAGGGATCCGTGACCGTTCCAGCATCCCAGTGGTGGTTGCTCCAGCACCTCCAGAGGCAGAATCTGGCCGAATGCCACCACCACCGATAGATCCGCGTCCAGTGCTGCCAACTGCTGCTGGCTCTCGGGATCCTTGTTGATCCGCTCCGGCGTGAACACCGGCAGTTTGAGCTTCAAAGCCTCCTGTTTCACTGGTGAGGGTACAAGCTGCTGACCACGTCCCCTGCGACGATCTGGCTGGCTGACAACGCCGACCACGGTGTGACCGGCCCGGTGCAGCTCTGTCAGGGTTGGCACGGCATAGGCCGGAGTTCCCCAGTAGAGGATGCGCAAGGTCAGGCTTCCCCTGTGATGGACAGGGCCTCCACCCAGACATGGGGGGAGACACCACGGTGGGTGACCTCCTGAGTAGCTTCCAGATGAAGTATTGATGTCAGCAGGCTGCGGATATCACCGGCAACCGTTGCCGCCTCCACCGAGATCCTTTCTCCATCTTTCACCAACCAACCGTCGAAAGGAAGAGAGAACGACCCTTGGGTTGACTTGACCCCCGCGTGAAGGGCGGAAAGATCCTCGATCAGCACGAAGGTGTCCGTTTCAAGGTTGTGGTCCAGGCCAAGACCGCTACTCCTGCCGGGGGTGGTGCCGACCACAAACCAATCGGGGCCGACGGACACCTTGGCGCCCAGTCCGGCATGGCCGGTTGGTTTGACGCCAAAGGCTCTCGCCGTAGCCTCTGAATGCAGGAAATTGCGGAGAAAGCCGGATTCGATCAATGAGAGTTTCTGGGTGGGTGTGCCCTCGCCATCGAAGGGAGAGGCGCTGATGTGATCCGGATGAAGGCCATCGTCCTCAAGCGAGAGGAACGGAACCGCCAGCTGCTGACCCAGGCTTTCACGGCTGCTGAGGCTGACCCCATCCAGAACAGCTCTGGCATTGAAGATGCTGCTAAAAGCACCGATCAGAGAGAGAAAGGCTTCCGGGGTGAAGCAAACCCGATAGGTGCCGGTCTCGATCGGTTGATAGGCCAGATGGCTGACGGTTCGCTCGACCGCTTCATCGATGCATCCCTGGATGTCCAGGTCCTGGCTGCCGAGGGCCATGCGGATAGCACCGGAACTGCGGGGCTTACGACCGCTTTCCTCAGCCCGGGCGTAAAGATACAGACTTGCCTGGGTCCTCTCAATGCTGCGCAGGGCACCATCGCTGTTGATGTAGAGATTGGTGGAGAGCGACTCGGCCAGACCGTTGTAGGGAACGGTCTCGATGGCTGGATGACGGCTGAGCAGCTCAGCTTCTGCCGAGCGCAGGTCCTTGAGCAAAGTCAAGATTCCCTGGCGGGGCATTAATGGACGTTCCTGATTCGGCAACGGAGCCGTCGCAAGGGGTGAAAACTGAGGCACATCATCGGGATTGCCGAAGGCACTGGCCTGGTAGGCACCTTCCAAAGCTCTGGTCAGGCCGGCATCCGTCAGGTCGGTGGTGCTGGTGATGCCCACCAGACCGTCACTGTTCCAGACCCGCACTGTGATCGAGCTGCGCTGAGCAGCCTTCATCTGCTTAGCGTCGCCGCGGTCCACCTGAACTGAGCAGTCATCACTGCAGGCGGCCCCCAGATCCCAATGGCGGATTCCAGCGCCGCTGGCAAGGGCCTGAACCCTATCCCTCAGGTCGCTGGCATCAAGGGTGTTGGTGGTCATGGTCAGCGTCCTCCAACAGTTATGGAATCCACCTTGATGTGGGGCTGGCCGACGGTGACGAAAATGCTGCCGCTTACGGAGCCGCAGTAGCCAGCGGCGAGGTCGAGGTCATCGGCGCACATCGAAATGCGAGGCATCACTTCCTTGGCATCGCCAATGAGTGTGGCTCCCTTCACTGGGCGGGTGAGGTTTCCGTTTTCAATCAGGTAACCCTCCTCCACGGAGAAGTTGAATTGGCCCGTAGGGCCAACGCTGCCGCCTCCCATCGACTTACAGTAAAGGCCACGTTCAACGGAGGCGATCAGGTCCTCCGGTTTGTGCTCACCGGCATCGATATAGGTGTTTCGCATCCGGCTGGCGGCGGCGAAGGCGTGACTCTGCCGACGACCACTTCCAGTGCGCTGATGGCCTGTACGCAGTTCACCGGCACGATCACTGATGAAGCACTTCAGAACCCCATCCTTGATCAACACGGTGCGCAGGGGCTCCATCCCTTCGTCATCGATTGACAGAGACCCGAAGGCACCGCTGCTCAGGCCTTCATCAATGGCAGTGACCGATGGATGGGCGATCAGTTCGCCAACCCGGTCAGCGAAAGGAGTCGTGCCCCGTTCAATCTGCGTGGTTTCAAGCAAGTGGCCGCAAGCTTCGTGGAAGATCACACCACCGAAACGGTTGGCGAGCACGACGGGCATCTGACCGGCTTCCACGTAGTCGGCGCGGAGCATCGTGCCGGCACTTTCACAAACTTCAGCGGCACTGTTTTCAACGTTCCAGGTGAAGAGATCGTTCGGACGGTCCGTGCTGCCGTAACGACGACCCACGCTGGAGCGGTGCTCACCATCCGCCGCAAGTACGGAAAGTCCTGTGGATTGATGCAAACGAATGTCGCGGGCGAACGTTCCATCCGAGGCAGCCACTAGGACTTCCTGCCAATCCCTGGAATAGCTGCCACGACGCACCTGAAGATTGTGGCCGAGTCGCTCCAGCTGCGATGTTCCTTCCAACAATCGGGAACTTGCATCACGCATGGAAGGGCACTGCTGAAGCCACTGGGCTTTCTCGAGGCCGTAATCCTTAAAGACTCCCAGCCCTTCAAATCTGGAATGATCGGCAAGCATGTTGGCTTCAAGATCGAGCATAGCCAAGGCCTGATCCAGGGCCCGGGTCAAACCCTCAACACTCAGGTCATTGGTGCTGACGAAACCATCTCGACCGTTGTGAAACACACGGATACCGGCGCCTCGCGCGAAGGTGGGATTCACGCTGGTGATGCGTTCCTGCTCGGCAAGAAGGCCGAGGTGATCGGTGTGTTCTAGGAACACTTCCACCAGGTTGGCACCAGCGCCGCTTCCACGTCGTAACAGGGCCTGAAGGGTGGAACTCCAAGCCTGGGAAAAGGATTCAGTCAATGGTCAACGAACGGCAGGCTGAAATTTGTCGCTGTCGATCGGAGACATCAGGAACAGCTTGGCCATTTCGACGCCATTGCTGAACCAGTGAGGAAGCTTCTTCAGCAACTTCAGAGGAGCGGGGCTGGAGCTACGATCTGCTGCATCCAGAACAGCATTGTTATCAACTAGCCGCTCCAGACGGGTCCAGAACTTGGGATTGTTCACATCAAGAACAACAGGAAAAACACGAGCCGTGGTTTCGTTGGTCTTCTCGATCACGATCTTGTCATAGGTGCGAGCGTCGAGACCTAGTGCTTCGTAAAACTCCTTGCGTGCCACATCGCGCACGTACATGGTGGCGAATACAGCGAGGAGGAAGAAACGACACCACAGTTTTGCGATCGGGCCACGCACTGTGTCCGGCTGGGACTTCATTAGTGCATCGAAGAAATCGCCGTGGCGGTTCTCGTCCTGACACCAATTCTCGAAGAAATTGAAGATCGGGAAGATCTTGCTCTCAGGATTCTTCTCCAGATGGCGATAAATTGCGATGTATCGCCAGTAGCCGATTTTCTCGGATAAATAGGTTGCGTAGAAGATGAACTTGGGCTGGAAGAAGGTGTAGTCCTTATTCGCTGTCAGGAATCCAAGGTCCAGCTGCATGCCGAAGTCGCTCATGGCCTTGTTTAGGAAGCCGGCATGGCGAGCTTCATCGCGAGCCATGTGGGCAAAGCACTCAGCCAGTAGAGGGTTTTGCTGTTTGATGCGACGGCTCAGCTCTTTGTAGAGGAGGAAACCCGAGAATTCGGAGGTACAGCTCTGTTCAAGAAACTCTACGAAGACCCTGCGGGTTTCGGGATCCAACTTGTCTGCAGCGCCATCAAAGTCATCGTTGCGGACGAAGTGATGACGATTGTAATCCTTGCGGAATTCCTCGCAGATGGCTTCCAGCTCCGGCTCATTAGGACGAAGATCCATGGCAGCCATGGCATCGAAATCCGTGGTGTAAAACCGTGGAGTAAGGATCGTGTCCTTGGCGGGATCCTTTGTGGCTACAGCGCTAGCTTCTGCGACGGTGGTTGGCGGGACCATCGGCTCCGGTTCACTTGGGAACCAATGTAAGGCTGTCAGTGCGGTATCCGAGCTGATCAGTTACGTCCAAGCCATTTCTGACCATTCAGCCGTTGCAGCAGACGTGACACCAGCAGGGGCAACGACATTCGCTTTTCATCAATCAGGAACGACTCCAACAGGGTCGGTTCACTGCCGGCATCAGCGAGAGCAACCAGCTTCGGGCTTGTGATGTCGGCCTTTCCAAAGCAGAGCCAGAAGCGACGACCACCGGGCAGCTCGCCAACCACCATCGGACAGGTGCCGCCAACCACAGGTCGCTCGCCTTCAATCCGTTCAATGCGTTCGGCCTGGATACCGTTGTCGGCGAGCTTTTGGCTCACCGCAGGGATGAACTGGGTGTCGATGAACTCCGGAAACGGCTTGTCTTCCGGTTTCGGTGGTTTCGGCTTGGGCTTTGGAGCCGCTTTCGTCTCTTCGGGGGCCGCAGCAGAGGCCGAATCGGCAGTGTCGCTCACCGGGTCCTGATTGCTGCAGGAACTGTAGTCAGCGTTGGTAGCATCTCACCAGTTCAGATCTGGATCGTCTCCCCAGCCTTCAGAGTTTGGCGGTGTGGGATCAGCTTCTCTAGATGGTGTGGGGGCGTCTGACACAGTGGATTGCTTAGTGGGACTTGGTTTCTGAACGATCCTGTAAGGAACTGCCACGGTGGGGGCTGTATCGCGCACGTCCCGCTGGGGAGGCGCTGAGGCAACCTCTGGCATGGTGGGTTCCGATCGTGAACGCTCCAGTGATTGATGCCGTTGACGTCGTAGCGGTGGATTGCTGGGCACCAGCAAAAGAACGGAGATTGCGCTGAGACCAGCACCGCTCAGACCGGCCAGGGCTGTCCAGGCACCGATCGGCAAGGACGGCGAGCGCCAGACCAGCAATTGCAACCTTGTGTTTCCCGCGTTGTTGAGGGCTGAGGTCAGCAGTAGTCCAAGCAGCGGCGCCAGAGAGGGGACGAGCAACCAGCGCTGAAGGGAGCTCATTCGATCGGTCCAGTCCAGCGCTGCAGAGGGGCCAGATCATCCTCAAAGCCATCGAGCAGCCGGATCACGATGAAATCGACCATCTCCTCCAGGGTTCTGGGTTGGGTGTACCAAGCGGGAATCGGCGCGGCAATGCGTGCGCCGGCTTCCGCCAGTGCGGTGAGATTGCGCAGGTGAATGAGGCTGAAGGGCATTTCACGAGGGGCAATCAGCAGAGGCCGGCCCTCCTTGAGGTGGACGTCAGCGCAGCGTTCAATTAGATCCATCGCAACACCGGCCTGGATCCGGCCCACCGTTCCCATGCTGCAGGGGACGATCAACATGGCTCTGGTTCGGAAGCTGCCACTGGCGATGCCGACGCTCTGATCGTTCCAGCGATGACAGAACAGCTCCCCCGAACTGCAGTTCAGACGCTCACGCCAGAAGCGCGCTTGTCGTTCTGGATTCCCTGGCACCTGTAACCCCTGTTCCGCCTGGAACACGGCATAGGCGCCTTTGCTAAGGACGAGGTGAACGCTGCGGCCAGCCTGTAGCAGCAGTTGAAGCGTGCGTTCGGCCAGCGGCTGGGCCGAAGCACCTGTGACGGCCAGCACGTAGGGGTGCATGGTCAATCGTCGCTCAGGGACACGGCCATCGGCCTGTCCCCGCGTCCCATGGCCTTGTTGTCTGAGCTGAGGTAGTCCTCCGCCGACGGCTCAGGGATGACCTCGAGGTCAATCTGATTGCGCAGGACATCCACCTTGATCACTCGCACGTGAACCTTGTCTCCGAGCTGATAAACCCGGCGGTTCTTCCGGCCCACTAGGCGGTTCTGGCGTGAGCGGTACTCGTACCAGTCATCGTTGAGGGAGCTCACATGAACCAGTCCCTCCACCCTGGTCTCTCCCACCTCGACGAAAAAACCGTAGCTCTGAACTCCGCTGACACGGCCTTCGGCGTCCTGACCCACCAGCGGTTCAGCGGACCTGGCCTGGACCATCGCCAGCAGGTCCCGTTGCAGCTCGAGCACCCGACGCCGCCGGCTGTTGAGACGCTGGACCTGGCGGTGGTTCACGATGCTTGTCAGCTTCTCTTCCTGTGCGCCCGTGAACAGCGCCCACTTAAGTTGTTCCGCACAACCACGACGACCAAGATTGAGGCTTTCTTTCTGGCGGACATTGGGACGGCCTTTGCCGTCGCGCAGTAGCGAAAGAATAATCTGCTGGTTGGCCAGCTGGGCGTAGCTCAAGGACGCGCAGCACCAGGGGACTGGCGGTGTGTCCGATTCAAGGTGGTTGTCGTTGGTGTGATCCTGTGGCCTGATTTCGGCCTGAAACTGTGGGTGCGCTAGGGCATGGCTCAGCTGCTGCTCCAGCACTCGGCGTTGGTCTGATTCTGCGAACACCGTGATGAGCTCTTGGGCTGTTGGACTGCCGTCTTCATCTAATTCGAGGGGGAGATCCAGGGCTACTGCGGTTTTTGCCACTTCGGTCAGCACCGCAGTTTCAGGTTCGCTGCTGACCCTTGAGATGCCGGGCAGATGCAGTGCGGCGCAGTGTTGTCCCCAGGCACGATCGGCTGCCCTCAGCAGTGGTTGAAGAATTGAGTTGGGATCGGTGCGATCGATCACATCAACCCAACGGTGGGACTGGCCACTGGGATCGGCCCAACGCAGATCTCCAAGGGCATCCATCTGCGGTGGCCGTAGATCTAGAGCTACCGACCCGGTGGAACGTTCATGGGCGATCAGACAGTCGGCACAGAAGAATAGGGTCTGCAGCTGGCCCAGTTGTTCTTTGATCGATTTCAACGCTGCCGGGATGCTGCGCGATTTTGGCTTGCGCTCTGCAAGGGCGAGGAGCTGGGTGACGCTGATGCCGACGACCGGGCGAATGGTGCTGAGCATGAACTCCCAATCCGTAAGGTTGCCTTTGGCATCGATGTCCAAACGCACCGTCAGGGCGTCGCTGGATTCCCCCTCCTTGAACCGACAGGCCTTGGTAATGGCTGGAGTGAGAAGGGGCAGCCATTGCTCACCCATGCAGATGGCTTCAGCGCGTTCTCGGAGCCAGAGATCGAGACTGTTCCCTTGACCGAACCGTTCTGCCACTGACGGCGCATGCAACCACAGGCGACTACCGCCATCCCTCGCCTCCACGTGGACCGCGGGCAAGGGTGGAGCATCACTTCGCTGCCAACTGCTCAGCAGTAAGGACGGCTGCTCGGTCAGATCGGTGCGTCCTTTGCTTGCTGGGGACTTGACGGAGCCTCGGGGAGCCGAGGGCCGTTCGTGCAGACCGGCTTTGGTCAGCAATAAGTCGCGATCCGCGGCTGGACCGGCATGGAGGGGCAGCGGTCGCGCCACATGACCCTGGGCTGAATGTTGGGCGACCGGATAGCGATCGATCTTCACCTCAACAACGGACGTTGCCGACTCGTCCGGCAGGTGCTGTTCCGCTTCGGCTGGCAGCTCGATGCTGGTGAGCATGCGGTCATCCAACGGAGCCGCCACCAACCGATCCTGCTGCCTCTCCACCTGGGCCAGCAGAGACTTAGTGCCGCGTTCAAGAATGCACTGAACACCTCCTTCCGGCGATCGTCGACGACCGCCTTCACGGGTGACGCGCACCAGGACTCGATCGCCATTCCAGGCGTGATTCAGCTGGTGATCACGGATGTATATGTCATCACCACCGTCATCGCGGATGGCGAAACAGAATCCCTTGCTGCTGCAACGCAGCCGAGCATCCAACAGGTCCTCACAGCGGTCGCGCTGTAATCCATCGTCCTCCTGACGGCTGAGGAGCCCTAGCTTGCTAAGGCCATCAAGTGCAAAATCCAGCCTGTCCTTATCTGCTTTGTTGGTCAGCTTGAGGATTTTCGCCAGCGTGGCCTTAGGAATTGGCTGGTCAAAAGAAAGATGATCCAGCAGGTCAGCGACCGAGAACTTCATGGTGGGGTTGTCGAATTCGGCCTGCATGACCGGGAGATGTTCGGAGCGGCCTAAGGAGATACCGGGCCGTGAAGAGAACTTCGAACACACTCACTTTATGAGTCGACCTCGTCTCCTTCGGCACTACCAATGCTGCCGCTAGGGAGCAGCAGCTGAAATCCGATGATGAGGAACCCGACGGCGGCCAGAAGCTGAAGCCATTCGGTAGGGATCAGGCTGGCGATCGACCCACCGGCCATCGCTCCCAACAGACTGGCCAGAACTAGGGCCGTGGATGATCCCAGAAACACCGCCAAAGGCCTGTCGGATGTGCCGCTGAGCGCCACCGTGGCCAGTTGGGTCTTGTCTCCCAGTTCCGCCAGAAACACGGTCAGAAAAGTTGAGATCAGAAGGGATAGATCCATCGTTCAGGCTCTTGTTGTGTCCACCAGCAGTGCCTGGACTGCCTGAGCACCCAGCCAAAGCCCCAGGGTCACCATGAGAATGCCCGCCACGGTTGCCAGACGCTCGGGGGGAAGCGTGCGGGCCAGCCACTGTCCCAGCAGTACACCCACCAGACTCGAACAGATCAGAGCCAAAGCGGCCCCGAGAAACACAAGCCAGGGTGAGCCAGACTGAGCCGAAAGCAGCAGTGTTGCCAGCTGGGTTTTGTCCCCCAGCTCGGCGATGAACACTGTGCCGAAGGTGCTGAACACAACTGCAGCAAAGTCAGGGCGTGCGGCTTCCTTGATTTCAGCCATCACCGCGGTGTTGGACTTTGTTGAACCTACGCAGCTCCTTGCTGCGACCGCCGTAGACCGAGCGGATCTGCTGCTGGCAACAGCTGATGGCGAAGACATCCAGCTGATCGGGCTCGATGTCGAACAACTGATCCAAGCAACTGACTCTGCAGAACTTGGGCCGATCGTCATAAATCCGACAGCGTCGACCACCGCTGTCGAAGTGGATGCACCAGCCGTCGCTACCCACCATGGACAGATAGGTGGCCTGATCCTCTTCGTTGAGGGCCTCAAGAGCTTCGGCGCGTTCCTCCGGTGCGAGGCGGCAACAGGCTCCGCATTGCGAGATGCAACGCCACTGTGGACTCCGATCGGTCATCAGTGCAGCTGTGACAGGCCGTCACAGGGTGAGAGGTCTAGATCCCAGTCATAGCAAGGGTTTATATTAACTTGTAAATCTGATGCACTGCGACACCGTCATAAAACTTGCGCAGATCCCTGCATAAAGCGACTGAAAGAGGTTTCACGTTATTTACACATGATCGTGAAATCTGGTAATAATCTCTTTAGTTCGCTGCCATTCGATAAGCTACAACCAGTACTTATAAATATATA
>QCSJ01000013.1 GCA_003211535.1 Synechococcus sp. AG-670-A05 | reverse complement strand
CTTACACCGAGGAGGCGCTTGAGCAGCTGGGAGAGGCCAAGACCAACGATCTGGTGGTGGTGCCGATCAGCTTTGTCAGCGAGCACATCGAGACGCTTGAGGAAATCGACATCGAATACAGGGAACTTGCGACTGAAGCAGGTGTGATCAATTTCCGTCGGGTGCGTGCGCTCGACATCTATCCACCCTTCATCGAGGGTCTGGCGGATCTGGTGACCAGCAGCCTCGAGGGGCCAGAAGTGAGCCTCGATGCAGCTGCGGAACTGCCCACCAAAGTGAAGCTTTACCCCCAGGAGAAGTGGGAATGGGGTTGGAACAACAGTTCCGAGGTATGGAATGGACGACTGGCCATGCTCGGTTTTTCCGCTTTCCTGTTGGAGTTGATCAGTGGCCACGGCCCGCTGCACGCTCTCGGTCTGCTCTGAGGAGCTGCTCGGCGCACTGGTCACCTTTGGCCTGGTTTCGAGTCTGTTTCCAGTTCAGGTGGATGTTCGCTGGAGATTCGGTGTGTTTCCCATCGCGGTTTTCGATGGGTACACCAGTCATTTCGGTCTTCGCCGCGGCGGGATGGTCAGTTAAGGCCACATACCGGCCTTGATATCGCAGCACCGTTGGGATCCCCTCTGCTCAGTTGGTGGTCTCCGGTGGCTACAAACACACCTGCTGCTATTTGCAGCAGCAGCGGTGCGCTCAGGCCAGGCTGACCTGGGGAATCCAATACGCGGGGAGACGGATGGATCCGGCACCGACTCTCAGCGTCATGATCAGTAGCCACCAAGCCGGAGGAGCTGCAGGCCCTTAACCTTGAGGGTCATTCCTGACCAGCTGCCGTGACCCTTACTTCCGCATCCACGGTTGTTGGTGGACTGGATTCCGATGAACCTCAGACCATCAGCGGCGCGGAAGCGCTTATGGATGCGTTGCGGCGCCATGGGGTGGACACGATCTTCGGCTACCCGGGCGGGGCGATCCTGCCGATTTACGACGCCCTGCACATCGCTGAAGGCGAAGGCTGGGTTAAGCACATCCTGGTGCGCCATGAGCAGGCAGGTACCCATGCCGCTGATGCCTATGCAAGGGCCACCGGCAAGGTGGGTGTCTGCTTCGGAACCTCCGGTCCAGGGGCTACCAACCTGGTGACGGGCATCGCCACGGCACAGATGGATTCCGTGCCGATGGTGGTGGTCACCGGACAGGTTCCAAGGCCGGCCATCGGCACCGACGCCTTTCAGGAAACCGACATTTTCGGCATCAC
This sequence comes from Synechococcus sp. AG-670-A05, assembly GCA_003211535.1. GTDB lineage: Bacteria > Cyanobacteriota > Cyanobacteriia > PCC-6307 > Cyanobiaceae > Parasynechococcus. The sequence goes on along the minus strand of QCSJ01000013.1, from coordinate 31,864 downwards.
CCTGCCGATCGTGAAGCACTCATGGGTGGTGCGTGACCCTGCCGACCTGGGGTCGATTGTCGCTCAGGCGTTTCTGATCGCCGCCAGCGGCCGGCCCGGTCCGGTGCTGATCGACATTCCCAAGGATGTGGGGCAGGAGCGGTTCAACTATCTGCCGGTGGAGCCCGGTTCCGTCATCCCTGGCGGTTTCCATCAGCCTGAGCCCCCGCTCGATGCTGCTGTGGCGGCGGCGCTCGATCTGATCGAGCAGGCACAACGCCCTCTGCTGTATGTGGGTGGTGGCGCGATCTCCGCCGGTGCACATGACAGCCTGCGCTTGCTGGCCGAGCGCTATCAGCTTCCCGTCACGACCACTCTGATGGGTAAGGGGGCTTTTGACGAAAATGATGCGCTGTCGGTGGGCATGCTTGGCATGCACGGCACCGCTTATGCCAATTTCGCCGTCACCGAGTGCGACCTGTTGATCGCCGTGGGGGCACGGTTCGATGACCGTGTCACCGGAAAGTTGGACACCTTCGCCCCCCGGGCCAGAGTGGTGCACTTCGAGATCGATCCAGCGGAGATCGGTAAGAACCGCCAGGCCGATGTGGCTGTGCTCGGTGATCTCGGACTGAGCCTGGCGCGGATGGTGGAGATCTGCCTGCAGCGCGCGGCGGAACCCCGCACAGCGGCCTGGCTGGAGCGCATCAACACCTGGAAGGACCGTTATCCCCTCACGATTCCTCCTATGGAAGGGCCTGTATACCCCCAGGAGGTGCTGCTGGCGGTGAGGGATCTGGCCCCCGACGCGATCGTTACTACGGACGTTGGACAGCATCAGATGTGGGCGGCTCAGTACCTGCGCAACGGACCCAGAAGCTGGATCAGCAGCGCAGGCCTGGGGACCATGGGTTATGGGATGCCGGCCGCGATGGGGGCTCAGGTGGCCTTGCCTGATCGCCAGGTGGTCTGCATCGCCGGCGATGCCAGCATCCTGATGAACATCCAGGAACTCGGAACCCTGGCGGCCTACGGCCTGCCGGTGAAGGTAGTGATCGTGAACAACCACTGGCAGGGCATGGTGCGCCAGTGGCAGGAGAGCTTCTACGACGAACGCTATTCCTCCTCCGACATGCTGAACGGCATGCCCGATTTCATAGCTCTGGCCCGGTCCTTCGGAGTGGATGGCGTCAAGATCACCGAGCGCGAGGCTCTGCACCGCGACCTGGCAGCGGCGTTGCAATCACCGACGCCGATGATGATCGACGTGCATGTGAGGCGGGGGGAGAACTGCTATCCGATGGTCCCTCCGGGCAAGAGCAACGCCCAGATGGTGGGTCTGCCATCCCATCCGGAGCTGGCTATGGGCACCACCCGCACCTGCGGCTCTTGTGGAGCTACCACCGCCCATGAACATCGCTTCTGTCCCCAGTGCGGAGCATCTCTGTGATCTCCCGTTTGCTGGCGTTCCTGATGGTTGTGCTGGTTGCTGCTTCACCGGCAGTGGCAGCCGAGGTTCTGCAGGTTCGGACTGCCTCCCTTCTGCAGGTGGGTGACGGCAATCGCACCTATACGGTTCAGTTGGCCTGCATCGACGTTGAGCCTGATGCAGAGTCCGCCGCCCTCGGCTGGTTGAGGGAGCAACTCCCTCGTAGGAGGCGAGTCAATCTCCGCCCGGTTGGACGCAGGGAAGGCCAGTTGCTGGCCAGGGTCACGCCCCTTGGTGATGAGAAGGATCTGAGCACTGGGCTTGTGGCCGCTGGCCTGGCGGGCGACAGTTGCCCCGCGGAGTCCGTCTGAATGGCAGACAACCGCATCGCCCGTGGCATCGTTTTAGTGCCCTGTCTCTTGCTTGGAGGTGCTTTTCTGGCCACGGCGGCATGGGGGCAGGGCGCTGCGGCTGATAACCGGGGCCTGGCCATTGCCATTGGTGCCGCTCTGTTTGGGGCCGGACTGTTGTCACAGTTGCCGTCGTCCGACGAACAGGTGACAAAGCCTGACGACGACGACCGTTCTCCCTAATTTGACTGGGTCGGGTTGGCGTTCCCGTTTTATGTCGAGGTTGGCACCGGGTCCATGGCTTGCATGGTCCTGTTTTGCGGCTGTCGTAATCGGCTGTCAGGCTCTCGTCTCCAGTTCGTTACCTCGACAGCGAGTCGTCGTGATGTTGCCTTCCGCTCCGGACGATTCAGTCCTCCGGGATCGCTTCCTTCAGGGCTTTGCCATTGGTGAATCGACGATCAGGGCCTGCGGTCATCCCCTGCCCACGGTGCTTTGGATCTCGCTGAGACCAGATCAGTCTCCGCTTGAGCAGCTGCCTAACCACGCTGATCAGCACCTTGTAGTGGCACCACCCTCTGCTGATCTACGCGCCTTCAGCGCCCTGTCCGAGCATCACGGGATCAGCGTTCTGCTTCCGTATCAGCGGGGTAAGTCTATTGACACCCTCAGGGGCCTGGAGGGCCGCAACAAGCTCTGGCCGCTGGTCCCATCGATTGAGGAAGACGTCAAGGCAACTGTGGAGGCTACCCTGAAAGCCGGTTGGGATCGGGCCATGGTGGTGGTCGATCCAAATTCGCTCGAAGCCACCCTGTCGACGACGTTTGTTAATCATTACAAAGCTTCAGGTGGTCTGGTGGAGAGCTACGAACCCACCGCGGTTCAGCAGGTGGATCCAACGGATGATCAACGGCTTGACCGTTTCCGCAAGGACATGACCTTCTCATGGGCCGGCACGGTGGTGGTAGCCGATCAACCTGATGGGCCTCTGGCCTCTCGGCTCCGGCGGGAGCAGCGTGATGGTGCGTTCGGTGGCGGTGCTCCATTGACGCCCAACTGGGTGTACCTTTCTGACTCGGATGCGCTGCAGAATCTGCCGCAAGTGCCCTGGCAGCAACTTGGTCTGGAACATCCGGCCCGTGGTGACAACTGGTCAGGCTTTGAACAGGCGTTCAGCCTCCGCTGGGGGGAGGCACCTGACTTGCTCGCCGCGGCGGGCTACGACACGGCGCGTGTGCTAGCGCTGGTGGAAGCGGCGCCGCTGCCGGTGTCGGATGAAGGGGTCCCTGATCCGATGGGTTGGATCAGTCCTGACCAGGATGCGATTGATTTCTGCACCGCTCTGGTGCAGCGACAGCGGGGAGAGTCACTGCGGCTGAAGGCAGCGGCCAGTGATTTCCGCTTGCGGGCCGGCATGACACCGTCGGGTCGGGCGGCAGCAGGGCTGCTGAAGACATCGCCATCTGATCGAATGAAGGATGACGGCAAACGAGTTGATGCTACGACTGGCTGAGCTGAAGCTGCCGCTGGATCACGCCGATGCGGAGTTGACGCAGGCCGTTCTTCGGCGTCTGCGGATCCCGCAAGATCAGCTGCTGGAGCAGCGTCTGGTCAAGCGCAGTATTGATGCCCGTCGTCGTGATCGGATCCAGCTTATCTATAGCGTTGATGTGCGGGTGAAGGGTGAAGCTGCTCTGCTGCGGCGTATTGGCAACAAAAGTCGGGTTCGACCTGCACCGGATACTCGCTATCGGTCCGTCGGTCATGCGCTTGAAGACTTCCCATTGGTCGCGGGCGATCGACCGGTGGTGGTGGGGGCAGGCCCCTGCGGCTACTTCGCTGCGCTGCTCTTGGCACAGATGGGGTTCCAACCATTGCTGCTCGAGCGGGGTCAGGCAGTGAAGCAACGCACAGCTGATACCTTTGGCTTCTGGCGTAGAACCAGAGACTTCAACCCGGAATCCAACGCTCAGTTCGGGGAGGGAGGTGCCGGCACTTTCTCCGACGGCAAGCTGTATAGCCAGGTGAGTGATCCCGAGCACTACGGCCGCAAGGTGCTGGAGGAGTTGGTGGCTTGCGGTGCCAACGCTGAGATCCTAACGGTGCATCGCCCGCATATCGGCACGTTCAAGCTCGCCACGGTCGTGCGTGGCCTGCGGGCTCGGATCGAAGCCATGGGGGGTGAGGTGCGGTTCAACAGTCGCGTGACACGACTTCAACTCGGCACCAACTCTGGTGATAAGCCCCATCAACTTGAGGGGGTGCTGCTGGCCGATGGAACGGAGATCTCCTGTCGCCATCTGGTGCTGGCTCCCGGTCATTCAGCGCGGGACTGCTTCGAAATGCTGGACGAGATCGGTGTACAGCTGCAGCGCAAACCCTTTTCGGTGGGCGTGCGGATCGAGCATCCGCAGTGTCTGATCGATGTGGCCCGCTGGGGGGAGGCAGCCGGCCATCCGCGTCTCGGGGCGGCCGAGTACAAGCTGGTGCACCATGCCGAGAATGGCCGCTGCGTCTACAGCTTCTGCATGTGTCCCGGTGGATTTGTGGTGGGGGCGACCTCGGAAGAGGGGCGGGTCGTGACCAACGGCATGAGCCAGCATTCCCGCAACGAGCGCAACGCCAACAGCGGTTTGGTGGTTGCCCTGGATGCCGACGATCTGGCTCCGTTTGAACGCTTCCCCGGAGACCCGTTGGCGGGGATTGGCCTTCAACGGGAGCTTGAGCAGCGTGCTTTCAAGCTGGGGGGCAGCAGCTATGCCGCGCCGGCGCAACGCCTGGAGGATTTCCTTGCAGCCCGGCCATCCACCCGTCTCGGCGTCATAGCTGCGTCCTATCAACCGAGTGTGCATCCCGCCGATTTGGCCGAGCTGTTGCCCGCTCACATCACTACGGCCTTGCGGGAGGCACTGCCGGCCTTTGCCCGCAAGCTGACGGGTTATGACCACCCCGATGCGGTGCTCACTGGGGTGGAAACCCGCACGTCATCGCCTGTGCGCATTCCCAGGGATACGGCGTTGGAGTCCCTCAATGTGAAGGGGCTGGTGCCTGCTGGTGAAGGGGCGGGCTACGCCGGCGGCATCCTGTCGGCCGGAATCGATGGCATCCGGGCTGCTGAAGCGATGGCTCGTCAGCTGCTGGAGTCTGGTTCCAACGCAGCGGCCTGACTGACGATGCCGCTCCACTGCACCGCTTTCACCTGATCCCGTCTCCATGAGTGGAACAGCTCGGGTTCACTGACGGTGCAAAGCGGGCATTGGGCGATCCGTTCGTCTGTGATTCCCGCCTGCTGGAGTTGCAACCGGGCAGCGGCTCGAATGTCCAGGCGATGCCGCCCCGGTTGCTCATCCGGTGAGACGGCTCCGCGTTCAGACAGGTCAACAGGACCTGGAATCGCCGCGGCGATGGTCTCCACTACCTCCTGTCCCACCTGGTAGTGCGGCCCGCTCACGGCTGGGCCCAGGGCCACCAGAAGATCCTTCCGCCGGGCACCCCGCTCCGTCAGTCGGTCCAGGGCCGTGGGCAGAATTCCGGCAGCAACCCCGCGCCAGCCGGCATGACAGGCCGCAGCATGGCCGGTGCCGGGATCGGCGATCAGGACGGGGGTGCAGTCGGCTCCACAGACCCAGAGGCTCTGGCTGCCGCTTGTGCTCACCAGACCATCGGCTTCCGGCCAAGGATCCTGACGGGCGTCGCTGGCGTTCAGGACGATTCCACTGTGCACCTGTTGGGGGCGGTGCACGCTGATCCCCGCGCTGATATACCCAGCCAGTACGTCGGGGCCTCGACCCTGCCAGCGGCGCGTGAAGAAGCCATGCTCAAAGCCCTGCTCCTGCAGCAGATCGCTTTGGAGGTAGTAGCCGCCGTAGCAGCCAATCCAGGTCCAATCTTGCAGGTTGTTGAAGCTGCTGTCGGGTCGATCGAAGGGATCGCAGCCTTCCGTCGGCATGGCTGACCTAGAGCGTGGCTATGTCACGCATCATCCAGAAGCCTGCGAACGCCTGCTCGTCCGGACTGGTCTGGATTGCAATGAATTGGAGCCCTTTGCCCCGTTCCTTGGATCGGCCTAGGTCCCCAGCGATGGCATCGGCCGCGGCTGAATCGAGATCACTGACCAACCAGCGGTCGTCCTGCCCTGCCTCGAGCACGAGCTGACGACCCTCCACCAGAAGCCGCACCGGCTCAAGGCCTCCCAGCCAGCCGGCCATCGCCAGGGCACGGCTGCTGCTGAAAAGACGCAAGCCAGGCACCGACTGATCGATGTCCAGCCCCTCAGGCAGGGGCAACAGTCCGCTGAAACTGCTGGGCCAGTCCGAGGCGTCACGCAGAAGATCCGCCGGCAGTGATGCCCAGGACCAAGCATCGCCTTGAACCTCCTCGGGGAGAGGCACCGGCGGGGTGGCGATGGGTGCGGATGGTGGGGCCAGAGGCCCTGCCATGAAGCCTTCTTCCTGGGGGTAAACCTCCTGCTCCCGCTGTTGCAACCAATCAAGCAGCGCGTAGGTGCGACGACTGGCGATCATCTCGAGATCCAGCTCCGTGGCGGCGCGTTGAACCATTGTTCGCATGGAGCTGCGCCAGCAGCGCAGGCGTCGGGGTGCCGGCCAGCCCGCGTCAAGGGCGCACTGTCGGGCTTCGGCGAGGGCGGAACTCAACCAGATGGAATTGACCTCCCCCGATGGGCAGCGCTTCGAAAAACGGAAGGGCGTTTTCTTGGCATCCGCAGCGGGGGTCGCCGTGATCAGCAGTTCCCAGCGTTTGCGCCCGTCGGTTTCAAGAATCGGTCGGGAATAGAAATCCAACTCCCAATCCGCACCGACCGTTTGCGTAGCGTTCATCCTGCGTCCTGTTCCCGTTGCTTGAGCATGTTCTGGGCGCGGCTTGCCCTATCACTGGCCTCGGCCATCACCTTGTCTTTTTCGACAAGGAGTTCACCGGGCGGCCCCTCCAGCAATGCGGTGTTCAGACCAATGCGGCCACGACCGGGATCCAGTTCGGTGATCAGAGCCTTAACACGCTCCCCCTGATCGAACACCTCGCGGATCGAGCGCAGGCTGCCATTGGTGATGGCGGACTGGTGCAGCAGGCCGCTGATTCCCCCAAGGTCAATGAACAGTCCGTAGGGCTTCACTGCGGCGACCACGCCTTCCACCAGCTGGCCGACCTCCAGTTCCTGGAAGCGGGCTGCCACTGCAGCCCGCTTCTGCGACAGCACCAGCTTGCGGGTTTCAGAGTTGACCTCAATAAAGGCCACCCCAAGGGTCTTGCCGACGAACTCCTGGTGGTTCTCGCCGTCCTGAAGCTGGGATCGGGGGATGAACCCCCGCAGACCTTCGAGATCGCAGGTCACACCCCCACGGTTGAAACCATTGACGATGACCTGCACAATTTTGCCTTCTTTTTCGAGTTCCTTGACCTTGTCCCAGCTCTTGCGTAGTTCGAGGGCCCGGCAGCTGATTGTGACCATGCCGTCGGCATTCTGTTCGCGAGTGACCAGCACCTGGACTTGCAGTCCTTTGGGGAACCGTTCACTCAGATTGGTAATCACACCAAGGCCAGCCTCGCTTTTGGGCATGAATCCCGGCGCTTTGCCGCCGATGTCGACGTAAATCCCGTCACTTTCAAGGCCGATAACCGTTCCTTCCACCACGTCTCCTGTGGTGCCGATGGGTGCGTTCTCGTTCAGGGCAGCGAGGAAGGCCTCTTCATCGAAGTCGAAGTCGTCGACGCTGCGGGGCTTGCTCTCGTTCTGGCGGCGGGGGGACTGTTCGGGAGCCCCCATCAGATCCGCCATGGTCATGCCCTCCATGGCGCCCATATCGAATCGCTCCTCATCAGCTTCTGCCGGCGCGGTTCTGGGGGGACCCAACAGCCCGGCCTTCTCCTCCAGCAGCCGCGCTTTCTCGGCCGCTGCTTCAGCGGCGGCGCGCGCTTCAGCAGCTTCGCGTTGCAGCTGTTCCTGCTCTTCCTTGCGATTGATCTTCATCACCTGAAGCGGAGGGGTCGCTGCCGCTCGCGGTGCCTTTGGGCGATTGGGCTGCGAACTGCCGGCTGCGGCCATGAACCAGAGATGATCGATCGGCCATTCTGACAGGGAAGGACTGGCCATGGAACTATGAAAAGGGAGTTTCGATGACTGGCCATCAGCGCCAATACGAGCAGCTCGCCTGGCCAGAGATTCAGAAGTTGGCCAAAGGTGATGGATCAACCCTGATCTGGCCCTTTGGTGCATGTGAACAACACGGCCCCCATCTTCCCTTGGTTACCGATGCGCTTTTTGCCGAACGGATAACTGAGGCTGTTTTGGGCAAGCTCAATCCCGAACTGCCGATCTGGAGATTGCCGACCCAGGTCATCGGCTTCTCCCCAGAGCATCGAGCCTTTCCCGGCACCCTCAGCCTCTCCTCCGACCTGCTGATTGCTGTGGTGGTGCAGCTGGGGGAACAGCTGGCTGCCATGGGATGGCGTCGCCTGGTGCTGTTCAACGCCCATGGGGGACAGATCGCTCTGCTCCAGGTGGCTGCCAGAGAGTTGCGGCAACGCTGTCCTGCTATGACCGTCCTGCCTTGTTTTCTTTGGAGTGGGGTTGAGGGTCTTGCCGATCTGCTGCCGGCGGATGAGCTGGAGAACGGCCTCCACGCCGGCATGGCGGAGACTTCGCTCATGCTCCATCAAGCCCCTGAACTGGTGGGTGAACAGCGCCCTGTGGACGGTCTGCCTGGATTGGAGGGCAGGTTATATCCGCCCAGCGGTTGGAGTCTCGAGGGGGCGGCTCCCTTCACCTGGGTGATGCAGGACCTCAGTCGAAGCGGTGTGATCGGAGACAGTAGCGCTGCATCAGCAGAGCTCGGGAAGCTGCTGGAACAGCACCTGGTGGTGCATTGGACAAAACTGTTGCGAGCCCTATTGGTGAGCGAATGGCCGGTGCCTGGTGAGGCCGTTGATAGGACCTCTGCATCGTGAACTTAGAACGCTGTGCTCTCCAAGGTCTTGGGTCCTGGTTATTCTCAGTCCCACTGAAAGTGGTGGACCACGTCCTATGACGACCCTCAATGCACCCGAGGCAGCTGTGGTGGAGGGGCTGGATGCGCTGCCAGATTTCACCAGTGAGGCTTACAAGGACGCGTACAGCCGCATAAACGCGATCGTAATTGAGGGTGAGCAGGAAGCTCACGACAATTACATCTCCCTGGGCACCCTGATCCCCGATCAGAAGGAGGAGCTGGCCAAGTTGGCGCGGATGGAGATGAAGCACATGAAAGGCTTCACGTCCTGTGGTCGTAACTTGGGTGTTAAAGCAGACCTAGCATTCGCTAAGAAATTTTTTGAGCCTCTGCATGGGAACTTCCAGGCGGCCCTGAATGAAGGAAAAGTGGTGACCTGCCTACTGATCCAGGCCCTGCTGATCGAAGCTTTTGCTATCTCGGCTTATCACATTTATATTCCCGTCGCTGATCCATTCGCCCGCAAGATCACTGAGGGCGTTGTGAAGGATGAATACACTCACCTCAACTACGGACAGGAATGGCTGAAGGCCAATTTCGAAGCCAGTAGGGATGAGTTGTTTGAGGCCAACAAGGCCAACCTCCCCTTGATTCGCACGATGTTGGAGGACGTTGCCTCCGATGCCGCGGTGCTTCTCATGGAAAAAGAGGATCTGATCGAGGATTTCCTGATTGCTTATCAGGAAGCTCTCGGTGAAATCGGTTTCACCTCCAGGGACATTGCCCGGATGGCTGCAGCGGCCCTGGCGGTCTGATCCGACGCCGACCCTTCGGCCGGTTTGTTCACAGGACCTTGTCCGTCTTCCCACGCTGCCGTGGGAGCATGGACGATCGGGTCGTAATTAGCGGCGTGTTTAGAGCGGGTGCATGTTTGGTCTGATCGGGCATTCAACGAGCTTCGACGCTGCCCGTCGCAAGGCGATGGAACTGGGGTTCGATCACATCGCTGATGGAGATCTTGATGTGTGGTGCAGTGCACCGCCTCAACTGGTGGAACACGTTGAGATCTCCAGTCCCACGGGGACCACGATCAAGGGTGCCTACATCGACTCCTGCTTCGTTCCCGAGATGCTGAGTCGGTTCAAAACTGCGCGGCGGAAGGTTCTAAATGCCATGGAGCTGGCACAGAAGAAGGGGATCAACATCACCGCCTTGGGCGGCTTCACCTCGATCATTTTTGAGAACTTCAATCTGCTGCAGCACCAGACGGTGCGCAGTACCACGCTCGAATGGCAGCGTTTCACGACCGGCAACACCCACACCGCCTGGGTTATCTGCCGTCAAGTCGAGAACAACGCACCAAGCCTCGGCATTGATCTGAAAACAGCCAAGGTGGCCGTGGTGGGTGCCACCGGCGACATCGGCAGTGCGGTCTGTCGCTGGCTGTCAGCTCGGACCGGGGTAGGTGAACTTCTGCTGGTGGCCAGGCAACAGCAGCCGTTGCTGGACCTTCAGGCCCAGATCGGCGGTGGAAGAATTCTCACCCTTGATGAAGCACTGCCAGAGGCGGATGTGGTGGTCTGGGTCGCCAGCATGCCCCGAACCCTGGAGATTGATCAGAGCACCTTGCGCAAGCCCTGCCTGATGATCGATGGCGGCTATCCGAAAAATCTCGACTCCAAGGTTGCCGGTGGCGGCATCCACGTCCTCAAGGGTGGAATCGTGGAGTTCTGCAAAGACATCGGCTGGACAATGATGCAGATCGCCGAGATGGACAAGCCTCAGCGACAGATGTTCGCCTGCTTTGCTGAAGCGATGCTGCTGGAGTTCGAACGCTGCCACACGAACTTCAGCTGGGGCAGAAACAACATCACCCTTGAGAAAATGGACTTCATCGGAGCTGCTTCCGTGCGTCATGGTTTCTCCACGCTGAACCTCAACCCTTCTGTTCAGGCCGCCGCCGCCTGAATTCCAACGCCATGCCTCGCCGTCCAATACTCGAATTCGAGAAGCCTTTGGTGGAGCTGGAGCAGCAGATCGAACAGATTCGGCAGCTTGCCAGGGATTCCGAGGTTGATGTCAGTCAGCAGCTCCATCAGCTGGAGTCTCTAGCTGCTCGCCGTCGTCAGGAGATTTTCCAGGGGCTGACTCCCGCCCAGAAGATTCAGGTGGCCCGCCATCCCCATCGTCCCAGCACCCTGGATTTCATTCAGATGTTCTGCGACGACTGGATCGAATTACATGGCGATCGTCGCGGCAACGATGATCAGGCTCTGGTTGGCGGAGTCGGGCGTCTTGGGGATCAGGCCGTGCTGTTGATCGGCCATCAGAAAGGGCGTGACACCAAGGAGAACGTTGCACGCAACTTCGGCATGGCCACTCCAGGCGGATACCGCAAAGCCATGCGGCTGATGGAGCATGCAGATCGGTTCCGGCTCCCAATCCTGAGCTTCATTGACACTCCTGGGGCCTATGCAGGGCTTCAGGCGGAAGAGCAGGGGCAGGGGGAAGCCATAGCCGTGAATCTGCGCGAGATGTTCCGGCTACGGGTGCCCGTGATCGCCACGGTGATCGGAGAAGGCGGCTCCGGTGGAGCCCTTGGCATCGGTGTTGCAGACCGCTTGCTGATGTTCGAGCACAGCGTCTACACCGTGGCCAGTCCGGAAGCGTGTGCATCGATCCTCTGGCGTGATGCGGCCAAGGCACCCGATGCGGCCGCGGCGCTCCGCATCACCGGCAGCGACCTGCTGGAGCTTGGTGTGGTGGATGAGGTTCTTGAGGAACCGTCCGGTGGCAACAACTGGGCTCCACTCGAGGCTGGTCAGACCCTGCGGGCATCATTGGAGCGTCACCTTGGCGAGCTGATGGCCCTTTCGGATGATGCGTTGAAAGATGCCCGTTATCGAAAATTCCGTGCGATGGGGCAGTTCATTGAGGGAAATTCACAGGATCACGACCAAAGCGCTTAATGTGTCAAGGTTTGCAAACAGCATTTGCCAACGGCTCTAATTACGGGTGCAAGCCGTGGCATTGGCCGCAGAACCGCTGAACTTCTGGCCCGCAAGGGTTGGGATCTCCTGCTGATTGCTCGCCGTGGTGACCAGCTGGAGCAATTGTCAGCCGAGCTGCGTCCGATGGGTGTGCAGGTGGATTGTCGCTCTGTTGATCTAACGGATCCGCAGGTGATCGCCTCTGAACTGACAGGACTCCTAAAGCAGGGGGCACCTCCAGCGGTGTTAATCAACAACGCTGGGGCGGCTTACACCGGAGCCCTGCTGGCCATGCCATTGGAACGTTGGCAGTGGTTGATGCAGCTGAATGTCACCAGCGTCATGCAGGTTTGTGCGGCCGTGGTCCCTGCCATGCGTGCTAATGGAGGTTTGGTGATCAACCTCAACAGTCATGCTGCTCGCAACGCCTTCCCGCAATGGGGGGCGTACTGCGTCAGCAAAGCGGCCTTGGCCAGCTTCACTCGCTGCCTGGCGGAGGAGGAGCGTGCCCATGGAATCCGCGCCTGCACCCTCACCCTTGGTGCCGTTAACACCCCACTTTGGGACGCAGAAACCGTACAAAGCGATTTCGATCGTCGTGCCATGCTCTCCGTCGATCAAGCGGCAGAGACCTTGGTGAACCTGGCTGAACAACCTGTGAACCAGGTGATCGAAGACTTAACCCTCATGCCGGCTGCCGGCGCCTTCTGAACGATTAGCTATGACCACCACCTTCCCTTTAGTGTCCAACGGCGCCGGCCAATCCAACGGCAACGGTCAGCCCCGTCTAAGTGCTGAGGTGTCCAGCCGGATTCGCGAGCGGCTTCAGGCCGCAGGTGTGTCGTTCCTTGCCAACGACAACATCGCCGACTACATCGAACCCGGTGAACTGAGAGCTCTGGAGGTCGAGGTGGCGGACAAAATCCGCGATCTGCTTCGCACCCTGGTGATCGATATTGACAACGATCACAACACCCATGAAACCGCCGAGCGAGTTGCTCGGATGTACCTCCATGAGGTTTTCAAGGGTCGCTACCACCATCAGCCCAAGGTGGCCAGTTTCCCCAACGTCAAACAACTTGACGAGATCTACACCGTTGGACCAATCACGGTGCGATCGGCTTGCTCCCACCACCTGGTGCCGATAATGGGCAACTGCTGGATCGGTATTAAGCCTGGCGCCCGGGTGATCGGGTTGTCCAAGTTCACGCGCGTGGCTGACTGGGTGTTCTCCCGGCCTCACATTCAGGAAGAGGCCGTGATGATCCTGGCCGATGAGGTCGAGAAGCTCTGCGAACCCCAGGGCCTCGGCATCATCATCAAGGCCCAGCATTACTGCATGAAGTGGCGTGGCGTGAAGGAACCTCAGACCAGCATGGTTAACTCCGTAGTGCGGGGCGATTTCCGTCACGACTCCAGCCTGAAGCAGGAATTCTTTGAACTGGTACGTCAGCAGGAGGCTTTGCTCAGCACCTGATCGTCAGGCTCGAACCGCTGATAGCAAAGCGTTCACCTTCTGGAGGTCCTTCCAACCTGGACTGACCTCCAGTCGACTTGAAGCATCGAGTCCGTCGGGTGTCACACGTTCCAGTAGTTCGGGGATCCATTCAGCACTGATGCCGCCGGCTAACCACCAGGGCAGTGGTAGTTGGGTTTCCGCCAACCAGTCCAGGGGAAGCCGGTGGCCCGTGCCCCCCAGCTGATTCGGACTCCAGGCTTCCAGCAACAGGGCATCCACGGATTCCAGATAGTTCTCCACGGCAGCCAGGTCGTCCAGAGTGCGCAAACGCAGGGCCTTCCAAATGCGCATTCGGGGATGGCGTTTCCGCAACGCCAGACATTGAGCTGGTGATTCCCCTCCATGTAGCTGCACCACCGTCGGGGTACCCTGACCCTGCAGTGCTGCATCGAGCAACGTTTCCGAGGCGTCTGCCACCACCCACACCCTTTGGAGCGCAGGGAAGCGCTGCTGAAGCTGGCTGAACAAAGCCCGGCGTGGAGTTTCCTCAATGTATCGGGGGGTTCCTTCAACACCGATCACGCCGATGGCATCGGCGCCCATGGCGGCGATCGCCAGCGCCTGCTCAATGTCGGTCAGGCCGCAAATCTTCACGGCTGGAGAGGTGGGTTGATCGCGCAAGAACCTGCAGGCTGATCTCCTTAGGATCATGGTGGACACGCCCCATTGGGGCAGCGACGCCATGGAGTAGCGGTGGGAGAAGGCTGGACACTCTTGACCTTTCGGGGCATTCCGCTGCGGATTCAGCCCAGCTGGCTGTTTGCCCTCGCCATCTTCACCACGCTCTTCCAGGGGCGTTACGCATCTGAGCTCACGCCAGCCGTCCCCTTGACGGTGAGTTGGGGTTTGGGTCTGGCAACAGCGTTTCTTCTCTACCTGTCAGTGTTGTTGCACGAACTCGGTCATGCGGTGATGGCCGTTCGTGAAGGGGTGAAGGTGCTCAGCATCACTCTGTTTCATCTTGGGGGGATTGCCCGGGTCGAGAAGGAGTGCACCACGGCGATGGGCAGTTTGCGCATCGCTGCCGCTGGTCCTCTTGTCAGCCTGTCACTGGCGCTGGGTCTGCTGCTTTCAGCGGCGCCGGCCGGTGCAGTGAGTCCAGTGCTGACACTGCTCTGCACCCAGCTCGGCCTCCTCAACCTGATGCTCGGGATGTTCAATCTCCTGCCCGGTTTGCCACTGGATGGGGGATTGATTCTCAAGGCGCTGGTCTGGCAGTTCAGTGGCAGTCAGAAACGGGGGATGCAGGTGGCCGCTGCATCTGGGCGCGCCCTCTCCAGCTTGTTGATTGTGCTGGGAGGCCTGCTGCTGCTGCAGGGCGGTGTCTTCAACGGCGTGATGTTGATGCTGATCGGCTGGTTCGGGCTTGGAGCGAATCGCAGCCAGTCCCAGATGCTGGTGCTGCATCAGGTGCTGCGTGACCTGAAGGTGGCTGATGCCGCCAGCCGTCGTTTCAGGGTGATGGAATCCGATCAGCCCCTGCGTCGGCTCAGTCAGCTGCGTCTTCAGGACGACGAAGCCAAGCGTGGAGCGGATTGGGTGCTGATCTGCCGTGGTCCCCGCTGGCTGGGCTGGTTGGATGACCAGCCACTGCGAGATCTTCCTGTTCAGCAATGGGACCTGCAGACCGTCGGTGACCATCTCCGCCCCCTGAATTCCCTTGCCTCCATTGCCGAATCGGCTCCTATTTGGCAAGCCATCAAGGCTGTGGAGGCCACAGAACAGGGCCGGGCATTGGTGCTCAGCCCAGCCGGGCTTCCCGCCGGCACAGTTGACCGCATGGACATCGGTGAAGCGGTGCTGAAGCGCTTAGGGGTGCGCTTGCCTGCACCGATCCTGGATGAGGCCCGACGCCATAACCGCTACCCAATGGGGTTGGTGATGCTGCCTCAGATCGTTGCGTCGATGCCGGTAAGTTCCGAACCATCCGATCGGCAACGGGCGTCCACCTGATCCCGTTCGTCGTCACTCAGGGGTTCTTCGTCCCAGCAGACATCAGGCCAGGCGATGGCGATGGCATCAATCAGCTTTTGTTCCAACGTTTGTCGGTCGATCCCTTGGGGTGCAGAGGGTGGGGCGGCTTCGTCGAACACGGCCTGCCAGAGCGCTGGCGGAGGGTCCAGCAGGATTTCGCCGTGCTGCAGCAGCCGTCCGCGCTGCCAGCACTGGGCGCTGCCGATTCGTTTCACGCCGGCATGATCCACGAGATCCGCGGCGGTGGAGCTGGCGAAGCAATTGCTGCTGCTGGCGACGGCGGGATCGTCCCCAAACTGCAATGGCAGCCCCAGTTGCGTGAAGCTATCTATCAACCATCGGCAGGCTTCCCGGTAGGCCTGCTTGCGTCGGCGCGGCGCTGATGGCCAGATCAGTGCGTAGGTGAGCCCCCCTGCATGCAGCACGGCCTGGCCGCCACTGGGTCGACGCACCATGCGAAGGCGCCCCTCCAGCGCCAGTTGATCCCAGTGCTGGGGCCGGTGTCGTTGATGGCGGCCCAGGGACAGCCAGGGCCCATCCCAGTGATAAAAGCGCAGCACCGGGGCTTGTGTGGCCTGATCCAGCAGCATCGCGTCGATGGCCATCTGAGTCGGACCGTCTCCTATCAGGTTGGGAATGAGTCGGCCAGGGGATCCGGCGGTCGGCATGCTGTTGATCGTGAGCGAACGATGACGTGCTGCCCTGGTGGGACATCCCCCTGCTGATCGGACTGGGCCTGCTGGCTGGTGGATTGGCTGGCCTGCTGGGAATAGGAGGTGGTCTCATCTTCGCGCCTCTGCTGCTCTGGTTGGATCTCCCGCCCCATCAGGCTCTGGCCACCAGCAGCTTTGCCATCGTTCCGACGGCTCTGGCGGGCCTGGTGTCCCACCTGCGCAGTGGATCGCTGCCGGTTCGAACCAGTGTTGCCATAGGTGCGTCGGCCTTTGGTTCTGCGTTGTTGTTCGGTGGTCTGGCCGGGTTGGTGTTCGGCTGGCTTCTGCTGGCGATGCAGACGCTTATTTATGTGGTGCTGGCCTTTGCTGTGCGCGTGCGCGAGGACGAGGAGACACCTGGTGAGGACGATGAAACCAATGCCCAGGTGGGGTTATTGGCTGGGGTGGGCTGCATTGCCGGTTGGACGGCCGGAATGCTCGGCCTCGGTGGTGGCCTGGTAATGGTGCCGCTGATGAACGGACCTCTGGGGGTACCCATCCATCGGGCGGTGCGCCTTAGCACCATGGCGGTGTTCTGCTCCGCCTCCGCAGCCTCGTTGCAGTTCCTGCATGAGGGGCGAGGGGTGCCCTGGATGGGCCTGGTGCTGGGTGGAGTGGCAGCTCTGGCGGCCCAGTGGTCCGCCAGCCGGCTGGACCGTTTCGATGCGGTAGTGCTGGTGCGGCTGCTGCGGGGCTTGGCCATCGTTCTGGCGGTGGACAGCTGCCGGCGGGCTCTGCATCTGCTGCTGGTCTGATCTCAGCTCAATAGAGTCCAGAAGCCTGCATCCAGTTCGTATCCAAGTGAGGCTGCCATCTGTGACAGGTTGCCCCGTTGCGAGAGTCCCAGCTTGGATGTGCAGAGATCATCCAGTTGCATCAGCCGGTGGGTGATCCACAGCTCAAGGGCCTGGGGCTCGAAGCGCAGTCCTTCACTACGGTTGAAGCTATGGGGGACCACCATGGCCACGTGGCGGATCAAACTGCCCTGGTCGCGTTCCAGCAGCAGTGGCAGCCAGGGGTAATTGGCATCGGCTCGTAGGGCCCAGAGCCTTGGCTCGGGGCATTCGGGCAGCTCCCTGGGATCAGAAGGATCACGAGGCCAGTAGAACTGCAGCTCCAAGGCAGGGCCCATCTCCAGCAGGGACGGCAGCGGTTGGCTGCTCCAGGGCTGCAGGGGGGTGAGGTCGAGACGCCGGATCGCGTCGGCGTTGATCTGAACCGGTTCCATCTACGGGTGTGACAGGCCTTTGCGAATGATGGCCTGAAGCCCTGCTGAGGGAGAACAATGGGATCGCTTGTGTCTTTCTTCTCATGGCCACTGCTCTGACTTCGGCTGAAGTATTCGTCGCTCTTGTGGTGGCTGCCCATGCTGCTGTGCTGGCCCTGCGTCTCTCCATTAGCCTTTACGAGGCCTGATAGCTGCGTTACAAGCGGTCATCTAAGAAGTCGCGGTGACGTCGTCCAAGGCAAAGCCATCCCGTGTCAGGGATCAGGCCTCTTCCGAGGCTGCCGTAAACCGCGCTGCGTCCATCCAACGTCAGCTCGACAGGCAGGAACTTCATTGCAGCCTGATCGCTCTGGCAGCCAAGGCAGCGATGATCCTGGTCGGCTGCGTCAGTGTTGCAAGGCTGTCGGTGGCTTACCAGGAACGACTGGATCGCCATGGTGAGATCGCCGCCGTTTTGAATCTTGAGTCGAAGAAGTTAGAGACCCTGCAGAGTCGCTTTGATCGCTTGTTCAGCATCGGCGGTGAGAAACGGTTGCTAAGCGAGCAGGACCAATGGATTGCACCCAATCGACTGCGGGTGATCTGGCGCTGAGATTCGTGACCAGCCATGAGTTCCGCGGATGCTGACCGGCAGACTGGCAATCTTCCAGCCTTGTCTTGATGTCCACGCCTGGCACCGTTCTGATCACCGGCACCACATCAGGTGTTGGCCTGAATGCCACCTGCGCTTTGGTGAAGCGGGGCTGGACGGTAATCACGGCTAATCGCAGTCCTCAGCGGGCCGCTACGGCGGCCGAAGAGATGGATATAACGAAGGAACGGCTCCAGCATGTGTTGATGGATCTGGGCGATCTAGACAGTGTGCGCCGAGCTGTGGATGCGTTACCGGATCGATTGGATGCGGTGGTTTGCAATGCCGCGGTTTACAAACCGAAGCTAAAGCAGCCGGACCGCTCACCCCAGGGCTACGAGATCTCGATGGCCACCAACCACTTCGGCCATTTCCTGCTGATACAGCTGCTGTTGGGCCGCTTGCAGAACTCAAGCCACCCCTCCAGACGAGTAGTGATTCTGGGAACGGTGACGGCCAACTCCAAGGAGCTGGGGGGCAAGATCCCCATCCCCGCACCTGCGGATCTGGGGGACTTGTCCGGGTTCGAGGCCGGTTTCCAGGAGCCGGTGTCGATGGCTAGTGGTAAGTCGTTCAAGCCCGGCAAGGCTTATAAGGACAGCAAGCTCTGCAACATGATCACTACCCAGGAGCTGCACCGCCGCCTACACGGGGACATGGGGATCACCTTCACCTCGCTGTATCCCGGCTGCGTTGCTGATACACCGTTGTTCCGCAATAGCCCCAAGGCGTTTCAGACGATCTTCCCCTGGTTCCAAAAGAATATTACCGGTGGTTACGTCTCCCAGTCGCTGGCAGGTGAACGGGTTGCCGATGTGGTCGCCAAATCTGACTTCGCCGAATCGGGTGTGCACTGGAGCTGGGGCAACCGTCAGAAGAAATATGGTCAGCAGTTCAGCCAGGAGCTGTCGGACAAGGCTACCGACCCCGTTACTGCTCGACGGGTCTGGGACCTGTCGATGCAGCTGGTGGGACTCTGATCAGTCGAAGCCGAGCAGGTCGAAGATCTCCCGGTCCTTCAGGGATGTTGCTTCGAGGGGCTCCACGTTCTCGAGCATGTTCTGAGCCAGTCGCAGGTATTCGCTGCGTACGGCCTGGACGGCTTCATCGTCGTCATCCATCTCGAAAATCGTGCACTTCTTGAGCCGGGATCGCCGGATTGCATCCACATCCTTGAAATGAGCCATGGTGCGTAGGCCCGTGCGTAGGTTGAACTTGTCGATCTGATCGGTGTCGGCTGAACGGTTCGCAACCACACCCCCGAGCCGGACCTTGTAGTTTTTGGCCTTGGCCTGAATGGCCTGAACGATTCGGTTCATCGCGAAGATCGAATCGAAATCATTGGCCGTCACGATCAGGCAGTAATTGGCATGCTGCAGCGGTGCAGCGAAGCCACCACACACCACATCGCCGAGCACATCGAAGATCACCACATCGGTGTCTTCCAGCAGGTGATGTTCCTTTAGCAACTTCACCGTCTGCCCTGTCACATAACCACCACAACCGGTCCCTGCAGGTGGTCCGCCGCTTTCGACGCACTGCACACCGTTGAAACCGGTGAAGACGAAGTCCTCCGGACGAAGTTCTTCACTGTGGAAGTCAACCTCCTCGAGGATATCGATCACCGTAGGTACCATCTTGTGGGTGAGGGTGAAGGTGCTGTCGTGCTTGGGGTCGCAGCCGATCTGCAGCACCCGCTTGCCCAGCTTGGAGAAAGCAGCGGAGAGATTGGAGGAGGTGGTGGATTTACCAATGCCGCCCTTGCCGTAGACAGCGATCACCAGGGTCTCTTCCTGAATGTTTAGGCCAGGGTCCTGGTGGACCTGCACGCTGCCTTCGCCGTCCGCAGGTCGCGTCAGAGTTGTGGTCATTCAGCGACCTTCACAAGAGGAGATGGGTTCATTCAACATCAACAGATGAGGGCTGGCTGTGTTTCACCAAGAAATGAAAGATCTGAATGTCAACGCATGGCGATGCTCCAGAATTTCTATTGGTCAACTGAAAAGAATTAAGTGAATTTGCTCATGCTTTGTAGTGGGCTTTTGCGTCATAGAGCGTTTCGCTGCTGATTTCCCGGCAGCCCACCTGTCGGGCATAGGCCTCAGCGTTGCGGCGAACTTTTCCACGCACGAAAAAAGGAATCTTCCGCAGTTCCTCTTCTCCATCAGCGGTCCAAACCACGTCGTCCTCGCCAACCTCGGGGACGTCGCACAAGTCGCTGTGCTTGGTGGCTCCTGATCCACCGGCATGGCCAAGATGGCTCTGGTGGCCATCCACAAATTCAAAGTCGTGGCGGAACATGCCGATCAGGTGTTCTTCTAGCCCCATCATCAGCGGGTGGACCCAGCTGTCGAAAATCACATTGGCCCCTTCCCAGCCCATCTGAGGACTCATTCGTGCCGGCACGTCCTGAACATGCATTGGTGTGCTGATTACTGCGCAGGGAATTCCGAGTCGCTTGGCGCCGTGACGTTCCATCTGGGTGCCCAGCACCAGTTCCGGAGCCGCCTCGGCCATGGCGGCTTCAACGGCCAGATAGTCGTCACAGATCAGGGCCTCCAGTCCCAGGGCCTTAGCGGCGGCCCTGATTGGACGAGCCATCTCACGGCTGTAGGTGCCCAGCCCTACCACTTGGAAGCCCAGCTCCTCAGTGCAGATGCGAGCGGCAGCAATGGCATGGCTGCCATCGCCAAAGATGAACACCCGCTTACCGGTGAGATAGGTGGAGTCCACCGATTCCGAGTACCAGGGCAGGCGTGAGCGGCGATAACCCTCCTTCGGCGATGGAGGTTCCAGTCCCAGGGCGGTGTGCACCTCAATGAGGAAGTCGTGGGTGGCGCCGACGCCGATCGGCACCGTGCGGGTGAAGGGCATGCCGAAATTGCGTTCCAGCCAGCTGCAGGTGGAATCAGCTACCTCCGGATATAGGCAGATGTTGAGGTCGGCATCGGGGATGCGTTGGAGATCGTCGACCCCCGCACCGAGGGGGGCGACCACAGCTACATCGATGCCGTGCATGGTGAGCAGCGTCTGCACTTCAAGGACGTCATCGCGGCAGCGGAATCCGAGCAGGGACGGGCCGAGCAGATTCACCCGCGGCCGGCGCCCCTGTTGTTGCCAGGCCTTGGGGTCGTGCTCGCTGTTGACTGGCGCCTGCGCTTTGAGCAGGTTGCGCACCAATTGATAGAAGGTCTCAGCAGCCCCCCAGTTCTCCTTTTTGCTGTAAGCCGGCAGCTCAAGGCTCACCACCGGCATGGTCAATCCCATGCCCTGCGCCAGGGCACCGGGTTGATCCTGGATCAGTTCCGCCGTGCAGCTTTCCCCAACCAGCAGCGCATCGGGTTGGAACCGGTCCACTGCTTCCCGTACGTGGCGCTTCACCAGTTCGGCCGTGTCGCCCCCCAGGTCCCGGGCCTGAAAGGTGGTGTACGTCACCGGTGGGCGCTGACCGCGTCGCTCGATCATGGTGAACAACAGGTCGGCGTAGGTGTCCCCCTGCGGCGCATGCAGCACGTAGTGGACCCCTTCCATCGAGGCGGCGATGCGCATGGCGCCCACGTGGGGTGGTCCTTCGTAGGTCCAGAGGGTCAGGTCCATGGCGTCAAGCGTGCACGGGTTGGTCGGGCTGGGTCGGATGAAGCCCGGGATGAATCAGTTGGCGGCGCCGTAATGGCCTGGAGAAGAGCTCCGCCAGATCACCGGCCTGATCGATGCCGTGGATCGGACTGAACACCAGTTCGATCGACCACTTGGTGGCGATGCCCTCAGCCTCCAGCGGATTGGCCAGTCCCATGCCGCAAACCACCAGATCCGGAGCGCTTTCACGAACCCTGTCGAGTTGTAGCTCCACGTGTTGTCCCTCCATCACGGGGGTGCCCTCCGGCAGCAGGGCCAGCTCTTCGGCCATCTGTTCACGGTTCAGATAGGGCGTTCCCACCTCCACCAGTTCCATGCCACATTCCCGCTGCAGAAAACGGGCCAGGGGAAGCTCGAGCTGGGATTCGGGCAACAGGAAGATCCGCTTGCCCGCCAGCACCTGCCGATGGGGCTCCAGGGAAATCCGCGCCCGCTCTATCAGCGGATCCAGCACGGTTGCCAAATGGCTGGGAGCCACTCCGAAGGCTCGGGCACCCGCCTCCATCCAGCGGCGACTGCCCTCGGCTCCAAGGGGGAAAGGGGCGGAGAGCACCGTGGCTCCGCGGTCGCGCAGCAAGCGGGCGGTCTCGGTGAGGAAGGGCTGGGTGAGCAGCACGGTGGTGCCGGGCCCCACTGCTGGCAAGGCGGTGGACTGGCGCGGCGGCAGGCTGCAGACGCTGTCGATCCCCAGGCGTCCGAACAGGTGGACCAAGCGATCTTCAACGGCGTCGGCGAGGGTGCCGACCAGCATCAGCTGATGTTCATCGCTGGCGGGCAGCAGCGGCACCAGGGCCGCCAACGCCCCATCTTCCCCTTGGGTGAAGGTGGTTTCAATGCCGCTGCCGGAGTAATTCACCACCCGCACCCGACCCAGCAGTTCCTCATTGAGCCGTTCGGCGGCCCGGGCCAGATCCAGCTTGATCACCTCGCTGGGGCAGGACCCCACCAGAAATAGGGTTCGGATTTCGGGACGGCGTTGAAGTAGCTCACGGGCAACGCGGTCTAGTTCCTCGTGTGCGTCGGCCAGGCCCGCCAGATCCCGCTCGCTGAGAATGGCGGTGCCAAAACGGGGCTCGGCAAATATCATCACGCCGGCGGCACTCTGGATCAGGTGGGCGCAGGTCCGTGACCCCACCACAAGAAAAAAGGCATCCGGCATCCGCCGGTGCAGCCACACTATTGAGGTGAGACCGCAGAACACCTCCCGCGGTCCACTTTCCTTGAGCAGGGTTGGCCCGGCCATCGGCCATGTCCCGAGTAATTTGCCCTCAACCTGACCTCTGCTGCCGACGAGTGGCACTCAGTCGCTGAAACTCTTCGGGATTAGAGGCGACGGCGGAAGCCGTCGTAGCGGTCGGAACGATCGTTCTCTTCCAGCTTGCTGAGCCGCCAGACGTTGCGGCTGACGCGGCGCGCCACCAGTCCGCCACGCTCAACCTGCTCGCTGCCGGGGCGGGCCCCCAGCAGCAGCGTCACCTCGGCTGTGGTGAGCGGTGCTCCTGTCTTAATGGCCAGGGCAGTTAGTTCTAGGCGCTGACGCAGCTGCCTTGCCCGTTCAACGTCGCTGTCCACAGCGGTCTCC
The DNA here is from genome assembly GCA_003211535.1 of Synechococcus sp. AG-670-A05. GTDB lineage: Bacteria > Cyanobacteriota > Cyanobacteriia > PCC-6307 > Cyanobiaceae > Parasynechococcus. The sequence goes on along the minus strand of QCSJ01000013.1, from coordinate 8,889 downwards.
AGCCAGGGCAGCTCCACCTGTCCATCCTTGGCCAACCGCTGCATCAATCCGAAGCTGACCATGCCCAGGGCCTGGTCGGCGTTCAGTTCAACGGCATTCACGGGGGATTGCTCGCTCATCACCGGGGTCCTCAGTGTTGATAAGCGGACGGTATCGGCTGCGCTTCGCCACGCAAGACCGCTGCCCACGCCTGTGATCACGGCCATGAGCACCGAATTTATCCGGTACACTCCACGCCATGACCCGTTTCGCCAGCTTCGAGGCCCGGGAGCGGCGGCGCGGTGGAAGCGCTCTCGTGACCGGCACTGAGGTGAAGCCTCCCCAGGGGGGCGCGAGTTGTGTTGTGACCACGGATTCGGAATCCCCCAGGTTGCAGCGTCAGAACAGCCACGTGCAGTCGATAGAGCTGCGCACCCACGTCTTCATCGACTCGTTACAGCCTCAGCTAGCGGCCTACATGGGTTCCGTTAGTCAGGGATTTCTGCCGATTCCGGGTGATGCTTGTCTGTGGATGGAGGTGTCGCCTGGCATGGCTGTCCACCGGGTGACGGATATCGCCCTCAAGGCGAGCAATGTTCGCCTTGGTCAGATGATTGTGGAACGCGCCTTCGGATCGATGGCGCTTTATCACCGGGACCAGAGCACAGTGCTTCATTCCGGTGATGTGGTGCTGGAAGCTATCGGCAGCACGATCGAGCAGCGTTCCCCCGCCGATGTGAGTTGGACGGAGGTGATAAGGGCGATCACGCCGGACCATGCGGTGTTGATCAACCGCCAGAACCGCCGCGGATCGATGATCGAGGCAGGGATGAGCATGTTCATCCTCGAGACGGAGCCAGCCGGCTATGTGCTTATTGCAGCGAACGAGGCGGAGAAAGCCTCCAACATCACCCTGGTGGATGTGAAAGCTGTCGGCGCCTTCGGACGTCTCACCCTGGCCGGACGGGAGGGTGATGTGGAGGAGGCGGCAGCGGCGGCCATGCGGGCTATCGAAACCGTCAACCGACGCTCCACATTGAGCTAACCCTCACTCAGCTCAGGTTCAGTAGACGTCTCAGATCCGGAGCGAGTGCGCGAGCTGCTTTGCCACGGCTGCCCAGGCGCGCGAGTTGGGCTGAATTGAATTCCCCATAGGTGCACTGGGCCTCACGCACCCACAACAGTGATTCAAAGCCACCTTTTTCGTAGGCGGGCTCTCTGAGGAGTTCACCCCAGCAGACGCCTTCCGCCGATGCCACGCAGCGACCGTTGGGATCACTGAGCACCATCGTGCTGCGGAAACAGGCACTCCGGTAGGGGGATTCACCGAGTTCGCTCAAGAGTCGCCGAAGCTTCGCATCGTTGCCGGAGGCATAACGAGCGGAGAACAGACCTGGAGCTCCCCCTAGGGCATCAACTTCAAGACCAGAATCATCGGCAAGGGCCCAGTTCTTTGTTCGCCTTGCGGAAGCGGATGCCTTGAGAGACGCATTGTCCAAATAGGTCAAACCTGTCTCTTCGACGTCAAGGTCGTCGGGTTGTCGTTGGACCTCGATCGGCAGCGGACCAAGCATGGCTTCAATTTCGGCAACCTTGATGGGATTGCCGGTGGCGATGATCAGACGTCGCAACTAATGGATGGCTCAAAAAGGCTCATCATTGAGAGGTTAAGCGAAGAAATCTCTCGATCGGATTCGACCAAATGGAATGGATTGAACGTTCCACCCCTCTGCCATTGGAATCGGGACCATTCGAATTCGTAAATTTATGAAGCTTGACCACGGCCGACAACGACTTGTGCGGATGTGATCACAGGAACTACCACAGCAGTTCGGAACAGTCTGGGACAGGGTGATAAGCCCGGCTTATCAGGTGCACTATTGACAGTGATTGCGGGCGTGCCCCCCAATTGCTTGACGGGAGGGGATCCGGCGGACCAATGTCCCCGACGAACATTCCATCCCTTCTCCCGGTAGGCAATGGCTAACGAAACCATGGGCATCGCCCTCGGCATGATCGAGACCCGCGGTCTGGTCCCCGCTATCGAGGCAGCTGATGCCATGACCAAGGCTGCCGAAGTGCGCCTGATCGGTCGTGAGTTCGTCGGCGGCGGCTACGTCACCGTTCTGGTGCGCGGCGAAACCGGCGCTGTTAACGCAGCCGTCCGCGCTGGCGCTGACGCTTGCGAGCGTGTCGGTGACGGCCTCGTGGCTGCTCACATCATTGCCCGCCCCCATCGCGAAGTGGAGCCTGCTCTGGGCAACGGCAACTTCCTCGGTCAGAAGGACTGAGATCTTCCGCTGAGCCTCTAACGAGGCACGCGAACGTCTCACCCCCCCCTTCACCGACCTAACGGAGTTTTCCCATGAGCAAGAAGTACGACGCTGGGGTCAAGGAGTACAGGGACACTTACTGGACTCCTGATTACGTCCCCCTCGACACCGACCTGCTGGCCTGCTTCAAGTGCACCGGCCAGGAAGGTGTGCCCAAGGAAGAAGTCGCAGCTGCTGTGGCTGCTGAATCCTCCACCGGCACCTGGTCCACTGTTTGGTCCGAGCTCCTCACCGATCTCGACTTCTACAAGGGCCGTTGTTACCGCATCGAGGACGTCCCTGGTGACAAGGAGTCCTTCTACGCCTTCATCGCCTACCCCCTCGACCTTTTCGAAGAGGGTTCCATCACCAACGTTCTGACTTCCCTGGTCGGCAACGTGTTTGGCTTCAAGGCCCTGCGCCACCTCCGTCTGGAAGACATCCGCTTCCCGATGGCGTTCATCAAGAGCTGCTACGGCCCGCCGAACGGGATCCAGGTCGAGCGCGACCGGATGAACAAGTACGGCCGTCCTCTGTTGGGTTGCACCATCAAGCCGAAGCTCGGCCTGAGCGGTAAGAACTACGGCCGTGTTGTCTATGAGTGCCTGCGCGGCGGTCTGGACTTCACCAAGGACGACGAGAACATCAACTCCCAGCCTTTCCAGCGTTGGCAGAACCGCTTCGAATTCGTTGCAGAAGCCATCAAGCTGTCCGAGCAAGAGACCGGCGAGCGCAAGGGTCACTACCTCAACGTGACCGCCAACACTCCCGAGGAGATGTACGAGCGCGCTGAGTTCGCTAAAGAACTCGGCATGCCGATCATCATGCACGACTTCATTACCGGTGGCTTCACGGCCAACACCGGTCTGTCGAAGTGGTGCCGCAAGAACGGCATGTTGCTGCACATCCACCGCGCCATGCATGCGGTGATCGACCGTCACCCCAAGCACGGCATTCACTTCCGCGTTCTCGCCAAGTGTCTGCGTCTGTCCGGTGGTGACCAGCTCCACACCGGCACCGTGGTCGGAAAGCTGGAAGGTGATCGTCAGACCACCCTCGGCTACATAGACCAGCTGCGCGAATCCTTCGTGCCCGAAGACCGCAGCCGCGGCAACTTCTTTGATCAGGACTGGGGTTCCATGCCTGGTGTATTCGCCGTTGCTTCCGGCGGTATCCATGTGTGGCACATGCCCGCCCTGGTCACCATCTTCGGCGACGACTCCGTTCTTCAGTTCGGTGGTGGTACCCACGGTCACCCCTGGGGCTCCGCTGCAGGAGCTGCTGCCAACCGTGTGGCCCTTGAGGCTTGCGTCAAGGCACGCAACGCCGGCCGTCATCTCGAGAAAGAGAGCCGCGACATCCTCATGGAAGCCGGTAAGCACAGCCCTGAGCTGGCCATCGCCCTCGAGACCTGGAAGGAGATCAAGTTCGAATTCGACACCGTCGACAAGCTCGACGTTCAGAACTGATCGTTCCTTCGGCCGGTTGATGCAATCGGCCACCCTTTTTTCTTAAACCAGGATCCCCATGCCTTTCCAAAGCACCGTGGGTGACTACCAAACAGTCGCCACCCTGGAGACCTTCGGCTTTCTTCCGCCGATGACCCAGGACGAGATCTATGACCAGATCGCGTACATCATTGCCCAGGGTTGGAGCCCGCTCGTCGAGCACGTCCACCCCAGTAACTCCATGGCCACCTACTGGTCGTATTGGAAGCTCCCCTTCTTCGGTGAGAAGGATCTGAACGTCGTTGTCAGTGAGCTCGAGGCTTGCCATCGCGCATACCCCGACCACCACGTGCGCATCGTCGGTTACGACGCCTACACCCAAAGCCAGGGTGCCTGCTTCGTGGTCTTCGAAGGACGCTGATCCTTCGAACCCATGGTTCCGAGCCCTGACCTGATCCGGGCTCCAGCTTTTTCCGGAGGGGCAAGTGCCCTTCCACCTCACGACGACATCCTCGGGCGGACATGGCAAGACTCTCCAGTCGCGAACTCGCACTTGAACGCCGAAAGGCGCTGACCACTTCCGGTAAGAAGTCCTCGGTAGCGGCTGGTGATGGCGCCAACCGTGTTCGCACCGTTGCTGATGCACGTCCCACCCGCACCAATGCGGCACCAGCTGCTGAGCCTGCCTCAGCACCTGCCACCCCCGCTGTTGTAACTCCTCAGCGGACCACGTCCTTCACAGCTGCTCCTTCAAACCGCAGCTCCAAGGTCAAGCCGCATCGCGACCCCAGCCGCGAATTGGTGCTCGCCCGTCGTGATGCTCTGGCTCGCCGCGGCAAGACAGCCGACACCAGCCGCGATCGCAACCGCGCTGATGTTGCCCGCCAGACCAAAGCCCCTGCCCCTGCCGCTGCGTCCACAGAAATCACCAAGAGCTGTGGCTGCGGTGGCAAGCGTGCTGTCGAGAAGGCTGCCGTTAGTGCACCGGCACCAATGTTTTCTGCCCGTTCGGAGCGTCGTTCGGCAACCCCCAAGCGTCGTGCCATCGAGAACCCCAGCCGTGCGCTGGTTTTAGCCCGTCGTGAGGCCATGGCGAAGCACGGCAAAACCGCTGGCAAGCAACCCACCAGTGCAGCTGCAGTTGCCCGTCAGGCCAACCCTGATCTCACCAGCCGTGAGCTGGCCCAACAGGTGCGTGAACTGCGCACCAAGGCCGGCGCCCGCAACAAGCAAAGCGCTGGTGTGACCCGCCCCACCGGTCCCAACCGTCACGGCGCCAAGCAAGCTGCGGCCGCTGATGCCCACTGGAAAGTGGGTGAAAGCACCACCACGGCAGGCCAGACTGTGACAGGCACCCAAGCGAATCGCTCGGTGAAAACCACCGGCAATGAAGCCAGCACCTGCCGTTCCATTACCGGTACCGAGTACCTGGGTGCTGAAGTCTTCCAGACCTTCTGTCAGACCGCTCCCGCTTCCACCACTCCGGCCAAGGTTCGCGTCACCGCCACCAGTCATGGCAACCGCGTTACCGGCAATGAAGTTGGCCGTTCCGAAAAGGTCACCGGCGATGAGCCCGGCACCTGCAAGAGCGTGACCGGCACCGAGTACATCTCAGCCAATCAATCCGCTGCCTACTGCGGTAGTGGCGTGAGCTCCCCGCGCAAGGTTGGCCTAAGTCTCACCGAACAGGGTCGTCCTGTGAGCGGTGTGATGGTCGGTCGCTCTGCCAGCGTCACCGGTGATGAAGCCGGCGCCAACCGCAGCCTCACCGGTGATCAATATCTTGGTTCGGATCCCCTGCCCGAAGGTCGACCGGCCGCCAAGGTGGGTCTGTCCGGAACCCTTTCGGGCACTGGTGTGACGGGCACAATGGTGGGCCGCTCGGCTCAGGTCACTGGCGATGAGTTCGGCTCCTGCCAGCGCGTTACTGGTGATCAATACATAAGTGCCGAGCAGGTGAATGCCTTCTGTGGCTTCAAGCCCGAACCCGAAGCAGCCAAGGTTGGTTTCAGCGTCACTAACCGCAATCAGGTTGTGAGCGGCACCCGCACCGGTCGTTCGGAGCGTGTGACTGGCGATGAGCCCGGCAGTTGCCAGGCCGTTACCGGCACCCCGTATGCAGGTCTTGAGCAGGCTGGTCAACACTGCGGAACTCCCGCCGTGCAGTCCATCCGTGAGCGCACCCCCGTGCGTGTTGGCACTCCTTCTGCTGCCATGACTGGCATCCAACCTGGTGTGGGTGGTGTGATGACCGGCGACAAGCGTGGTGCTTGTGAAGCGGTCACCGGCACGCCTTACGTGGGTGCCGATCAGCTGGCCGCTGCTTGCGGCGCTGATGCCCCTGCTGGCACCGACACCCACGGTCAAGCCCCTGAGGGCGCTGCCTGGACCCGCTTCAGCGTGGTGTCTCCTGCCCGTGCTGCCCAGCAGCAACGTGAGGCCAATGCCGGCGTGACTGGCACCTCCTATGAACAGGGGAATCGCATCACCGGCCCTTTTGACATGGCTGGCGGCAAGGTGACCGGTACCGAGCAGTTCCGCTTCGACAACCGCGAGTTCCAAAACCGTCAGCAGCGCCAGTTCCAGCCCACCGTGGCTGTGGTCAGTGAGCCCTCTGATAAGCCTGCATCCCGGGTGACCGGCGAGGGTTCCTCCACCAATATCACCGGTGACGACTGGGACCGTGGTGAGCACGTGACCGGTACTGAGGGTGCTTCGGCCCGCCGTCGTAACCCCAGCCGTCCCGGCCCGATGAGTGCCATGTCTGCCTTCGAGCGCAAGCGCAACGAGGAGTCCGAATGGCCTTTGAGCCGCGTGACCGGCTCCAGCGGCAACACCGAGAAGGGTTCCTTGATCACCGTCTCCGGCGGCGCACGGGGCTAATTCATTGATGGTTCGCTCCAAGCCTCTCCGTGGCGGGCGACCCCAGGCCCCCTCGGCTCCCACCCGTCGTCAGCTTCAACAGCTGGCCACAACTTCTAATTCAGCCCAGACAACGTCTGAATTGGAGTCCTCCACACGCCAGGCCGCTCTGGATCGGCGCCGTGCCCTCACCACCTCGGGCAAGGCCGCTCAACTGGGTCCCGCCTCAGTAGGCGACGGCCGGATTCGCTCCATCAAGGATGTCCGGCGTCCAGCTTCGTCTCAGCCGGGCTGGGTACGACGTGAGAAAGCAGCAACCCGGGCGGTTCCTTTCAACCTGAGCCGCAGTTCTCTGCCGATCACCCATCTGCGCCATCCGCTTACGGATGCAGCGACGAACGCCCGTCTTCAGGCTTACGAGCAGGAGATCAAGGGACGTTTTGATCGGATCGTTCCCCTGCTTCAGCAGGTTTCAGCGCTCCAGCACGAAACCGATTTCATTCCCCAAGCCCAACGGTTGTGCCGGACCGAACTCGGGTTTGATCTGCCGGATCACATCCTGCAGCGGGCCTGGGTTCGCCCCCTTGACATGCGCGCCCTGTTCGCCTGGTGTGTGTTCGAAAGCCACCGGCTCTTTAGTGATCGTTTCTTCCAGGACGACCCACTGGATGCCGGCACGGGCAGTGCTGCCTCCAGAGAGTTTGAACAGTTCCTGCTCGACTGCGGAATTCATCTGCTCGATCTGACGCCCTGTGCCGATGGTCGGTTGGCCCACACCGTGGCCTATGCCCTGCGCATTCCCTTCAGCGCTGTGCGTCGCCGCTCCCACGCAGGCGCCATGTTCGATGTTGAGAACACGGTGAACCGCTGGGTCAAAACCGAGCATCGTCGCTACCGAGAAGGTTCACCCAATCCCTCCTCCGAACCGACCCGTTATCTAAAGGTGGTCACCTACCACTTCAGTTCTCTCGATCCCTCCCACCAGGGCTGCGCTGCCCATGGCAGCAATGATGAACTGGCGGCAGCGGCAGGTCATCAGCGCCTGCTCGACTTTCGTGAGTCGGTGGAAAACAGCTTCTGCTGCGGTGCCTCCGTTGATCTTTTGCTGATCGGCCTTGACACCGACACCGATGCGATCCGGGTGCACTCCCCAAGCCGTGACAGCGAAATGGTTCTCAACCATTGGCTTTGCGCCAGGGAACTGCATGCAGCCACGGCATCGATGAGTGCTGATCAGGCGATGGCGCAGATTGCTGAAGCAGTTGAGAGCTCTGCTCCTGGCCCCATGGATGCCGGGATGGTGTCTTTCCTGACCCGGTTGCTCGCAAACAACTTCTCCCAGATTGATTACGTGCAGGATCTGCACGGGGGCACTTACCCCGATGCCGGGCACGCTGAGCGGTTCATTGGCGTTGGCATCGGCTTTAAAGAGGTGCATCTGCGCAACCTCACTTATTTCGCCCACCTCGACACCGTCGAGGAGGGCGCCCCTGATCTTGATGTGGGCGTGAAAATTTTTAAGGGTCTGAATGTGTCCCGGGATCTGCCGATTCCGGTTGTGGTGCGTTTCGACTACTCAGGCCGTGTGCCCGGAGCTCGGGAACGGGCCATCGCTGATTGCCAACGGGTTAACCAGGCCATCGCCGATCGCTACGCAGCTCTCGTCGATGAGGGTCTGCTCCACACTTGTCTCACCATTCGCGACCGCAATCAGACGGCTCCGGCCGAGGTCGTTGGTTCCACGCTCGACCCGCAACTTCCTGAGACTCACTGATCATGCTCATCGTCAAGGTCGTCAAGCCGCTCGTTTCCACCAATCGGATCCCCGATTTCGAGCACAAGCATCTTCAGGTGGTGCTGGATGGCAGCACCAAAAAGGTGGCCGTCGATGCGGTCGGTGCGAAACCTGGTGACTGGGTGATCTGCGTCAGTAGCTCTGCCGCCCGTGAAGCCGCCGGAAGCAAGTCGTATCCCAGCGACCTCACTATCGTGGGGATCATTGACCACTGGGAACCCGACCCTCCGAAGACCTCTGCTTCTTCTCCATCTCCCAGCCCCAGCAAACCAGCAGGAGGCAAGGTCAGCTGATGGAGATCATGCAGGTGATGGGCACGTTGGTTTGCAGCTTCCGCGTGGCGGGACTGGATCACATGCACCTGCGCATCCTGCGCAACAACAAGGGCAAGAAGCTGGTGGCCGTGGACCCCGTGGGTGCCCGTGAGGGCAACTGGGTGATCACCGCAAGCGGTTCGGCTGCACGGCATGCCTGCCCGGATAACAAAGTTCTC
>QCSJ01000012.1 GCA_003211535.1 Synechococcus sp. AG-670-A05 | reverse complement strand
CAAAGCCGAACTCGATGCCACCACCATCAGCGTCGCCGTCGCCCAGGGCAATCCCCATTGCCTGATTGAGACAAAAACCATCACGGTGGATGAGGCCTGTTCCATAGGCAAAGCCTTCATCGCCAGTGACGGCATCAGTGACAAGGCCCGCGATGCGGTGATGTCCGACCCGGAGTTCAGCGATCTGATGAGCGCTTACATCACTGATTCGGGTGACTGCAAAGCACTGGTCGAGCAGCTGCAGCAGTGACGAACCCCGCCGTGATCGGTAGGGTCAGCCTACGCTTTGCGACCTATTCCGCCCGATGCCGCGCCGTCACTGGTTGGACCCCCTGGCCCGACGGGTGCTTCAGGCCGCAGGTCAGTTGCCGTCACCGCCGGTATCCCATCCCGCCGAAACGACCTGGACAATCGAGGTGAACCGCGCCAGCCGGGAGAAGTGGTTGCAGCTGCCCGGTTGCAGCGATGACACCGCAGATCTGCTACTGCGCCTTCAGAGGGGTGGTGTGCAGTTCAGCTCAGTTGAGGAGCTGTTCCGACTGCTGGAGCTTCCCGCGCAGCAGCGAGGTAGATGGAAGCCCCATCTGGTCGTGCACTGGCACGGCGATGGACCGCCGCAACAACTCAAAGCCTCACTAGATCTCAACAATTCTAGCGCCGAGGAGCTGCAGACCCTGGGCTGGCCTGAACAGCGCCTGCAGGGCCTGCTGCGGGAGCGACGCCGCGACGGGTTCCGCGATCTCGCCGACCTGCAGGAACGGCTCTGCCTGCCCCCCAGTGCCATCGAAGCCCTGATCGGTCGGGTCTGCTTCGAAGCCCGTCGAGCCGGGCCATCCCTGCCCCTGAACTGATGCAGGGGGATCTGTTCGCCACCGCCGGACTGGCCACATCACCAGCCGCGGAGCTGATGCTGGATGCCGATCAGCTGCGGGGCTGGCAGCAGCGGCTGCATGGCCATCAGGCCCCGTTGTTTCGCGGCGATCCTGAGCACACAAGTCAAACCAACCTGTTCGGTGACAGCCACAGCGATGCGCTCTGCGCCATCGATCCCCTGGCTCTCACGCCGTTGCCGCTGACCTTCTGGCGCTGGCCTGACAGCCCTCACGCTGGAGCGGCGATGTACTTCGTCCTGGATCGTCCAGCGGATCTCGAGCAGCCGCTGCTGCTTTACATCGGCGAAACCATGGCCGCTGATCGCCGCTGGAAAGGCGAACACGATTGCAAGGCCTACCTCGCGGCCTACGGCGAAGCCCTGCAGCGCTGCGGTCTGCCCCATCAACTGAGCATCCGCTTCTGCAGCGACGTACCCCGCGCCACCAGAGCCCGGCGGAGCCTGGAACAGGCTCTGATCCAGCAGTGGCTGCCGCCGTTCAACAAAGAAACCCGCCAGCGCTGGGCCACGCCGTTCACCTCTGATCTGTGAGGTGTTCCGCAGGCCGTGCCTACGACCTTTTTTGCCACCCTAGAAGCTGCTGGAAATCTTCCCCTTCGTGGAGAGCTACGTGGACGAGCTCCTAGTTCCTCAGCAACCACAACCTCCAGGCGCCCATATCCCTTGGACAGGTGGCGTTTCTGATTCATAGCCAGGACGATGACGATGCCCTAGTCATCAAAGCCCTGCATGAGCGCTGTCAGCCGCCGTTTGAGTGAAGGATCACCCATACCAGTGGGCTAACGCCGATCAGGGCCGCCACGGCCAGTAGGGCCACATTGGAGAACATCTCCTCCTCGTCATCGGCTCCCTCTCCTAGCAGCATCGCTACGCTCAGCATTTGCGACGCGCCAGACCATGCGCTGCTCTCTTTCCAGCAAAGGTGTTCAGGATTGGACCGGTCATGTGCTGGTGGTGGGGCTGCTGCAGGATCAGTCAGCCACTGCACTAGAAGCACGCTTCCCCGGCCTGGGGGCAGCCCTTGAACAGCAGCAGTTCAAAGGCAAACCGGCGGATCAGCTGCTGATCAACCGCCTCGGCGGCGACGGCCCCCAGCGGCTTGTGGTGCTCGGACTGGGACCAGCCAATGGCTTCAATCTCGAGGGGGTGCGCAGCGCTGCTGCCAGAGCCGCCAAGGCCGCCACCGGCCAAACCGGCAGCCTGGGGCTGCAGCTCAGCTGGGATGGCCTGGAACCGACCGCGGCTGCAGCCGCTGCTGCGGAAGCAGCACGGCTGGCCCTCTATGCCGACCAGCGCTTCCGCAAGGCCCCGGAACCACGGCGTCAACCGGACGCCCTGGAGCTGATCGGTCTACCGGAGGCCGCTACCACCGGCCTCGATGCCGTTGCGGCCAATTGCGCCGGTGTGGAGCTAGCCCGTGAACTGGTGGCCGCACCACCGAACGTGGTTACCCCTGCAGCCCTGGCGAAGACCGCCGCCGAGCTCTCCCGCAATTACGACCTTGAACTTTCCGTGCTGGAACAGGCCGACTGCGAGGCCCGCGGCATGGGGGCGTTTCTCTGCGTTAGCCAGGGCTCTGATCTCGACCCGAAACTAATCCATCTGATTTATCACCCCGAAGGCGAGGTGAAGCGCCGGGTCGCCCTAGTGGGCAAGGGGCTCACCTTCGATTCCGGCGGCTACAACCTCAAGGTGGGGGGCGCCCAGATCGACATGATGAAGTTCGACATGGGCGGCAGCGCTGCGGTGCTGGGGGCCATGCGCTCCATCGCCGAGCGCAAACCGACGGGGGTGGAAGTGCACATGATCGTGGCCTCCTGCGAAAACATGATCAACGGCTCCGCCGTCCACCCCGGCGACATCGTCACCGCTGCCGATGGCACCACTATCGAGATAAATAACACCGACGCCGAAGGCCGCCTCACCCTGGCCGATGCTCTGCTCTATGCCTGTGAGCAAAAGCCCGATGCCGTTGTTGACCTAGCCACCCTAACCGGCGCCTGCGTTGTCGCCCTCGGCGATGAGATAGCAGGCCTGTGGAGCAACAACGATGGCCTTGCCACGGCGCTGCAGCAGGCCGCCGATGCCGGCGGAGAAGGGCTGTGGCGGATGCCGCTTCGCGCCTCTTACAAGGAAGGTCTGAAATCCAAACTGGCCGACTTCAAGAACACCGGACCCAGGCCCGGTGGCTCGATCACAGCTGCTCTGTTCCTTGAGCATTTTGTTGGCGAAGGCATTGCCTGGGCCCACATCGACATCGCTGGCACTGTCTGGACCGACAAAGGCCGAGGCCTCGACCCCGCCGGTGCCACCGGTTACGGCGTCCGTACCCTGGCCAACTGGATCTGCAACCTGGCATGAAATCAGCCTCACCCTTGCGCTGGTACCTGAAGGCCCAGTCGGGCGTGCTGCTGCTGCCGGTGGGTCTCTGTCTTTTCGGGGAGGCGGTGAGCCGCCGGGTTGTTCAGCTGATAGGAGGTCAGGCAGGAGGGTGGTTCTGGACAGGAACCCTCAGCCTGATCTGCATCAACGCAGGAATCGGTCTGATGATCGACAGCGGCTTGACGAAAGGCTTTCCCGGCAGAGGGTCCAGGAGCTGATCAGGACGCCGCAACGGCGTGAAACCGTGTGGAGCCGTGGCGCTCGGGTGTTTCCAATGCGTGGATCTGCCAACGCGCGCGATCGGAGCAGGATTCGAGCACACGATCGAGATCATCCGAAGCATGCTTCGGAGATGGATATGGGCCGATATGACGGGTGCCGAGACCATCCTTAATGGTCAGCAAATACATACGTCTCCTCCCATCGCGACTATGAGCGTAAGCATGGCTTTAATACTGGTCGATGGGCGAAAACCCGACTGTTCACTGAGAACTGACTTAATCGAGACGACTCATTCGCTTAATCTTTTCGATAGGTTGACTATTGGTTTCTTAAGGATTTCGACCGAGTTGGGCTGGCTCCAGCCAGGCATCACCTCTGCGGGCTGATGCACCCCAGACTTCATCGAGTCGCCGATCACGGCCGCAACTGAAGCGATAAAAGTTGTATTTCAGGGCATTCAGATCAGCGTAGTTCTGGTGATAGTCCTCAGCAGGCCAGAAGCGCGCTGCATCACGCAGCTCCACTTTCAGCTCCGAGCGGGGCTGTCCCAGCTCCAGGGCAGCAGCCTGGGCACTCGCTTCCGCATCACGGGCCTGGGCTGCATCGGCAGTGAAGATCACCGGCCGATAGGAATCGCCGCGGTCGCAGAACTGGCCGTCCCCATCCAGGGGATCCACGTTGCGCCAGTAACTGCGCAGCAACGTGCCGTAACTGATCTGGGCCGGATCGAACCGTACCTCCACCACTTCCTGATGGCCTGTTTTTTCGCCGCTCACCTGGCGGTAGGTGGGGTCGTCCACATGGCCGCCGCTATAGCCGCTGGTGGCCTCCAGCACGCCGGGGAGATCTTCCAGGTCGTGCTCCAGGCACCAAAAGCAGCCACCGGCAAACACCGCAGTCTCCGTGTTGGCCATCACGGCAGAGGGGAGCGCCAGCAACCCGATCAGCAAGGCCAGCAGCAGCCGTCTCACCGCTGCACCTGATCAAGAATGGTCTTGGCTGCCCGCTCGGTCACGCCCGGCTCCCCCAGTGTTGATCTCAGCTGACCGTAGCCATCCAGCATCCGCTGCCGTTCGGGCCCGGGCTGCAACAGCGGCAGGGCCTGTTCCACCAGCGCTTCGGCAGTCAGCTCGTCCTGTAGCAGCTCCGGCACCAGGCGCTGCTGCAGAAGCAGATTCACCGGCGAGATGTGATCCACCTGGAAACGCAACAGGTGCTTGGCCACAAACGCCGTCAGGCCACTGACGCGGTATCCCACCACCTGGGGCACCCCCTGTAGGGCCAGCTCCAGATTCACCGTGCCCGACTTGCCCAGGGCCAGATCTGCTGCAGCACAAAGGATCTTTTTCAGGCCATCCGCCTGGGCGGCAGGGATCACACGCCCATCCACCACACCCGCCGCCGACAGGGCCTCGCGGAGAGGCTGTTCAAAGGGCGCCAGACCAGCCGGCACCAGCACCTGCAATCCAGGTTGGCGGCGCTGCAACATCGCCGTTGCTGCCGCCAGGGGAGGCATCAGGTATTTCAACTCCTGAGGGCGTGAGGCCGGCAGCAGCAGCAGCACCGGAGCCTCGGGGTCCAACCCCAGCTGCTGGCGGGATTCCGCGCGGCCCGGAAGATCCTGGAAGCTATCCAGCAAGGGATGACCCACCCAGGTGACGGTGGCTCCGCGTTGGGCATAGAACTCAGCCTCCGCCGGGAAGATGGCCAGGATGCGATCGGTGAAATCCAACAGCCGGGTGGTGCTGCCATCACCAAATCGCCAGGCCCATTCCTGGGGGGCGATGTAATACGTGATCGGCAGGGTCGGATGCTTGCGGCGCAGCTTGCCGCCCAGCCGCACATTGGCGCCGACATAGTCAATCAACACCGCCCCATCCAGCGGCCGCTGCTCGAGCAACCGGTCCACCTGGGCCTGCAGTCGCAGGGTGGGCAGGATCAGCGGCACGGCCTCCCACAGTCCGATGGCCCCCATCGGTGCCGTATCCGCCAGCAATTCCGCGCCAGCAGCCACCATCCGGGAGCCCCCCAAAGCCAACAGCTCCAGCGGTAGCTGGCGGCGCTCGGCCTCCGCCCGCAGGGCTCGTACCAACAGGCTGCCCTGCAGATCACCGGATACCTCACCGGTGCTGATAAGCAGCCGCACCATCAGCGAGTGCTCAACGCCGGCATCGGTCCACGGCGCCCATCAGCAATCGACTTCGCCAGGAAGGTGCAGAGATGAGCTGCCGCCGGCAACAGCTCCTGCTGCTGGGCCTGCTTCAGCCCCTCAGCGATCACCAGACCGGAGCGATACAGCAAGGTCCAGATCTCTTGCAGCTGCTTGACTTCACGGCCGTCATGCTGGCTTGCGAGGCCACTGCGCCCAAGACCAACCCGGTTGAGTCCCCGCACCCGCCCCGGATGCCCCTCCACCAGGCAGTAGGGGGGCACATCACGCTCGACGCGGGTCATACCACCGACCATGGCCATCCCGCCGACGTGGACGAACTGGTGTATCCCGAGACAGCCACCGATCACCGCCCGATCCTCGATGGTCACGTGCCCGGCCACCTGGATGGCATTGGACATCACGATTCCATTCCCCAACTCACAGTTGTGACCGAGATGGCAGTACGCCATCAGCAGATTGCCGTTACCGATCCGTGTCACCTCCCCTTCATTAGTGGCGCGGTTGATCGTTACGCACTCCCGCAGGGTGTTGCCGTCGCCGATCAGCACCTCCGTCGGAGCACCCCGGTATTTGAGGTCCTGGGGTTCCTGACCAAGGCAGGCTCCAGGAAAAACTTTGTTGTCGCGGCCCAAGGTCAGACAACCCTCCAACACCGCATGGGGACCGATCCAGCTGTTCTCTCCGATCACCACGTCAGGGCCCACCACAGCACCTGGACCGATCACCACCCCCGCAGCCAACTGGGCCTTGGGGTCCACCACCGCCTGGGGATGGATCTGAACGGGCGCCTGCTCCAACGTCATTGTTCTCAGTCCACCAGGGAGAACATCAGCTCACCGGAACACACCAGTCCACCCTCCACCGTGGCTTCCGCCTTCACCTTGCCGAAGCGTTTGCGCTTGAGGCTGAGCAGTTCGCAGTGGATCACCAGCTGGTCTCCGGGAACTACGGGGCGGCGGAAGCGTACCCCGTCGATCCCGGCAAACACGAACAGACCCTTAGGCAAATCCGGCATCTGGGTCACGATCAATCCGCCCACCTGGGCCATCGCCTCCACAATCAGCACACCAGGCATCAACGGACGTCCGGGGAAGTGCCCCTGAAACTGCGGCTCATTCACCGTCACGTTCTTGAGTCCAGTAGCCGAGACCCCTGGCTCGTGGGCGATCACCCGGTCCACCAGAGCAAACGGATAACGGTGGGGAAGCAGTCCAGCAATCTGTTCACTGGTCAGCACTGCGGGCTGAGCAGCATCCGAGCTGGGGGAATCAGTCACAGGGCAGCGGCGAGATCAGTGTGGAGCCCGTGAGAGCCCCGGTACACGAGGACCTGGGCCTGGGGAAAGCCCACAAGCGCCAAATCACCGATGAGGTCCAGCAGCTTATGGCGCACCGGTTCGTCAGCAAAGCGCAGCGGCGGATTCAACCATTGATCACCGTCGCAGACGAGGGCATTGTCCAGAGCGCCCCCCTGGATCAGACCAGCTGCCCGCAGCTGCTCCACCTGCTCACGGAATCCAAAGGTACGAGCCGGTGCAATCTCCTCCACAAAAAGTTGCGGCGTCAGCTCCAGCGCCAGTTGTTGACGACCTATCGCTGCCTGGGGGAAATCGATAATTCCCACAAGACTGAAACGGTCAGCTGGTGTGGCGGTGATCACGCTGCTGCCGCGATGCCGCACCAGGGGCTGCTCCAGCAGTGGAGCCGGCGGCCGTTCGCTGGCGGCGGGTTGAAGACCGGCCTCTGCAATCGCCTCCACCCAGCCGAGGGCTGAACCGTCCAGCAGGGGAATTTCACCGCCTTGTACTACTATCTCGCCGTGGGAGAGTCCACAGCCGGAAAGGGCAGCCAGCAGGTGCTCCACAGTAGCGACCCGATGCGTGCCCAGATCCAGCGTCGTGCAGAGCTGACTGTCCCGCACCTGATCAGGGCTTAGAAGTACCGCTTCGGTGCTGCCCTCAGACCTGAGGTAAAAACCGGGCTGATCGCAGGGACAAAGGCGGACTGTCGACACAGCACCGCTGTGCAGGCCGATCCCATGACGTTCTACCTCCCTGGCGAGGGTCCAGGCTCCTGAGTAATCCTGCGGCCAACGGGTCACTAGAACTTCCAGCCCACTCCCAAGTTGAAGCGCCAGTCGTCGGTGAAGTCCTTGCTGGCCACCTCAAGTCGAAGTGGACCCACCGGGGTTCCAACGATCACGCCAGTACCCACGGACACACCTGAACCGTCCTTGTCCAGAAGCAGCCCCGGCTTGCCGGGAACATGCTTCTGAGTTTCGAAATCGGTGCCGGCATCAACGAACAACTCACCGGAGAAGACGCTGATGATCGGGAAGCGGTACTCCAGGGTGACCTCACCAAAGGTTCGAGCCACAGCCAGGTCGCAGTCGTACCAGCCGCGAATCGAGTTGGAGCCGCCCATGCAGAACGCCTCGTACGGGGGCAGATCACCGACGATGGTGCCGGTCTTCACCTGAACACCGATGGCCTGGGGGCAATCTGCTGACTCACCTGCTTCAGGCCGGCAACCCTTGTGCAATTTCAGCCAGTTCACCGGGAAAAACTGGGTGTAGCTGCCGCGCAGGCGGTTGAAGGTGGGCGAATCCTCATTGACACCGATGAACTGCTCGGTACTGGCGGTGAAGAAGTTACCGCTGGTGGGATTGCGGGGGTTGTTGAAGTTGTTGTAGGTCGTGGCGAAACGCAGTCCGGTCAGCAGATTGCTATCAGCGCAGTTGTAGGACACGCAAAAAATGTCCTTGTTCTTGACCCGACCGTCCTTGAAGTTTCTGGTCGACACGCCATACACGCGGGTTTCAGCTGCGAAGTTGATTGGCCTGACTTCGCTGATCGACAGTCCAGCTATCAAACGCCAGGGGGTGTCTTTGAACGGGTCTCCACCATTCATGGGACGGGTTAGGGCAAGGCTGCCGCCGGTTTTGCGCAAGGCGAAGGAATCACCCTCGTAATCAAACCAACTGCGATTGGGGTATTCCTTTTCGGCCTTGTTGACCGACCCGGGCACCTTCTCGAAATCAGAAAACTTGTACTTGCGGTCAACGGCGTAGGCGTACTTATTGCGGTTGTCCTCGTAGCCTTCAATGGTGCGGATGTTGCCGCTCTCCTCACTCTGGAAGATCTGCGGTACCTGTTGGCTGAGAAACAGAGAGCCACGAAATGAGGTGCGATGTTGATCGCCCTTGACCCAGGGGTCGGTGAAGTTGAGGTTGGCCAGGCCGCCGTATTGGCCGTAGGTGACGTTGAGACCGATGTTCCAGGCGCGACCGAAGGAATTGCTGTCCTGCAGTTGCACCTGGCCGAACACACCCTGGCTCTGGCTGTAGCCAAGACCCCCGGACAACTGGCCGGTGGATTGCTCCACGATCCCCAACACAATCACCACATCACCGGGCTCCTCCGGCACCGGCTTCAGGGTGACCTTTACATCACTGAACAGCTGGGTGCCGTAAAGGCGCTTGATGTCGTTCTCGAGCTTGTTGCGGTTGAAGTTGTCTCCCGGCTGAACAGAGATTTCGCGGGTGACGACCCATTCCTTGGTTTTCCCGCCGATGGGATCACCTTTCTCATCGGTGGCATCGCCCTCTTTGTTCAGGAATTGCACCTCCACGTCGGCAACACGTCCTTGCGTGAGCTTCAAGGTCACGACACCCTCAGGGCTAACCCGTTTCGGCCCCGAGATGCGGGCCAGGGAGTACCCCTGCCCGGCGTACCAGGCCTGCAGCTCCTTCATCCGGTCCTGCAGATCGTTGAGGTTCAGAGTGCGGCCGAAATCGGGGCTGAAGATCTCCTCAATTACAGCCTCGGGAAGTTCTTTGGAGACCGGGTTCAGCTCAACACTGGAGAGAGTGGGGAACGGCTCCACCTGCACCACCACCTGCACCCCAAGCGGGCCGTTGAGCGGGTAGATCCGCACGTCGGAGAACCAGCCGCTGGCCTGGATGGCATTGAGGTCGCGCTGAAGATCCGCACGGGTGACGCGGCTGCCTGGCCGCACCTGCATGGCGTCGTAGGCCGCGACCTGCAGCCTTTCTTCCTCCGGATGTCCGCTGATGCCCTCGATGAGCACCTCCGAGATCAGCACCCGCGGTGCTTGGAACTCCGGAGAATTCATCGGGTTGGTCTCGAGGCCGACCTGCCCAGCTGCAGGCATGCCCTGCGCCAAAATAGGTGCTGCTGTGAGTGGCAAGCCCAGGGCAAGACCCAGGAGACCCTGACCAACGGCAACCGGTGAACGGCGAGTCCTGCGTCGGATCATCGAGGCGCGATCAGGGCCGAAGCCACATAAGTTCCGCTGACCTTACAGGCAGTTGCGGGGGTTCGGGCAGGCGGTGTGGACCCGTTTGAGGACCTCCCCGTAGGCCTGCATCACGCCACCAAGATCCTTGCGGAAACGGTCCTTATCCATAATCCGATCGTTGGCATCGCGGCTGCGCTGATCCCATAAGCGGCAGGTATCAGGGCTGATCTCATCGGCCAGCAGCAATTCACCCGCCTTGTTGAGGCCGAGTTCAAGTTTGAAATCCACCAGTTGCAGCTCGAGGCCGTCGAAGAACGGCTGCAGCACCCCATTGATCCGCCGCGCCAGTTGTTCAATCTCTGACAGACGGGCGTCATCCACCAGCCCCATCAACCGTACTCGGGCATCCGTCAGCAACGGATCACCCAGATCATCGTCCTTGTAATAGAGGTCAAGCAGCGCTGGATCGATGCGGGTGCCCTCCTGTATCGGCGTCTGTCGGCAAAGGGATCCGGTGGCAATGTTGCGCAGCACCACCTCCAGCGGAATGACCTCCACCCGCTGCACCAACATCCAGGTATCCCCTGCCAATCCCAGGTAATGGCAAGGAATGCCCTGCGCCTCCAGCAGCTCAAACAACCGAGCCGAGATCTGGCAGTTCAGCCGCCCCTTATCCTCCAGCTGCGCCTTCTTCTGCGCATTGAACGCCGTCGCGTCGTTCTTGTACTCCACCAGCACCTGCTCCGGGTGGTCGGTGGTGTAGATGCGCTTCGCCTTGCCTTCGTACAGCAGCGCGCCGTGGTCGGGACTCATGGGGACGGTGAATCTGGGGATTCTCTTACCGCAGCATGGCCGCCGGGCTGCCGCGGCGATCGCAGCTGCCGATCCAACGCATCGCCCCCTTCCAACCGCAAGAGGGTGTAGCGGTCATCCAGCTGTGCCGCCAACCGCTGCAGCCGCTGCCGAGGCCGGGCGCCATCACCACCCGCCGCCAGCTGAAGCTTCAACTGCAGCTCTAGCAACTCGACCGCCAGCCCCCAGGCCTGAGCAGCCGCCGCCTGATCCAGCGCCTGCTCCAGCAACTGATCAGCACCCTCAGCATCAAGTACGGCCAGCCACTCCGCGGCCTGAGCGAGCCGCTGGGCATTCGGGGCCAGCAGCAGCACCGCAGCGGCCTCCTCCAGTCGACCCAGGGCCGCCTCATGCGAGGCCAATTGATCCAACGCCAGGCGACCATCGCCAAGGTCCAGATCCGCCAGGGCGATCAGATCACCGTTCACCAGCCGCCGCAGGGCCAGAGCCGCTTCACGGTGATTCAGCCCAGCCGCCGCGGCCTTCCAACGCAACCGCAGCCAGAGGCGGCGCTCCTCACCCACCGCTGGACTGATCCTGTTGAGCACCCGCGCAGCACTGTCCGGTGAACCGCAAGTCAGCAACGCGTTGGCATTCGCCAATACCAGCTCAAACGACTGGGGGGCCGGATGCAACACCAGCAAGCGATCGCGGATCTCCTGCTGACGGCCGCCGCTAGCACCGATCAACGGATCACCACAACCCAGCTCCAGCTGCTGCAGATCCGACTCCAGCAGCCATTGCTGGAACCGCTGCTCGGCCAAGGACTGGGGCTTGCTCAGCGGTGGCGCCGCCGCCAGCAGCGACAGCAGCATGGGCAGGTGCTGAATCCCCATGGCGGGCTGCGTTCTACAACAGAGAACCTACGAGGCCCCTCCCCTCCGAATTGCCCCCATGGCCATATCGTCCACCCGTCCCCACGCCCTGCCCGACCTGCAGCGGGTGCTCGTCGTCGGCAGTGGCGGGCGTGAACACGCCCTCAGCTGGGCCCTGCAGCGCCATGACGCTATTGAGGCGGTCTGGATCACCCCAGGCAACGCCGGTAACGACCAGCAGGCCCTTGACTTCGCGGAGACCGACAGCGCCGCTCTCATCGCCCATTGCCAGACGCAGTCCGTCGATCTGGTCGTGGTGGGTCCGGAAGCCCCACTGGCCGCGGGGGTGGCCGATGACCTGAGGCAGGTCGGCATCGCCGTGTTCGGCCCGGGGGCGGAGGGGGCGCAGCTCGAAGCCAGCAAAGCCTGGGCCAAGCAGCTGATGCAGGAGGCCGGTGTACCCACCGCCGGCCACTGGGCTGTCACCAGCGAAGCAGCAGCCCTAGCGGTGTTGGCTGAGGTGGGCCGACCGCTGGTAGTGAAGGCCGACGGTCTGGCGGCGGGAAAGGGGGTCACCGTTGCCGACACTATCGAGCAGGCGGAGAGTGCGATCAAGGAGGCCTTCGCCGGCCGCTTCGGCAGCGCCGGCTCCCATTTGGTGCTGGAGGAGCGGATGCAGGGCCCCGAGGTATCGGTGTTCGCCTTCTGCGATGGGGAGAGGATGGTACTGCTGCCACCGGCCCAGGACCACAAGCGTTTGCTTGAGGGTGACCGGGGCCCCAACACCGGCGGCATGGGGGCTTATGCCCCCGCACCACTGCTCGATGCCGAGGGGCTGGACCAGGTTCGCCGTCTGGTGCTGGAGCCAACGCTGCAGGCCCTCAAAGCCCGCGGCATCGACTACCGCGGAGTCATCTATGCCGGCCTAATGCTCACCGACACGGGACCCCAGGTGATCGAATTCAACTGCCGTTTCGGGGATCCGGAATGCCAAACCCTAATGCCCCTGCTGGGGCCGGAACTGGCACGGGTGCTGCAGGCCTGTGCCCTGGGACGGCTCGACCTGGCCCCAACGCTCTCGATCGATCCACGCTGCAGCGCCTGTGTGGTGGCGGCTGCCTCCGGCTACCCCGACGCCCCACGCAAGGGCGATGCCATCCAGCTGGGCTTCAACAGCGATGCCAACCGCCAGCTGTTCCATGCCGGCACCCAGCGCCGTGCTGACGGCGAGCTGATCACCGCCGGGGGGCGCGTGCTGGCGGTCGTCGCCCAGGGGGACACATTCGATCAGGCCTTCGCCATTGCCTACAGCGGGCTCGAGCAGGTGCAATTCAACGGAATCACGTACCGTCGCGACATAGGCCATCAGGTTCGCTCCAGCGGATGACCACCCCCGCGACCGCTGACTGGGCCCTGCCGCAACCCGGTGGGCCAGATCCTGAATCCGAAGGGATCTGGCGTCGCATCGTCGCCTGGTGGGCTGAATTCAGCCTCCAAACCAAACTGCTGGCCATCGCTACCCTCGTAGTGAGCCTGGTGATGACAGGCATCACCTTTCTGGCCTTGAACGGCATCCAGCGCGATGCCGTGATGAACGACACCCGCTACGCCCGCGACCTGGGCCTGCTACTGGCTGGCAACGTCACCGAGCTGGTGGCCCAGGAGCAGGATCGCGAGCTAGCCAACGTGGCCGAAAAGTTCTGGCGGTCCAGCCGCAGTGTTCGCTACATATTCTTCGCCGATCCAGAAGGTGTCGTCTACCTCGGCATTCCGATCAGCGGCTCCGCTGCTGGTGGAGAGGGTGATCTGCGCCTGGACCGGCGCCTGGAGCTACCGGACGAACTGCGCCGTCGCCCGCAGAATCCCCTGGTGAGGCAACACCTCACCCCCCAGGGCCGGGTCACGGATGTGTTCGTCCCCCTGATCCGAAACGGCCGCTACTACGGCGTGCTCGGTTTAGGGGTGAACCCGAATGAAACGGCGCTGGCCAGTGCCGCCCTAACCCGGGAGGTGACCGTGGCGGTGTTCATATCGATCTGGGTGCTGGTGATCCTGGGTGCGGTGTTCAACGCCCTCACCATCACGCGGCCGGTGAAGGAACTGCTGCGGGGGGTGCGATTGATCTCCCTCGGCAACTTTCAGGCCCGCATCGACATGCCGGTCGGTGGAGAACTGGGGGAGCTGCTCACTGGCTTCAACGCGATGGCCTCCCAGCTCGAGGCCTACGACGAGGCCAACATCGAGGAGCTGACTGCAGCTCAGGTGAAGCAGCAGTCGTTGATCGCCACCATGGCGGACGGCGCCATTCTTCTGGATGAGCAAGGCCGGATCGTGCTGGTCAACCCCACCGCCCGGCGTCTGTTCCGCTGGGAAGGCCGCAAGCTGGAAGGCCAAGAGTTGGTGGCCGAACTGCCGGACCTGCTGGCAATCGAACTCCAGGCCCCCCTCGATCTGCTGCTGATCAGTGGAGCTGACAGTGAGGACCTGCGCTGCAGCGTTGGTGAACCGAGCCGCACCCTTCGCATCGTGATGCAGGCCGTCCGCGATGCCAGCGGCGAATCCCTCAAGGGCATCGCCGTCACTGTGCAGGACCTCACGAGAGAGGTGGAACTAAATGCAGCCCAGAGTCGTTTCATCAGTAATGTCTCACATGAACTGAGAACGCCGCTGTTCAACATCAAGAGCTACGTCGAAACGCTTCACGACCTTGGTGACCAGCTCAGTGCAGTGGAACAGAAGGAATTTCTTGGCGTCGCCAATGACGAAACCGATCGGCTCACCCGGCTCGTTAATGACGTGCTCGACCTCTCACGCCTGGAGTCCGGCCGCACCGTTCAGCTTGAGTCGATGAATCTTCTCCCCGCGATGGAGCAGACCCTGCGCACCTACCGGCTCAACGCCGACGACAAGCAAGTGAGACTGCAGCTGGATGCGCCGAACGATCTGCCGGAGGTGCTGGGTAATTGGGATCTGCTGCTGCAGGTGCTCGACAATCTGGTGGGCAATGCTCTGAAATTCAGTCGTTCCGGTGGAACCCTGACCCTGCGGGCCTACCCCTGGCCCGACACCTGTCCAGTGGGATCCCCTTACCGTGAAAAGGATGGTCCCAGCTGCCCGGTTAGCTCACCGTTGCCACGGTTGCGAGTGGAGGTGGGCGACACCGGCTGCGGCATCAGCGCCGCTGACCAGGAGCGGATCTTCGACCGCTTTTTCCGAGTGGAAAATGCCGTCCATACCGAAGTGGGGACCGGTCTCGGCCTGTCGATTGTCCGCGGGATCCTCGAGAAACACAGCAGCAGGATCTCGATGGCCAGTGAGCCGGAGGTGGGTACAACCTTCTGGTTTGATCTCCCACTCGGTCAGGCGGATGTGGATGAACTGCAGCTCCAGGCAGAACGTCGCTCCAGTGCCGAACAGACGGCTTAATCCTCGCTAGAGACACCGCGAGCGATGCGGGACAGCTCCCTGCGTTCGTCGGTGGTGACCCGATGCGGGACGCCGGAGATGATCCGCTCGAAGTTGGAGAAGGAATCCTTGATCTGCGGGCCGTTGCCGGTGATCACAAATTCGCGAATGCCCTTGTCGTGCCAGGAGCCACGCATCTTGAACACATTCAGCGCCCGGGCCATCTCACCGCGGATCTCCACGTACTGCAGCATCAGGATCGTGTCGGTGATGGTGGAGATATGAGAGTCGGTGATCGAGTGGCTCCCCATGAACTCCTCGGAGGTATTCGTGAAGAAGCCAGCGATCTCCTCCTGTTTGGCATAGCCAGTCACGCCGATCACGAACTGCCGGAAGGCGTTATGGCTCACACCCCGAGCCAGCGCCGAGAGGGAGTCGATGGCCATCCGGGATGGCTTGAACTGACCGATCTCCGTTTTGATGATCTGCAGGTGATCCTCCAGACCGGTGGATTCGGGATACGCGCAGATGATCTTGAGCAGTCCGTCCTGCTCCATCTGCTCGAAGTCAATGCCCCAGCTGGTGCCATTGCGCAGCAGCTGGGCACGGGACTCCTCATAGGCGAAGAGGATAGCCCGCTCCTTGTTGCGACAGGCGTCTTCGATGAATTTGGACACCAGAAGGGTCTTGCCGGTACCGGTAGCACCGGTGGCCAGGATGATCGAATCCTTGAAGAAACCACCACCGCACATCTCATCAAGCCGCGGCACTCCGGAGCTCACTCGCACGTTGGATGACCGCTGAGTCAGACGCATGGCCCCCAACGGGAAGATGCTGATGCCATGGGTGCCCATGGTGAAGGGGAATTCCCCCTTCATATGCGTGGTGCCGCGCAGCTTGAGGATCTCCACTGTGCGGCGACGACGCTCACCCTCCAGAACATTACGCAGAATCACCACGTTGTCGGAAACGAATTCCTCAACGCCGTAGCGGGCGATGGGTCCATACTCGTCGATGCGCTCTGTGGTCATCACCGTGGTGACACCGATTTCCTTGAGCCGGGCAATCAACCGGAAAATCTCACGACGCACCACAAAGACAGCGTCGTACTGCTGGAACACCGCCGTGATCGAGTCGATCGCTACCCGCTTGGCTTTGTACTTGCGGATGGCGTAATTGATTCGCTCGATCAAACCTGAGAGATCAAAACTTCCAGCCACGTCCTGTCCATCGGGATCTGGGGACGCATCGAGGATGAACAACTTGTCCTGCTCCACCATCTCCTGGAGGTTCCAACCGAAGCTGGCGGCATTGCGCAGGATGTCGAGCGGTGATTCCTCGAAAGTGACGAAGATCCCCGGCTCATCGAACTGCTTGACGCCGTTGTGGAGGAAATGCAGGGAGAACACCGTCTTGCCGGTACCGGAGGTGCCACTGATCAGGGTGCTGCGACCAATCGGCAGGCCGCCCTGACAGACATCATCAAAGCCCTCGATACCGGTGGGCAGCTTCTGCACCTGCATCTGAGTCGAGCCGCTAGCGGGGGGGAACTGCATGGAGCAACACCTATGAAAGGACCGTAGGGAGGTCTGTCTGGAGGGAGAGAGTGTTCACCATCTCGCTTAAGAATCCGATGTTGAATCCATCGACGCGGTGTAGCTCTCCTTCTCCTAATCCACCGCATCGAGATAGGACGAGCTGAAAGCGTTGTCGGCTAGTTCGTCGTACAGAAGATCGAGACCTATCAGCACGCGCTCGCGATCGGACAGATCCCCGATAATTCGTCGCACCGGTGGAGGCAGGATCTTGGAGAGCGTGGGAGTGGCCAGGATCTTGTCCTCCTCAGCCAGTTGAGGATTTTTGAGGACATCGATCACCTTCAGGGCATAGACACCGCGGAACTCGGTTTCGAGGATGTTGCGCAGCGTTTTGAGGGCCCGCATCGAATTCGGCGTGTTGCCGGCGACGTACAGCTTGAGGATGTAGGTCTTGCGTGGGCTCATGACGACTCCTCCTGGTCAACCGACCGATCTGCCTCCCGTCGGTGCCGGCCGGCAGCCAAGCCCGATAAGGGAATGTCCGGCGGGATCGAGCGCCGATACATCTCACACAGATGGGCCATCACATCGAGAAGCGCAAGGCGGTAATCCTGAAGAAATTCGCTTTTGTGACCTTCCAGTCGCAGCTGCTTCCAGAACTCGTCGATCTGATCAACATGAATTTCAACGGTTCTAGTGATCGGAAGATCACTGAAAAATGCGGTGTTGACGAAACTCTCCAGGGCCTGGTTTGACGCTGCCGGATCACGGAAATAGCTGATCAGCAGATCGCGGTAAGTGCGCTGCAGCGAGTCCAGCACCTCGCTCCGCTCCTCGGAGGGCAGGCTGCCGAGAAAACGGGAGGGATCGCGCTTGTAGAAGACACCGAGATACCCAAGCCGTTCCTGCAGGCGACGCGACAACTTGTCCACGGACGCCAGTCCATCCCCGTCTCCCCGTCCATCAGCACGTCCCTGGCGCAAAAAGCGTGAGATGGCTGCATCAACGGTGTACCCAAGCTGAGCCAGTTGATCGTTGGCGAGATGCAACTCCTCGGAGTGGTAATCCACATGGCCCTTCACCTCACCCACCACCACAGCTGGGAACAGCAACCCTCTGCCGAGCAACTGTCCGCGCGTTGTGGCATCGAGGAGTTGCTGCTCCACCACCAGCGCATCGATCTGCTCCTGCTGGGCCTCAAGGATCCCAACCAGATCAAGCCTCTCCCCCCTCTGGTCAGGCTCGCTCAAGTCGATGGAGTGGTATCTCATTTCCGGTAACCACTGCTGGCAGGCATCCACCAACGCTGGTGTGGTGAGCAGTAAGGCGATCGTGAGGCCCGGCCTGGCCATCAGGCGGTCAGGAAGTAAATGTTCCTGAATGTTGACGACGGGGACCTCGAGAGTCGAAGATCTTCGTTTGTTTTCCGATTACGGATCAGGCTGAATCGGTTTCGGCTGAGCCTGACCGTGTCCGACCCCCATGGCAGACACCAAAGCAGCCAAACCCAGCCCAGACGCTGAGGAAGCGACCACCAATTCAGCCGCTGCACCTTCGTCCAAGGCCTACGCCATCGTCGAAGCCTCCGGCACGCAGATGTGGGTCCAGGCAGACCGTTACTACGACGTGGATCGGATCCACGCCGAGGTTGATGACACCATCGAGATCAACAACGTCCTACTGGTGAAGGATTCCAAGGGCACCACCCTGGGCCAACCCTTCGTCAAGGACGCCACCGTGACATTGAAGGTGATGGCTCACCGCCGCGGTCCCAAAGTGATCGTGTACAAAATGCGTCCGAAAAAGAAGACGCGGCGCAAGAATGGTCACAGACAGGAACTCACACGGGTGATGGTTGAATCCATCGCCGTGGGCGGCAAGGCCATTAGCTGACCCTCCCGGTTCTCCACTCACCGCCCCCAACTCATTTCCACCCATGGCTCATAAAAAAGGCACAGGTTCCACACGTAACGGTCGCGATTCCAATGCCAAACGCCTTGGCGTGAAGGCCTATGGCGGCGAAACCGTCACCGCCGGCTCAATCCTTATCCGCCAGCGCGGCACCTCGATTCTGCCCGGCATCAATGTGGGTATCGGCAAGGACGACACCCTGTTCGCCCTCACAGCTGGTGTGGTGAAGTTCGAGACCATCCGCCGCGGCCTGCGCAACCGCAAAAGGATCAATATCACCGCCGCTGTCTGACATTCACCATCGCAGCCATGGACAGATCAGTCCCAGCGCGTACAGGTGACTGGGGCTTGTCTGTTAGTGCCGCTCAGATCGGTCGATACAGACGGGCGGTGATCAGCAACGGGTGAAACACCTCAAAGAACTGCCCCTGCAGGGTGGTGAAGAACTGATCCACCAGCTTCGGATCATCGAAGTGGAAGGGATATTCACCGTCGTGGCCCTTGTAGAAGTACCAGTTCAGCAATGCGGTGGCATCGGATGACATGCGCTTATGGAACGCCTGCAGCTGAGTGGATGGATCCGGCAGATGCTCCAGCACGTCAAGGCAGACCACCGTGTCGAAACGCACCTTACCGGTGGACTCCAGATCCCGGTGCACCGAGAGCTTCTCGGAGAGCCCAAGAGCTGCAGCCCGCTGATGCACAAAGGCCTGGTTGTGGGGGTTGAGGTCAACGAACCAGACGTGATCCACCTTCTGTAGCGCAGCCGCGGAAAGGGCATGGGTGCCGATGCCACCGCCGAAATCCAGCACCTGTCCCCTGGCGGTCATCCCCTGCAGCCGCAAAGTGTCGGCGATGTAATCGGCACTATTGAGGTGCCAGGCCGCCAGTTCCAGCAGGTGGCCCGTCCCCACCGTGTCCTCATAGAAGGTCGTGGCGTCTTCCGGCCGAAAGGCTCCTGGGTGCAGATCCGCCAGGTCGTTGGTGCTGCTGGGCAGTCGCCGCTCTAACTCCTCTGCAGAAAGATTCAGGTAGTGCTGCAGGTGCTGCTTCACGGCCAGGCCGTCCTTCATAAACAAGGACACATCCACCTCACGGCTGCTGCGGAGCTGGGGCATGGCGTCGCTGGACCATTGGGATGCAACAGTCTGGGGTCACGACGACCACAACTCTTGGACGGCCCCTTCGGCTTCGTGGTAATCGACAAACCCGCAGGGCTCACCTCTCACAGCTGCGTCAGCCGTCTGCGGCGCTGCTATGGCCTCAAGCGGGTGGGTCATGGCGGCACCCTGGACCCTGCGGCGACGGGGGTCCTGCCGATCGCCCTCGGCCCCGCCACGCGCCTGCTGCCCTACCTCCCCGGTGAGAAGACCTACCGGGGGGTGATCCAGCTAGGACGGGTCACCAGCAGCGACGACCTGGAGGGGGATCTGCTGCGCCAGGGCCACTGGCCTGATCTGCCGCTCGAGGCTCTGGAGATCGCCCTGAACCTGTTCCGCGGCCCGATCCAGCAATGCCCGCCTCAGGTGTCCGCCGTGCATGTGGGCGGCGAACGGGCCCATGCCCGCGCTCGGAGAGGGGAGCAGATGGACCTGCCTCCGCGGCCGGTGACCATCCACCGCCTACAGCTGCTGCACTGGGACACCAGCCGGGGGCAGCTGACCATCGAGGTGCACTGCTCCGCCGGCACGTATATCCGCTCCCTCGCTCGCGATCTCGGCGAACAGCTGGGCTGCGGTGGCTGCCTGGCCCAACTGCGCCGCACCCAGGCCCTCGGCTTCAGCGAATACCAGGCCCAGGCGCTGCCGGAAACGGACGCCATACCTCCGCCACCCCTGTCACCGCTGCTGGCCCTGAAGCATCTGCCCCGCCGCCAGCTCACCGCGAGCGAGGAGGTCGACTGGCGCTGTGGCCGTCGACTGAACCTGGAGCCTGGCCCAGGCGATGCGGTGGTGGTCTGCGATGCCGACGGCAGCATGGCGGGCATAGGCCTGCGCCAGGAAGGCGATCAATTGCAACCCAAGGTGGTGTTTGATGCGAACGGCTAGGGTCCGTGCGCCAGCAGCGTTGCAGGGCGCTCAAAAGCGATGGCCGGCCATAGCAAATGGTCCCAGATCAAGCGCACCAAAGCGGTGGTGGATGCCAAGAGGGGTGCTGTTTTCACCCGCCTCGGTCGCGAGATCATGGTGGCGGCACGGGATGGAGCGGATCCATCTGGAAACTTTCAGCTGCGTACGGCGATTAGTAAGGCCAAGGCTGCTGGAGTTCCAGCCGCCAACATCGAACGAGCCATCGCCAAGGGGTCCGGCCAGGGGGGGGATGGCACCCAACTGGAGGAGGTGCGCTACGAGGGTTATGGCCCGGCCGGCATGGCCGTGTTGGTGGAAGCCCTCACGGACAACCGCAATCGAACGGCGGCCGATCTGCGGCTGGCCTTCAGCAAGAACGGCGGCAACCTTGGCGAAAGTGGTTGCGTCGCCTACCTGTTCACCCACCGCAGTGAAGTGAGCATTCAGGCCACGGCTGCCGATGAAGAGCGGCTGCTGGACAATTTGCTGGAGCTCGATGCCGATAGCTATGAGCTGCTGGAGGACGACTCCGCAACGGTGCATGGCCCCTTCCCCAGCCTGGAGGCCCTGCAGGACGGTCTGCGTCAGCAGGGCTGGACGGTACAGGAGTGGGGCCACAGCTGGACAGCCCTGACCAGCGTGGAGATCAGCAATGACGAAACCGCCCGCCAGTGCCTCAGGTTGCTAGATGCCCTCGATTGCTTGGACGACGTGCGCAGCATCAGCACCAATCTCAACTTCGATCAAAACCTGGACCTTTACACCTAGTAATGCGCAAGCAATCACAACACGCTGTGTGGAAATCCGGACCAATCCTTTCGTGTTCGGGAGCACACAGAGGCAGTAGCTAGGCCGGAGTCATCCCTTCCGGAGACCCGATTCCATGTCGATGAAGCAACTGGAAACGTTCATGTCCCGCGTTCAGAGCAACGACAACATCCGTGCTGAGGTGCAACGTTGCGGCAAGGACAACTCCTGTGTGGTGAAGGTGGCCGCCCGCCACGGCCACAAGTTCTCCCCCGCCAGCCTCAGCCGCTGGCAGAAAGACCACGGCTGAATCCTTCAGCGAAGTCGAGATCAACACTGTCGGTCTTTCGCTACAGGATCAAATCCCCCGATCGGGGGATTCCTCGCTGCTGTCGTCGGTCTGGCGGATCATCCGGGCCAGCATCTGCAACTTGGCGTTCTCCGATTCCGAGGCGCGGCTGGCCATCCAGGCGCTGGCGGCCCTCTGCTGCGTCAGCTGCTGCACCAACGCCAGGGCCGTCTCCCGCAGCTGCTAGATGTCCTGACAGTCCTGAATGAAGCGCGTCCAGTGCTCCGCTTCAAAGCTCTGCTCCATGCGGCGTCCCACTGGATCGATGCTCATCGAAGCGACTTGTTCAGGTGCTCAAGCTAAGGAGAGCGACAGGGCCTCCGCATCGGCCCAGAGGTTGACCCGAGGGTGCTCCAGCAACCAGCTGGCCGGCAGGGCGGGATCAGGCCGATCCATGGCCAACAGGCGGCCAAGGATGGGGGCTTTGCCGCAGCCGGTGACCACCAGGTGGATCTGCTCAGCCGCCATGATCTCCTTCAGCCCAAGGGTGATAGCCCGGGGCGGCACCGCCTCGGGGTCACCACTGAACAGGGCGGCGTTCTGCTGTCGTGTCGCCGCCGAGAGCTTCACCACACGGCAGGGTTGCTCCCGACCGCAAGGGGGCTCGTTGAAGCCCACATGGCCATTGCTGCCTAACCCCAGCAGCTGCACGCCGATCCCTCCCCTGGCCTGCAGCGCGGCTTGGAACGCAAGAGCGGCAGAATCCACGTCAGCGGCCTGCCCATCAGGTAGCTGCAAGGCCCCCTCCGGTAGCGCCAACGGCCGTCCCAGCCAATCGTTCATAAAGCTTCTGTAGCTGCGCGGATCGCCCACCGGCAGCCCCAGGTACTCATCCAGGTTGAAGCTGCACCAGCTCCGCCGCAGGGTAGCGAGATCATCCGGGGGCCAGCTCAGCAAGCGCTTCACTAGGGCGGCATAGAGCGGCTCCATCGTGCGCCCGGTGGCCAACCCCAGGGGCCGACTGGCCGCCGGGTTCTGAAGAGTCTGATAGAGGGATTGCTCCAGATGGCACACCAGCCTTGAGCACAACACCTCAGCGGAACGCGGCGGATCCGCAACGATGGAGAAAGAGGGCAACGACAGTGCCGGGTCAACCCCTCCAAGCTGGCGCCAATGGCCAGGTCTGCGCCACTGACCCGTCGTGATGCGGTTGGTAGGGCATAACCACAGCCCCCTGGTAATAATGGCGAAGGATCGTGCGGAAATCGGCGCCCTGCCTGGCCAGGCCGTTAGCCCCCCACTGGCTCATGCCCACGCCGTGGCCATGGCCTTGCCCCGTCACCAGCAGCTGCCACCCCGGCAGCGCTCGCCGACGCTCGCGGCCGAGCCACCCCAACAGAGCCTGGCGTGGGCGTGGGCGTGGGCGTGGGCGTGACACCGAAGCCGTGATCTGAGCAAGCCTGGAGCCGCCCTGAACTGGCGTTGTCCGGAGGGCCGGAAGCGGTTCCGGCGGTGCCAGGGACGGCACCATCTCAAAGTTCACCAGGGTGCTCTTTAGGCCAAGACGACGGCGGAGATCCGCGCCGCTGAGCAACAGTGACCCCCGCGGCCCCTGCAGCCGTGCCTGCCGGACCCGTCCACTGGCACTGCGGCTCAGCACCTCCACGAAATCAACGCCACCGGTTTCCGGCAGACGCTGGCTTAGCCCCTCCTTGTCGAACCGCTCCTGCCAGCGATGCATCGGACTGTGCTGGTCATGGTCCGGCACGCTTACTAGGTAGGGGAGCTGATTGCGCCAGACCATGCCGCTGGCCTCGGTGACCCCGCCGGAACTGCTGTGGAAAACAGCATTGATCAACCGGCCGCCGTGCACCAGCACCAGTGAGCGGGTGCTGGCCACAGCCTGACGGGTGCTCGGAGTCTCGGACTCGACACCCAGGTACACCTGGCTGGATACCGTGGCTTTCAGGTCCCAGCCCCCCCCCCGGCTGCGTTGCTGGAGGGCATAGGTGCGCGCAGCGACAGCCTGTGCCTGGAGAGCGGCCAGCGGCCACGCATGGGGCATCTCACTGCCCACCACACTCATCAAATAAGTCTCGATGCCGAGGGCGTTGACGGCCCTGAGCTGCCCACCGCGGCCGCTGAGGCGCAGCTCACCCCGATAACGGCGCTGGCCCAGCCAGATCCCGTGGGGATCATTGGATTGCACCTGAAGCAGGCTGCCGGCAGGGAGTCGCTGCTGCTCGCCATCCAGTTCCGCCAGCAGTGCTCCACCACGAAGGCTCAGCACCAGGCTACGCAATGTGCGGGTGCCCCCTGGCAGACCCCGCACCTGAAACAAATGCGTGCCGTCGGCCCGCAGGGCGAGCCGCTCCCCCTCCTGGACCAGCACGCGCATCTGCGGTTCACGTCCCAGGGGAGCAGCAGCTGGCGGAGCGATAGCGCTGAGGACGACACAGCCCATCAGAGTGACGATCGGAGCGAAACGCACGCAACACCAGAATGCGCCCCAGTGTGCCCCGCCTGTCCAGGGCCAGCCAGATGGCAGCATGTCCACTGAGGATCAGCGGCCTTGCAGGTCACCTTTCTAGGTACCAGTTCCGGCGTGCCCACCCGGGCGCGCAACGTCTCCGCCGTGGCCCTGCGTCTGCCCCAGCGGTCGGAGATGTGGCTGTTCGACTGTGGCGAGGGCACGCAACATCAGTTTCTGCGCAGCGATCTGCGCCTGTCGCAGCTGCGGCGGGTGTTTATCACCCACATGCATGGTGATCACGTCTTCGGGCTGCCGGGGTTGCTGGCCAGCCTGGGGTTGTCCGGCTCCTGCCAGGAGGGGGTGGATCTCTATGGCCCCGATCAGCTCGACTCCTTCCTCAACGGTGCCCTGAACACCAGCTCAACCCGCATCGGCTATCCGCTTCAGGTGCACCGCTCACGGCCGGCGGCTGAGCAGGGAACCGTGCTGTTCGAAGACGACGCGCTCACCGTGCGCTGCACACCCCTGACCCACCGGGTGCCGGCTTACGCCTACCGAGTGGACCAGAAGCCCCTAGCGGGGCGGTTCGACATCGTTCAGGCTAAGGCCCTCGGCATCCCGCCAGGGCCCGTGTATGCCCGGCTGAAGCGCGGTGAGAGCGTGACCCTGGAGGATGGCCGCATCATCGACGGCACCACCCTCTGTGGCCGGGAGCGACCGGGGGGCAGCGTGATGATCTGCACCGACACCGTGTTCTGCGACGCTGCTGTTGAACTTGCCCAGGGCGTGGATCTGCTGATCCACGAATCGACCTTCGCCCACGCCGAGGCGGAGATGGCCTTTCAGAAACAGCACTCCACCAGCACCATGGCGGCCCAGACCGCGGCTGAAGCCGGCGTGGGGCAACTGGCGATCACCCATCTCAGTCCCCGATATGCGCCGGGCAACCCGGTGAGCCCCGATGACCTGTTGAAGGAAGCGCAGGCGATCTTTCCCAACACCGTTCTGGCCAAGGACTTCCTCAGCCTGGACGTGAAGCCCCGCTGCAACAGTTCGTGACTCCGCCACGGACGGTCAACTTGCCGTGATACAAGAGCTCTGTGCGGTTTGTCCGTCAATCCCCGGCGTCCTTCATGGCCTCTCTTTTCACAACCCTGCAGCGATCCCTGAAGGGACTTCTCATCCTGATTCCCGTGCTGATCGGGCTGGTGATGGTGTCCCCCGTAGAAGCGGCTCGCTGGGACTCCGAGACCCTCACCGTTCCGGGCAACCCTGAAGGCACTGAGGTGACCTTCAGCGAGCAGGAGATCAACACCGGCCGCAAGGTGTTCAACACCAGCTGCGGCACCTGCCATGCCGGTGGCATCACCAAGACCAACCACAACGTTGGCCTCGATCCCGAAACCCTGGCCCTCGCCACCCCGGCCCGCGACAACGTTGACGCCCTGGTGGACTACATGAAGGACCCCACCTCCTATGACGGCGAATACAGCATCGCCGACCTGCACCCCAGCATGCGCGACGCTGAGCTTTATCCAGCCATGCGCGATCTCACCGATGAAGAGCTTCGCCTGATGGCTGGTTATATCCTGGTGGCCCCCAAGGTTCAGGGCACGGCCTGGGGTGGCGGCAAAATCTATTTCTGATCTCTGAGATCAGTCAGATTCGCTGACCCCAGTGGCTTCAGAGCCACCGAGGGTTTTATTGGCTCAGCAGCGGCAGGAGGCAGGAGATTGCGGGGCTCCATCGAGCGGGGATGGCGGCTATACCACCATTCCTGAAGACCACTGCTGAACCGCACCGAAAACAGCGTCAGCACCGTGGCGGCTGGTCGTGAACCGGGCTGAAGCAGCTCAACGGCGTAGGAGGGGCAACGCCGCGCAGCCAGGTCGGGAACGAAGCGACGTCCCACCCGGCGCCAGCTGGGCTCCTTGCTGCGCCAGGCCAGACGGCAGCAGGGCCACGGCAGCTCTTCTCTATCGAACAAGCGGCAGCAGGGGCCAATGACGCGGAAGCTGTACTGCCCGCCGGGACTTGTATGAATGCTGCCAGCTTCCAGCAGTTCCTCAACATCGGGACGGCTCACGGCGACAGCGGTGCGTTCAGGGTCATGCAAGGGTGCTGAGCAACAAAAAACCACCCCCGCAGGGGTGGTTGAAGTGACAAACCAAAACTGGGTAAAGAGCTCAGTAGAGCTCTTCCTCTGCGTGGGTCTTGATAGTGCAGTCGGAGGTGGGGTAGGCGACGCAGGTCAGCACGAAACCGGCTTCGATCTGATCGTCATCCAGGAAGCTCTGGTCGGACTGATCCACGGTGCCAGCGGTGATCTTGCCAGCGCAGGTGGAGCAAGCGCCAGCGCGGCAGGAGTAAGGCAGATCGATGCCCTGCTCTTCAGCAGCGTCGAGGATGTACTGGTCGTCGGGCACTTCGATGGTCTTGTTGAGACCTTCGCTCTCGCTGACCAGGGTGACCTTGTAGGAAGCCATGACTTGGTGAATGCGTACAGGTTCCCGGAGAGCCGGTCCTGCAGGACCGCCCTTATCTACTGCAGACAAGGGCTGATCCCGCGGGTTCTGAGCCCTCAACCGACCAGGACCAATCGGAGAGCACCCACTGATAAGCCTGGCTTATCGCTATTCAGGACTCAGCGACGCTGAATCTCAAGCAGACCCCAGCGGCCCTGTGAGCCCCTTGCGGTCACCCGCCAGCCCAGATCCCCCAGCACCTGATCCAGCCTGGGGGCCTGGTCGACTAGCAGCCCACTCAGAAGAGCCCGTCCATCGGGGGCGACCAAAGCATTGAACCCTGGAGCCAGCTCCTCGATCACCGGCGCCAGGATGTTGCACAACAGCAGATCGGCGCGGCGACCATCCAGCAGCTCTTGCAGGGCTTCCACCGATCCCAGGCTCACCTTCAGCTGATCCCCGGGGCAGCCGTTGAGCTCGCGGTTGTCGCCGGTGGCCCGCACCGCCAGGGAATCGGTGTCAGCCGCCACAACGGCCGTCGCCCCCAGCCCCAGGGCCGCCAGCCCCAGCACCCCGCTTCCGCAACCCAGATCCGCCACCAGGGCCTCAACGGGTGGGGTATGCTCCAGCGCTTCGAGGCAAAGCCGCGTCGTGGGGTGGCTGCCGGTACCGAAAGCGCTGCCTGGATCCATGCGAATCACCAGTCGCTCACCGTGCTCCGGCGGTACCTCCAGCCAGGCGGGCAGGATCAGCAAGCCCTCCCCCACCGGATCCGGCTGCCAGTGCTGCTTCCAGCTCAGGCTCCAGTCCTCATCGGCAACATCGTCCCAATGCCCCTTCGGCAGCTCCAAGTTGAAGGGCTCCGCCAGGGGGGCCAGGCTGGCAAGGAGCTGCTGGCGTTCGGCTTCAGGCCACTCTGGCTGGGGGAGCCACAGCAACAGCTGCTTCTGATAAGGCGTCTCCGGAGCATGCTGCACCGCATGGCGGTGCAGCCCGAGGTCCGTCAGTTTCCACACCAGCGATTCCTCCAGTTCAGGAGGACACGCCATCGTCAGACGCCACCACATCAGAGGCTCACCGGGTGGGCTTCCTCGATGCCGTCAATCGCCATGATCGTCTTTAACAACGCTGCCGGGATCGGGTCATCGATGCTCAGCACCATCACCGCATCACCGCGCACGATGTTGCGTCCTACCTGCATCGCCGCGATGTTCACATTGTGCTCGCCGAGCATGGATCCCAGCTGGCCGATAATGCCGGGCATGTCCCGGTGGCGGGTGAACAGCATGTGGCTGCTGGGGGTCACGTTCACAGGGAATTCATCGATGCTGGTGATGCGCAGATCTCCATCGGCGAACACAGCCCCGGTAACGCTGCGGCTGCCCTGATCACCGCGGCTGATCAGCTGCAGCGAACCGCCGGCGTAATCACGGCTGGCCTCATCCTTCACCTCCAGCACGCGGATGCCACGGGCCTTGGCCTCCAACGAAGCATTCACGAAATTGATGCTGTCTCCCAGCACCGCCCCCAGCAGACCCTTCAAAGAAGCGATCACCAACGGCTGGGAGGGATGGCTGGCGAAATCACCCTGCAGCCGCAGTTCCAGCTCCTGAACCTGACCGCCGGAGAGCTGGCTCACCAGGCGACCGACGGTCTCCGCCAGCTGCAGGTGCGGCTTCAGCCGCTCCATGATCTCAGCGCTCAGGCCGGGGATGTTTACGGCGCTGCGGGCCGGCAGCCCCAGCAGTACATCGCGGATTTGCTCCGCCACATCAATGGCCACATTTTCCTGAGCTTCCTCCGTTGACGCACCGAGGTGAGGGGTGAGCACCAGGTCGCGCTCCACCGCCCGCAGTGGCGAGTCCTCCGCCAGTGGTTCGCTTGCGTACACATCCAGACCGGCCCCGGCGATCACACCGTTATCAATGGCCTCCGCGATAGCCGATTCATCCACCACACCACCGCGGGCGCAGTTCACAATCCGCGCAGTGGGTTTCATCGTGCGCAACAGCTCCGCATTCACCAGGTTCTCGGTGTCCTTGGTAC
The DNA here is from genome assembly GCA_003211535.1 of Synechococcus sp. AG-670-A05. Classification (GTDB taxonomy): domain Bacteria; phylum Cyanobacteriota; class Cyanobacteriia; order PCC-6307; family Cyanobiaceae; genus Parasynechococcus. The sequence goes on along the minus strand of QCSJ01000012.1, from coordinate 5,920 downwards.
GGGGGATGTGCAAGGTCACGTAATCCGCCGAGCGGAACAGCTCATCCAGCTCGGTGAGTCGCACCTGCATCTGCTGGGCGCGATCGGCGGCGATGAAGGGGTCATAAGCGATCACCTCCATGCCCATGGCCCGGGCAACGCGGGCGACATGGGAGCCGATCTTGCCCAGACCCACCACGCCGAGGGTCTTTTTGTAGAGCTCGTTGCCGACGTATTTCTTGCGGTCCCATTTGCCGTTACGCATGCCAGCGTGGGCCTGGGGCACGTGCCGCGACAGGGACAGCATCATCGCCAGGGCATGCTCTGCCGCCGCGATCGTGTTGCCCTCCGGAGAATTCACCACCAGCACACCGCGCTTGGTGGCAGCCGGCACATCCACGTTGTCCACACCGACTCCGGCGCGGCCGATAATCTTGAGCTTTGATGCAGCCGCTATCACCTCAGCGGTCACCTTCGTGCCGGACCGGATCATCAAGCCGTCGTAGTCACCAATCACGCTGACCAGTTCCTGAGGGGACAAATCTGGACGTTGGTCCACCTGGGCCACTTTGCTGAGAATGTCGACCCCGGCCTGATCAATCGGGTCGGAAACCAGAACTTTGGACATCGCTGGGCGCGGTATTGCCGCGCAGAACTGTAGGGATCGGCATTCACCGCCCCAGAACTTCGCAGGACAGGGTTCAGAATTCAACGTTCAAGCTGTGTGCGAATGCCCGTCTGCGTCGTGGTTCTGTCCGATCAAGCGGCAGCCGAAGGACTGACCCAGCAGCTGCGGGACACGGACGTCCCCCTGCTGAACTGCCAGACGATTCCGCCGGAGGGGAACGCCATCGATAGCGTGGCTCTCCTTAGTCCCAATCTCACCCGTCAACGACGGCAGAAGTCGATGGCCCGCTGGCTGATGCCGTTCGGTTTTCTGGCCGGGGTGACCTTCACCAAGATCACCAACCTCACCACCTTTGCGGCTTTCGGGCCGTGGGGGGAAGTGCTGATCGGTGGACTGATGGGGATGGGTTCCGGCCTGATTGGCAGTTACGCCGCCGCAGCCAGCGTGGATTCCGACAACGAGGCCGGCGTGCGCATCCTGCGCAACCGACGCGATGAGGGCTCCTGGTTGGTGCTGGTGGAAACACCCAACGGCATCGAAGCGCCCTGGCAGGTGGTGCAACGCAACCGACCGCAGCAGGTGGTGCGCCTGAACGATCTGTGAGCCTGCCGCGGGACGAGCTGCTGACCAAGGCCCGCCATCCCGAGGGTCTGGCGGCGTTGTTGGATCTGGCCGAACTGGTTCTGCGCACATGGCAACCAACCTGGAGCACCTTCGTCGATGCGCCCTTGCGGGAGGAAGCGATGGAGCGATTGAGCAGCCTCAGCGAACTGGCCTGGCACCACGACGGCGGTCATCCGGGAGCCGAACGCTGCCGCCTGCTTTGCCATCGCTGTGATCAGCCTGTAGAGGGCATTGCCCCGATCCAGGGGCTGTTGATTGAGGGCAACTTTTTGTTTGACCCCATCAGTCCCAACGATCTGCGATGGGCCCTGCACAGCATGGGGGCCGAACCCGAGGATCTTGGCGATCTTTGGGTTCGCGGCGATCGTGGCGGGCAGGGGCTGATCAGCCCGACCGCTGCCGAACATCTGCGGGGCCGCTGCGGCCGCCTGCGGGAGGTGGAGATTCACTGTGACGTGCTGGAAATCGGGCAGCTGCAACTGCCGGCCCAACGCAATCTGAAACGGCTCACAACCGTGGAGGCCTCCTGCCGGATTGACGCCATCGCTTCAGCTGGATTCGGGCTGTCCCGCTCCAAGATAGTGAGCCAGATCAAAGCTGGACGGCTGCGCCTGAACTGGGCACCGGTCCGACGGGGAAATCGTGAACTCAAGGTAGGCGATCGCCTGCAGCTGCAGGGTCGCGGCAGCCTTGAACTATTGTCCTGCACTCTCACCAAGCGGGACCGCTGGCGGATTGAGCTGATGCGCCGCTGAAGACCAGGCAGGCTTGCTGCTAATCTCATATTCAGAAAACAACCAGCAGAGACGCCGGTTGATTCCATTTTGGGCGATTAGCTCAGGGGTAGAGCACTACATTGACATTGTAGGAGTCACTGGTTCAAATCCAGTATCGCCCATTTCATAAAAAATCAGCAAAAAGTCGCCTCTAGAGTCAACAATGAAGCCGAAATTTCGCATTGAAAATAAGTTTTATCTTTTCTATTCATCCCCGTAGGCTGTATAGCAAGTTGCGCCCTTTCGTTCGATGATCCAAACCGTCGTCGTCGGACTAGGGCGCTCGGGCATAGGAGCTGCTCGCTTGTTGCAGGCTTCAGGCCACTCCATCGCCGTGATCGACTCCGGCCTGGGTGAGTTGCTGGAGACCAAAGCAGAGGGGCTGCGAAGACAGGGGATTGATGTGCGACTGCAGGCACCACTTGCCATCGACAGCTTTCGTCCCTGGCTGGATAACTTGCAACGAGTGGTGATCAGTCCGGGCATCCCCTGGGACCACCCCACTATCAAACAATTGCGCCAGCACGGTATCGCCGTAGATGGAGAGATGGCCGTGGCCTGGGACGCCCTAAAGCACATCCCCTGGGTCGGCATCACCGGCACCAACGGCAAGACCACTGTCACCCATCTGCTCAGCCATGTGCTCTATGAAGCCGGCCTGGCCGCTCCGATGGGTGGAAACATGGGCGTGTCCGCCGCCGACATGGCCCTGACCCTGCAGCAGGGGTCAACCCCATCACCAGACTGGCTGGTGATGGAACTCAGCAGTTACCAGATCGAAGCCGCCGACCGTATCCGCCCCAGGATCGGCATCTGGACCACCCTCACCCCGGATCATCTGGAACGACACGGCAGCGTCGACGCCTACCGAGCCATCAAGCGGGGCCTGCTCGAACGGTCCGACCACGCCATCTTCAACGCCGGTGATCCCGACCTGCGGCAGCAGCGCCAAAGCTGGACCGGCGGCACCTGGGTCAGCGCGGAGTCAGCGCAACCCGATGGCCACCCCGCCGACCTCTGGATCGACGCCGAAGGATGGGTTCGCGATCGGAAACAGCGATTGTTCCCCGCCGAAGCCCTGGCCATGCCGGGGGCCCACAACCGCCAGAACCTGCTGCTGGTGACCGCCGCTGCGCGGCAGATCGGCCTCAGCCCCGCATCGATTGAAGCGGGGTTGCGTTCTTTCAGGGGAGTCGCTCACCGTCTAGAGCCGCTTGGCTGCGTCGGAGGCACACAGGTATTCAACGACAGCAAAGCCACCAATTACGACGCAGCTGCGATGGGGCTGCGGGCTATGCAGGGTCCGGTGGTAGTGCTGGCCGGGGGATCCATCAAACAGGGGGATGCCAGCGACTGGCTCAATGAATTGCACCGCAAGGCCTGTGCCGTGGTGCTGTTCGGTGCTGGTGCCGAGGAACTGCAGGGGCTGATCGCGACGGCAGGCTTCCCAGGACCGCTGACTCTTTGCAAGGACCTTCCAGCTGCCGTAGACCATGCCGTTCAGTCCGCCGACGCGTTGGGAGCCTCCAACCTGCTGCTCTCACCGGCCTGCGCCAGCTTTGATCAGTACCGCGATTTCGAGGCCCGCGGCGATCACTTCAAGCAATTGATCCAACAGGTCCAGAGCGGTGCTAACTGAGACAAATCGAATCGATTTGTTCACTCTTCCAAGCAGAAGCGCGGATGATGACAACAAAGATGAAAGGAGTGGCCTGTGGCTTTCTGGCTGATGAAAAGCGAGCCCAAGGCCTATGGAATCGAGGATCTTCGTCGTGAAGGCAGCACGCTCTGGGATGGCATCCGCAACTACCAGGCTCGCAACTTCATGCGTTGCATGGCCATCGGCGACCAGGTCTTCTTTTACCACTCCAATTGCAAGCCTCCTGGGATCATCGGTCTGATGGAGGTGGAGGAAATCGGCTTAGTGGATCCCACCCAGTTCGATCCGGACGCTAAGTACTTCGACCCGAAATCCAAGCGCGACCAACCTCGCTGGGACTGCGCCAGGCTTCTCTTTGTGGGGAAGTACCAGGAGTTGCTGAGCCTCGATCAACTGCGGGAGCTCTACAGCGAGGAACAGTTGCCGGTAATCAAACGCGGCAACCGCCTCTCGATCCTGCCGGTCCCAGATGCTACCGCCGCCGACCTGCTGGAGCGCCTTGGCCCCCTCTACTGAGCTACCTCTGGTCACTCTGCTTCCCAGAGCCTGGATCGGCTTCGGGAAGGCACCGTGGCGCTGCGTTGGGCTGGCAACAGCGCTGCTGCTCAGCGCCGTCGGACCGGCCGTCCTTGGGAAGGATCTACGCCGGCTCGGCTTTACCTGGCTAGGGGATCTCGCGGTGGTCGCCAACCTGGCGCTTTCTTTGCTGCCACTCCTGGCCCTGTTGCGGCTGACGGAGCAATTGCTGCCGAAGGAGTCGATGCCTTAGCGCCCGATTGGCTGGAGCTGGCTGCTGCGACAGGCCACAGGCTTGGTGATGTTCGAGCTGCTGCTGATGCTGGGGGGACCGGCTCTGATCCAGACCCTGAGCTGGGCTGCTGGCCGTATAAGCACCACCCTGGCCGGACTTGTGGTGGTGAGCGGAGGGCCACTGATGTTGTGCTGGTTGTTCAGCCAGGTGCTGGCTCTGCCACTGCTGGCGCACCATCGCCACCGCGTGCTCCAGGCGATGGATCACAGCCGGCAGCTCTTGCGACACAATGGATTCTGGGTGTTGGCGTTGCTGGGGTTGCTCAATGGGATCAATCTGCTGGGGCTGAACGGTACCTCCGGGGGACTCCTTTTGAACCTTCCCTTCAGCGCGCTGATCCTGATGGCCTGCTGCCGGACTCAAACGCCATGCAGCAGCGTTTCCCGCCTGAACATGTTGCCCACATAAACGCGGGTGATTTCCCTGGACTCGATACCGTTCTGCACCAGGAATCCCGCCAGAGCCGCCTGCACCAGGCGGTACTGATCCCAGTTGGGATGTTCCTCGATGAACCGGGTCATGGCCTGCTGCAGCAATAACGGCATCTCGGTCTGAAAGCTGACGACGCTGTCGTCGCTGGTGGCCATGGACTCAGACTCATAAGGCATCGCGCCGCTCTCGATTGCTCACCAGTTCTCCACATGGCCGTGGCCGCGTCAAGGGCGGGGCAAATCCCACCGTTCGCATCGGTCTCCGCTTGAGATCAAAGCTCTGACTGCAGTCCTGGGCATGGCTCGCCCCAACCGAGAGCAAACTCAACCCAGAGCTCCGGTCGTCAAGCAGACCAATCACGAAAACCATTTTTTCCACAACAGCGAGCCCTCAGGCGCATCAAAGGCAAGCCCCTGTGGAAAAGCTGTGCACAAGGCAACTGGGCTCGGTGGAAGACATCAATCAGCGCCCATTGATCAGTCACGCTGATCAATGCTCTTGTCCCACAGCGTTCTCATCGCCGCGACCATCGCTGCACTCGCCGGTGAGGGCCAGTGGCCCTCCGCTCCTCGTCCCAATTCAGGGGTCAGCACCACCGACAGACTCCAGCTGGCACGGTCCCCCTGCAGACATCCCCACCAAAGCCTGCGATCTAACTCCAGCTCAATCGCCTCCTCCTCCATCAGCTGATCCATCAGCGCGCGATGCTGGCGTTCGAGGGTAAGCACCAGATCTGCCAGGGCTACCCATTCGGCTTCGGTTAGTTCAAACGCCCAACCTTCTCCACCGATAAGGACGGGATGCAGTTTACGAGTTGGGTCCCGGGCCAATCGCCAACCGGGACCCTCTTGTTGAATCACAACGATGCAGCGATCAGCCAGGCAGCAGATCTGGCTGATCCTGCTCGTCGCTCAGTTCAACGATGGCGCGCTGTACGGGCTTCACGCTGGATTCCTCCAACAGACCGTCAAAGTCATCAAAGCGACGTTGCTTTGCCCGGAAGGCAATGC